>NZ_CP159823.1:684910-1027365 GCF_047729535.1 Candidatus Pelagibacter sp. Uisw_094 | reverse complement strand
AAAAAAATATAAGATGATAAATATTAATTCACTCAACTTAATGTATTATAACTGGTGGAAAAATATAGATAAAACAATTTTTTTATTAATAATATTTTTATTTAGTTTAGGTTTATTTTTTTCTTTAGTTTCAACTTCATTAATTGCTTCTGATAAATTAGATACAAATAATTATTTTTTCTTTTTTAAGCATCTGACCTATATTTTTATTGGGTTTGCAACTTTAGTATTTTTCTCTTCTTTAAGTGAAAAGAATCTTTTTATAATTTCTATTTATCTTTTTTTTGTTACTTTATTTCTATTATTTTTAGTTCCAATTTTTGGTACTGAAGTTAAAGGATCAAAAAGATGGTTGAATTTTTTTTTCTTCCTCAATTTCAACCAATTGAATTATTAAAACCATTTATAATTATTTTTGTAGCAACAATTTTATGTAGTGAAAAAAATTATAATATTTATATCAAGTATTTATTGACTATTATTGCTATTATCCCAACTTGCTTACTATTAATAATTCAGCCCGACATCGGTCAAACGTTGTTGGTATTTTTATCTTGGGCAATATTAGTTTTTGTATCTGGCATAAATCTACTATTCATTTTAATATTTATAAGTTTTGCTATTTTAACGCTGCTGTATGTGGTTTTTTTTATCCCAAAATTTATTTATATAAAAAGTCGTATTCTATCTTTCTTTAACCCTGATGGAGGAACGCATAATTTTCAATCAGATAAAGCTATAGAGGCAATCAGTAGTGGTGGTTTTTTTGGCAAAGGAATTGGAGAAGGAACTTTAAAAACAAGGGTCCCAGAGGCTCATACCGATTATATAGTCTCAGTTATTTCTGAGGAGTTCGGTGTTGTCGCAATAATATTGTTATTAATCTTATTTTTATTCTTTATTTATTCTGTTTTTAAAAAAATTTACTTAGAAAAAAGCGAAAAAAATAAACTAGTGCTAACAGGAGTAATAAGCCTAATAATTTTTCAAGCACTAATACACCTTGGGGTAAATATAAGGCTATTTCCCACAACAGGAATAACATTGCCATTTTTAAGTTATGGGGGTTCTTCAATTGTAGGAGTTTCTATATTATCTGGAATAATTTTAAATTTAACAAAAAGAAAAATGAATTAAATGAATAAAAAAATATTGATTAGTACCGGTGGATCAGGAGGTCATGTTATACCTGCAACTATAATATATAAACACTTAGAGAATAATTTTGATGTTTCTATGACATCCGATCTTAGGGGTGTTAAATTTTTAAACAAAGATGAATACAATTTAAAAATATTTAATGTAAGGCCAATTTCAAAAAATTTACTAACATTGCTATTTGATTTTCTTTCAATGATAGTTTTGATCTTAAAATCTATTATTTTTTTAAGAAAAAATAAAATTAATATATTAATTTCGACAGGTGGATATATGTCGCTACCCCTATGCTTAGGTGCTAAAATTTTAAATATTAAGTTGTTATTATTTGAACCAAATATGGTTTTAGGTCAATCAAATAAGCTATTTATAAGTTACTGCCAAAAAATATTTTGCTATTCTAATAATATCAAAAAATTTCCTATTAAGTTTAAAAATAAAATTGAAGTAATTCCAGCATTATTAAGAAAAATTTTTTACGATAAGAAGGATAATAATAATTCCTTAGATAAAATTAATTTACTTATAATAGGTGGCAGTCAAGGAGCTAAAATATTTGATGATTTAGTTAAAAATACGATTATTAAATTATCTAAAAAATATAAACTTAAAATTTATCAACAAACTAGTTCTATTAATTTTGAAAGTTTTAAAAAAACTTATGAAAATAACAATATTAATTGTGAATTATTCAATTTTAATGATGATGTTATAAACTTTATGAAAAAAACAGATTTATGCATTACTAGAGCAGGTGCATCAACATTAGCTGAGTTAAATTTTACCGAGATTCCGTATTTAGCAATACCTTTGCCAACCGCAAAAGATAACCATCAATTCGAAAATGCTTATTTTTATAATAAACTTGGCTTTAATTGGTTGCTAAATCAAAAGGAAGTAGATGAGAAAATATTACTCAATAAACTAATTAATATTATTGATAATAAAGAAGAATATCTTGCTAAAAAAAAGAACATGAAAGATTTTAACTATGAAAACACATGGAATAATATAAATCTAAAAATTATATCTGTTATTAATGAAAATTGAATTAGCTAAAACTGAAATTATACATTTTGTTGGTATAGGGGGTATCGGTATGAGTGGCCTTGCACTCATTATGAAAAGAATGGGGTTTAATGTCCAGGGTAGCGACGTCCTTGCAAATAAGAATATTGAAAGATTAAAAAAAGATAAGATCAAAATTACAATTAGACATACTAAAAAAAATATAGCAAAAGCAACAATTGTTGTCATTTCATCAGCTATTAAAAATAATAACCCTGAATTAATTGAAGCTAAACTAAAACAATTACCTATTTATAAAAGAGGAGAGATGTTGGCAAATATAGTCTCTTTAACAAAAAATATAGTTGTTACAGGTTCACATGGAAAAACAACAACTACGTCTCTATTAGCCTCAATATTTTCAAAAACAAAATTGGACCCAACAATTATTAATGGCGGTGTCCTTAATGCAATAAAAAATTCTGCAAAACTAGGTAAAAGTGATTGGTGCATATTAGAAGCTGATGAGTCAGATGGTAGCTTCATACATGTACCACCAACTTATTCTATAGTAACAAATATTGATCGTGAGCATATGGATTTTTATAATTCAATGAAAGATCTTAAAGAATTATTTATTAAATTTATCAATAAAGTCCCTTCGTTTGGGAAGTCTTTTATTTGTATAGATGACAAAAATAATAAAGATTTATTAAGTAAATTAAAAATGAAGAATTATTATACATATGGAATTGAGCATAAATCACATTTTTGTATTAAAAATATAAAACAAGAAAAAGAATATTCTCAATATGACCTAGCTATAAATTTGCCAGGAAAAAAGAATTTAGATATAAGAAAAATTAAATTACCATTATTAGGAATTCATAATATTAGAAACTCCACAGCAGCAGTAGCTGTGGCATTAACAATTGGAATATCACAAAATATTATCAAAAAAGGATTAAGAGAATTTAAGGGTGTTCAAAGAAGATTTAATAAAATTTTTACACATAGAGAAACTAATTTTTATGATGATTATGCCCATCATCCAACTGAAATTAGAGAAGTGTTAAATGGTGTGAGGGCTGCTTATAAGAAGGAAGAAGTAATTTGTATATTTCAACCACACAGAATTTCCAGACTAAAAGATCTTAAAAAAGAATTTAGTTTATCATTTAAAAAAGCTGATGTTGTAATATTATGCCCCATATATACAGCTGGAGAAAAAATAAAATTAGGTTTTAAATATAATAATTTTGCAAAAGATATTATTAAAAATTCAAAAGTAAAACTGTTTATGGTTGAAAATCAGTATCAATTAGCAAAATTTATTAAAAATACTATTTTTGGTAAAAAAATAGTTGTTGGTATGGGTGCAGGCACAATTTCAACATGGATGAGACAATTACCAGAATTGATCAAATGAGCATTGAAGAAATAAAAAAATTTTCTAATGAAATTAGTAGTAAAATTCACTTTGATTATGATTTAAAAAAGAGCAATTGGTTTAATATTGGTGGACAAGCCAAAGTTTACTTTAGACCGGATAGTTTGCCTGACTTAATTTTATTTTTAAAAAAATTTGGAGAAAAAGAAAAAGTATATATCTTAGGTGCGGGCTCGAATACTCTTATAAGTGAAGAAAAATTTGATGGTGTTGTTATCAAGTTAGGAAAAAATTTTTCCAATATCTCCATATTACCAAATGATGTCATAATAGCAGGCAGTGCCTGTCTTGATAAAAAACTTTCTGATTTTGCGCTGAATAATGGAATAGGTGGATTTGAATTTTTAGCATGCATACCAGGTACTATAGGTGGGGGGCTAAGGATGAATGCTGGATGTTTTAATAAAGAATTTAAAGATGTGCTAGTATCAATCCAAGCAATTGATAAAAATGGACAGGTTTTAACAATACCAGCGAGTAAAGTTATATTCAAATACCGAAGCAATGATTTAAAAGAGGACTTAATTTTTTTAAGTGCATCGTTTAATGGATCAAGAAAAAATAAAGAAGAAATCGAAAAAAAAGTCTTAGAATTAAAGAAAAAGAAAGATAATACACAACCAACAAAATTAAAAACAAGTGGCAGTACATTCAAGAATCCAATTGATCAAACTGATAAAAAAGTTTGGGAATTGATAAAAGAATCTGTAGCACTAGATACCAGTTTTGGAGATGCTCATATTTCAAATAAGCACTGTAATTTTTTTGTAAATAAAAATAATGCTAGCTTTGAAGATATGAATAAATTGATTGAATTTGTTAAAAAAAGTGTGGAAAGAAAAACTGGAATAGTATTAGAAAAAGAAATTAAAATTTTAAAATAAAATGAAAAAAAAAATCTTAATATTATCTGGTGGTATATCCAAGGAACGGCTAATTAGCCTAGATACTGGAAAACAAGTTGCTAAAGAGTTAATCAAAAATGGATATAAGGTTTTAATTAGTGAGCCTGATAAAAATTTATCAAAGGATATTTCATTATTTAAACCAGATGTTATTTTTAATGCGCTACATGGACAATTTGGTGAGGATGGATACATTCAAACAATTTTAGAGACTAAAAAAATTCCATATACCCACTCAGGTATAATTGCATCATCTATAGCAATGGATAAAGAAATTTCAAAAAAAATTTTTATAAAAAATAAAATACTTACTCCAAAATATATTAAATTTAATCATAAAAAAAATAAGCTTAATATTATAAAATTAATTGAAAAAAAATTAAAATTCCCTGTAGTAGCAAAACCTATAAATGAAGGATCCAGTGTTCATGTATATATTTGTGACAAGACTAATATAATAAAAAATCTAAAAGCATTAAAAGGGTATAATAAAATATTAATTGAGGAATTTATACCAGGTAGAGAAATCCAAGTTGCAATAATGGATAATAAAACACTTGGTACAATTGAACTTGAACCTAAAAGAAAGTTTTATGATTATGAGGCAAAATATAATTCTAGCGCTAAGACCAAGCACTTAATTCCTGTAGATTTGAGTAAAAATAATCTAGCTAAAATTACTAGCATAGCAAGAGAAGCACATAAAATTATAGGCTGTAAAGGCGTTACGAGATCAGATTTTAAATTTTTTAATGAGAAGTTTTATTTACTAGAGATTAATACTCAGCCTGGAATGACTAAACTTTCATTAGTCCCTGAGATTGCACAACATAAAGGTATAAGTTTTATAAAATTAATTGAATGGATTCTAAAAGATGCGTCAATTAATAGGTAAAAAAAATAAGATAATAATTTATTTATTATTTTTATTCATTTTAAGCACGACTAGTGCAAAGTTTATAAACGATCAAAAAAAATTGTCTTCATCAATAAGTAAAATTAATATTACAGGTCTTTCTGAGAGAAAAAATTCAGAGATCTTAAATAACCTTAATAACCTTTTATACAAAAGTATATTTGTCATTAATGAAGATGAAATAAGAAAGATTTTAGAAAAACATAATATTATACAAGAGTTTAATATTAAAAAAATTTACCCATCAACACTTAACATTGAAATTAAACCAACTAAATTTATTGCTCGAGTTTCTAATAATAGTCAATATCTAGTAGGTGCTAATGGTAAATTAATTGAAGATAAAAGTAACAATGAGCTACTCCCATACATCTTTGGTGAATTTAATTCTCATGATTTTTTGTCATTTAAAAAAAATATCGAAAAATCTATGTTTTCTTTTTCAAATTTAAAAGAATTATCTTTTTTCCCATCAGGTAGGTGGGATATTTTAACTGATAAAGATATTTTGATTAAGCTACCACAAGAACATATTGTAGCGTCATTAAATTTATCTAAAAAACTTATCAATAATGATAATTTTAAAGATTATAAATTTATTGATTTGAGAATAAAAAATCATTTAGTTGCCAAGTAATGAGTGATAAAAAATTTCAAACAATAATTGACTGTGGCTTTTCAAAAATAAGAGCAGGTGCATTTAATGAAGAAGGCAAGAATAATCCTTTTTTTATTGAGAGTAATTTTTATACAGAACAATTTAATCTTAAATTAGATATTCAAAAAATTATTGCATCACTAGAAAAATCCACAAATGAATATATTGATAATATAGATTTGATGATAGATAGTTCAAAAACGATTTCTGTTGCAATTTCTGTATTTAAAAAAATTGAAGAACTGAAATTAAGACAAGATGATATATTATTTTTAATTCAAGAAGCAAAGCAGCAAATAAAAAAATATTATTCAGATTATTATATTGCACACATAATTATAAATAATTATAAGATTGATAATGTTGATTATTCTGAGTTACCAGATGAAATTGATTGCCAATTTATATCACTAGATATTATTTTTATCTGTCTTCCAAGCGAGTCAGTGCTTAGCTTTAAAAACATTTTTTCAGAATTAAATATATCAATTAATCAAATAATTTGCTCTAGTTATGCAAAATCAATAAATTATAAAAATAATTTAAATTTAACAGGAGAGGTATCTTTCATTGATATTGCTTTTAAAAAAACATCAATTATTTCCTTTAACAATGATAAATTGATCTTTTTGGACGTTCTGCCAATAGGTGGAAACCATATTACTAAAGATATTTCTCTACTTTTAAAAATTGATATTAAAGAAGCAGAAAAACTTAAATTAAATTTTGAAAAAAATAACGCACATGCTGATAATCCAAATTTTTCTTTGGAAATGCTTCAAAAAATAGCTTTTGCTAGAACAGAGGAGATTTTGGAATTATGTGATAAATCTCTTGCCTCAAATACGAAGATAAATACCGATTCTAAGATGATACTGATAGGAGAAGGATCAAAAATTTTAGATAATAAATTTAAAGATAAAATTTCATTTTCTAAAGATATTGATTTTTTAGAGGAAACCCTAGGGGATGTTTGTCAATCTGGGTACAAACTAAGAAAAATATATAACAAACAAGAGGTTGTAGTTGTACCAAAAAAACAAATAAAACAGGGTTTTTTTGAAAAACTTTTTCATTTTTTAAAATAGACTAGTATTTTCTTGTAACATTTGTTGTTTTTCTAAATTTAAATCAATTATTTATAAGAACAATAATGTCTGTTCTTAATCAAAAAACTATCAATAGAGATGTTACCTTTAAAGGCGTTGGACTTCATAGTGGAGTAAATGTAACTATGACTGTAAAGCCAGCAAAACCAAATTCAGGAATTCTTTTTAAAAGAGTTGATCTAAAAGAAAATAATATAGTAATTCCGAACATTTTTAATGTTAGTAGTGCAGTATTTTGCACAACCATAGCAAATGAAAGTGGAGTTAGCATATCAACAATAGAACATTTAATGGGAGCATTATATGGTTTAGGAATTGATAACGCTTTAGTAGAGATTGATAATCAAGAAGTACCAATCCTTGATGGATCGGCAAAACTTTTTATTGAAGAAATATCAAAAGCTGGAATAAAAAATAGTGAATCACCAATAAAAATAATTAAAATTGAAAAAAGAATTGAATTTAATGATGGTAAAAAAACAATTTCTATAGAGCCAAGCAAGGTTAGTTTGGATATAGATTTTGAAATAAAATATGAAAATAGTTTAATTGGAACACAAAGAAATTTTGTAAATGTATTTGATTCAGATTTGACTGATATTTATAATTCAAGAACCTTCTGTCTTTTTGAAGATATTGAAAAGTTAAAAGAAATGGGATTAGCACAAGGAGGCAGTCTTGATAATGCATTAGTTGTTAAGGAGAATAAGATTTTAAATGAAGAAGGTCTTAGAAATAAAAAAGAATTTGTAAACCATAAGATTTTAGATTGTATTGGAGATTTGTATCTAGTGGGTTATAAAATAATTGGAAAGATTGTTTGCTCTAAAGGAGGGCACAAATTAACTAACCAATTATTGAGAAAAGTTTTTCAACAAGACGAAAATTTTTCATTAATAGAGATTACGGAAAAACATTTGCCAAATACCCTGATAAATAAGAGTCACCTAAGGTCTATAGCTTAAAAAATAGAGTTTTATTCACAATCTGTTAGAATAAGATAATGCTTTCAAAATTAAAAATTATACTTCTTTTAATTACTTTTATCTTTATTTGGTCTTGTGGAGATAAAACAAAAAAAATATCTGAGATTGTAGAAATAGATATGGAAATGCAAATGTCTGATGCATACAAAGAAGGCTATTTTGAACTCCAAAGAGGAGATGTTTTGTTAGCAGCTAAAAAATTTAATGAGGCCGAGTTGTTATTTCCACAGTCAACCTGGGCAGCAAAATCTGCAATTATGGCAGCCTATGCATATTATACTCAAGATTATTACAGTGATGCAATTTTTGAGTTAAAAAGATATTTAGTAACATATCCAAAACATAAAGATAAAGTTTATGCACACTTTCTTTTAGGTATGAGTTTTTACGAACAAATAGTTGATGAAAAAAAAGACTTAAAATCAATACTAGATTCTAAGGAGCAATTCGAAACTATAATTAGAGATTACCCTAGCACAGAATTTGCCATGGATGCTAAGTTTAAAATAGATTTAATTAATGAAATTTTGGCTGCAAAGGAGATGTACATAGCTAGATATTATTTAAAAAAAATTAAGTGGATTCCAGCATTAAATCGATTTAAGACTGTTGTTAAAGATTACAATACAACCATTTATACAGAAGAAGCCCTTCATAGATTGGTAGAGATTAATTATAGACTTGGATTGATAGAGGAGTCAAAAAAATATGCAAACACTTTAGGATATAATTATCAATCTTCTGATTGGTATAAAAATTCTTACAAAGTATTTAATAAAAATTATAGAGATGGAGTAAAAGAATTAAAAAAAGATAAAAAGAAAAAGACAGGTTTAATAAAAAGATTTAAGGGATTATTCGAGTAAAATGAATGATAAAGACCTTGAAATCGAATACTTAAAAAAAATTGATTTATTTCAAAGATATAACAAGTATTATTATGATAAAGACAAACCTATTGTATCAGATCAAAAATTTGATCTTTTAAAAAAAAATATAATAGATCTAGAGAATAAATACAAATTTTTAAAAAGTGAATATTCTCCTGCTAAATCCATAGGATTTAAACCATCAAAAAATTTTCAAAAAGTAAAACATAAAGTTCCAATGTTGTCACTTGGAAATGCTTTTAATGAAGAAGACTTAAAAAATTTTGAAAAAAAAATAATTAACTTCTTAAGTTTAAAAGATATAAATTCTATCGAATATAGTGCCGAACCAAAAATTGATGGAATATCAGCATCGTTAATTTATATTAATGGAAAATTAACTAAAGGACTTTCTAGAGGAGATGGCAATGAAGGAGAGGATATTACGCAAAATTTAAAAACAATTAAGGATATACCTTTAGAAATTACAAAAAACAATTTCCCTAAAGAAATAGATATTAGAGGTGAAGTTTTTATAGAAAATAATGATTTTAAAGAAATTAACGATAAGTTTGCAAATCCTAGAAATGCTGCTTCTGGATCACTAAGACAAAAAAATTCATTAATAACAGCAAAAATTCCACTGAAATTTATTGCCTACACATACGGTTATGAAAAAAAAATGAATATCAATAATCAAACAAGTTTTTTAGAAAGTTTAAAATTATGGGGTTTTAAAACAAACCCATTTAACAAAAAAATTATTGGAATTAAAAACTTAATATTAAATCATAAAGAATTAGAGGAAAAAAGAAAAGAGTTGGCATTTGATATAGATGGAATTGTTTATAAAGTTAATGATTTTGACTTACAAAAAAGATTAGGTTTTGCTGCTAATGCGCCTAGATGGGCGATAGCACATAAGTTTTCAGCAAATAGCTCTATTTCAGAAATAATGAATATTGAAATACAAATTGGTAGAACGGGGGCACTTACCCCGGTTGCAAAAATTAAACCAGTTAATATAGGGGGAGTAATAGTTTCAAATGCAACGCTTCACAATGAAGATGAAATTGTTAGAAAAGATATAAGAGTAGGGGATACAGTCACCGTTGAAAGAGCCGGAGATGTAATTCCACATGTAGTTTCAGTAGATTTAAAAAAAAGAAAACAAAACTCAAAAAAATTTATTTTTCCTCTAAAGTGCCCATCGTGTGGAAGCAAAACAATTAAAGATTATAATGAGACAACTAAAAGACAAGATGCTGTAAGAAGGTGTGCTAGTGAGGGGTTTGAATGTGAAAAAATTGCCATAGAGAGAATTAAACATTTTGTTTCTAAAGATGCATTTAACATAGAAGGGTTTGGGAAGAAAATTGTTGAAAATTTTTGGAACCTAAAATTAGTTAGACTTCCACAGGATATATTTAAACTTAATTATAATAAAATAGAAGAACTTGAAGGATGGGGAAAATTATCAGTTGCTAATTTAAAATTTTCAATTGAAGAAAAAAAAAATATTTCTCTAGAACGATTTATTTATTCATTGGGTATAAGGCATATAGGACAAGAAAATGCTAAGCTTCTCGCAAGACACCTTAAAACATCATCTAATTTTTTTAGACTATCAGGGGAAAATAATACTGAAAATTTATCTAATATTGACGGAATTGGAATAACACAAATTCAGTCTATCAAAAAATTTTTCTTAAATAAAACTAATCTTATAGTGCTGTCTGAACTAGAAAAAAATTTATTAATCAAAGATGTAATTTTAATAAATAATAATGGGCTATTAAAAAATAAAACTTTTATGTTAACTGGAAAGTTAAATGGAATTAGCAGGGCAGAAGCAAAATCATTGATAGAGAAAAATTCAGGAAAAATAATTAGTAACGTTAATAAAAAACTTAATTATTTAATTGCTGGTGACAAACCAACTTTAAAAAAAATAAATACAGCTAAGGATTGGAATATAAAAGTTATTAGTCAAGCAGAATGGTTAAAAATGTTAAATAAGAGTGGCTAACCACTTTCTTTCTTTTTCATTAAGCAAACTAGAAAACTCTGAATAAATATTCAAATGATATTTAAATAAATAGTTTTTTTCTGTTTTATCTAATATCTCATAGTTAATTAAGTCTTTTTCTAAAGGAGCAAGTGTGAGGTTTTCGAAATTAAAGCTTCTTTTGGCTTTTTTAGCATAGATTAAGTTTTCAATTCTAATACCAAAGTAGTTTTTTTTATAAAAACCAGGTTCATTGCTTAGGATCATTCCATTTTTAATCTTTATAGAATTATTTTTTGAAATCGATTGAGGTCCTTCATGAACATTTAAAAAAAAACCAACCCCATGTCCTGTTCCATGAGCATAATCTTGACCTTCTTTTTTTAAAAATTTTCTAGCTTTTATGTCTATTTTTTTACCAGTGTCATCTTTATTCAAGTTTGTTAAAGCAACGGCAATATGGCCTTTTAATACGTTTGTATAAGCATTTTTGATAAATTTGTTTTGTTTTGAGAATGAAATAGTCCTTGTAACATCTGTAGTACCGTAATGATATTGCCCGCCAGAATCTACCAATAAAATATCGCTCTGTTCAATTTTTTTAGTTGTTTTTTTATTAGCTCTATAATGAACAATTGCACCATTTGAACCAGCGCCAGCAATGGTATCAAAACTTGGAAATAAATAATCTTTATTTAGCTTTCGAAATTTTTCTAATTTATTTTGTGCATACACTTCTGTTATTTTTTTTTTATTAACATTTTTAATCCAATAAATAAATCTTGTTAATGCTAAGCCATCTTTTTTATGGGCTTCAATCATATGTTTTATTTCTCTGGGATTTTTGATTGATTTTAGTTCATAAACAGGATCACCATATTTAAGTATATTAAATTTTGATTTAATTATTTTTTCATAAAAGATTGAGCAAGTTTTATTATCAATAATAAAATTTTTACCTTTTAAATTATCTAAAAATTGTGGAAGTGAATTGATTGGTAAAATTTGTTTCTTTTTAATTTTTTTTTCTAATAGAAGATTTTTTAAATTATTTTCATTTGCTATTAAAAACAATTCCCTTTTTTTATTTAGTATTAATCTAGCATTTGCAATTGGGCTATTTGGATTGTCATATCCACGAATATTTAAAAGCCATGCTACATTTTCAGGCGCAGAAATGAAACAATAATCTGCTTTGTTGTTTTTAAGAAATCTTACAACTTTAGAAATTTTAGAACTATATGACTCACCTACAATTTTCGTGTCTAGAGAATAGAATGGTTTTGTATATTTTTCTTTAAATCTAAATAGTTGGTCAATTAAGTTTTGATCAATAGAAATTAAGTTATTATTTATAAAATATTTACTAAGTAATTTGGATGTAAATAGTTTTGGGTCGTAACCTAAATTAAAATTTTTAATAATTGTATGAGGTAGTTTTTTATGAATTTCAATTATCTTAAAATTTTTAGATGATTGTTGATGCGCTTGAATAGTATACCTTCCATCAACAAATAAATAATTTTGTTTTTTTAAAACTATTGCAAAACCTGCAGAACCTGAAAAGCCTGTAATATTTTTTAACCTATCATTTTTTGCATATTCAGAAAAATATTCATCATTTTTTGGAATAATATAGCCATCAATGTCATATTGTTTGAATTTTTTTCTTAAATTTGTTATTTTTTTTAAAATCATTTAATTCTTTTTTGATATCTTATCCATCCAGGACTTCTAGTTCCTTCTTCAATCTCAAAATCTTGATTAAACTCAAAGTCTTCTTCATTATCTTTAGAGTCGTCAAAAAAAGAATTTTTTTCTAAAAATTTTTCTGGTAACTCTTCAATAAACCTTGAAGCCATACTGTCTATCCAATTTCCCTGATAAAACCTATTCATAGCAAAAGATATAAGTGCCTTTTTTTTGGCTCTTGTTATTCCCACGTAAGCCAATCGCCTTTCTTCTTCAAGCCCATTTTGGCCTTTTTCTTCAATAGATTTTTGGTGTGGAAAAAGACCTTCTTCCCAACCTGGTAGGAAAACTACATCAAATTCAAGTCCTTTAGATCCATGCATTGTCATCATGTTAACTTTTTCCCCATCCCAATCTTGATCAACTGAAGTAGCAAGAGCAACATGTTCTAAAAAACTTTCTAAATTGTCAAAATCTTTCATCGCACTTAAAAGTTCTTTGATATTTTCAAGTCTGTTTTCATTTTCTAGATCTTTTTTGTTTTTTAACATACTTGAATAGCCAGATTCATCTAAAACTAATTGTAATAATTTAACATGGTTAATTTTTTTAATATTAATGTCATTCCTCCACTTATCCATGAGGAATAAAAAAGAGCTAAGACCAATTCTAGTTTTGGGTTTAATTAAATTCTCTTCAATTAATTTTTTAGAAGCAATTTCCAAACTAACAGAGTTCTCTTTAGAAAACTCATGTATTAATTTTATAGTACTTTCACCAATTGCTCTTTTAGGATTATTAACTATTCGACCAAATGCCAAATCATCTTTTGGTTGGTGAATCAATCTTAAATAGGCAACACAATCTTTAATCTCCGCTCTTTCATAAAATTTTGTACCACCAAGAATTCTATAAGGTAAGCCAATTTTTAAAAATCGTTCTTCAAACTCTCTTGTTTGGAAAATAGCTCTAACTAAAATAGCAATATTGTTAAAAGAATATTTTTTTTTAATTTTTTTTTCAATTTCATCAGAAACTCCTATTGCTTCATCTTTTCCATTTTTAAAACAATTAAGTTTTACAAGATCTCCTTCCTCCATAGTTGTCTTTAAAGTTTTTCCAACTCTGTTTTGATTATTAGCTATCAGATTTGAAGCAACAGATAATATATTTTGTGAAGAACGATAATTTTCTTCTAATCTTATTACTTTTGAATTTTTATACACTTGATCAAATTCTAAGAAATTTTTTATTTCTGCTCCACGCCAACTATAAATAGATTGATCATCATCTCCAACACAGCATAAATTTTTATGCTTTTCTGAGAGTAGATTAAGCCATCTACTTTGAATATAATTAGTGTCTTGATACTCATCCACAAGTATATATTTAAAATTGTTTGAATAAATATTTCTTATGTCATGGTTTTTTTCTAAAATTTTAACCACATGTAAAATTAAATCTCCAAAGTCACATGCATTTAAATCTAATAACTTTTGTTGATAAATTTTATAAAGCGGGAGTATGGTTCTTTCAAAAATATCATTTTTATTGATTACAACTTCATCTGGATAGAACCCTTTATTTTTCCATCTATCAATTATTGAAAGAATAAATTTTGGGGCTAATTGTTTAATGTCTATATTTTCAGCTTTACATATATTTTTGATTAATCTTACCTGGTCATCTGTATCAATAATTGTAAAATTAGAAGTTAATCCAGCCGCAGGTGCATGTTTTCTCAGAAGCTTTGCGCATATAGAGTGAAAGGTCCCAAGCCATGAAAGCCCTATAGCCTCAGAATTTAGTATAGAACTTACTCTGTTTTGCATTTCTTTTGCAGCTTTATTAGTAAAAGTCACTGATAAGATTTGGTTTGGAAAGGCCTTTTTTTCATTGATTATATGAGCAATTCTTGAGGTGAGAACTTTTGTTTTTCCAGATCCTGCTCCTGCAACAATTAGTAACGGTCCATCAAGATATAAAACAGCTTCTTTTTGAGCATTATTTAGATTTTTTAAATATTCAGAGTTTATCATTTTTTAAATTTCATTATAAAGATATTTAACTTTCAACAAGATTTATGAAAAAAATTGTTAAAATTTTTAATAACTTTATCAAAAAGACAATATTCAAAGTTGAGAATAAAACAAATGATAAGTTTCATGTCAGCAACTTTAGTAAATATATAATAGCTATTATTGCTGTATTATTTATTTACATTTTTTATTTATCGATACCGCTTTTATATGACAAAAACTGGGTACAAAATAAAATTGTAACCAAATTAAGTGATGAATTTAATATAAATTTAAGCAATTCATTTGATATTTCCTATCATATTTTACCAAAGCCTCATTATTTAATCAAAGACACGAAAACTACTTTAGCAGAGATCAAAGATTTAGCCGTTTATATTAGCCAAAATAATCTTTTCAATAAAGATAGCATTAGAATAAGTCAAGTAGTTATTGAAAAAGCAAATTTTTTTTTATTAAAAGATAATTTTAAAACACTTTATAAAAAAAGTGAAAATAAATTTTCTAAAAAAAAAATTAAAATTAATAATAGTAATATTTTTTTCAAGGACAATCTAAATGAAGTAATTTCAATTATTAAAATCTTTAATGCATTTTTATTTTTTGATGAGAAAAATTTACTTAATCTATTCGATTTAAACGGTGAAGTTTTTAACATACCTTTTAAACTAAAATATCAAAATACACTTGATTCACAAAAAAAAATTGAGATAAAAGCTCCCGATCTTCAACTAGAAATTATAAATAATTTTTTTAAAAAAGACAAAGACTTAAGTGATGGAATAAATAATATTTCTATTTTAAATTCAAATTTTAATACGAAATACAATATTAAAGATCAAGTAGTAATATTCCAATCCAATGGTTCTAGAGTTTATAAGTCTAAAATAGATTATAATGGACAACTAGCAATAAATCCATTCGATCTAAATCTAAAAATTAATCTAAATAATTATAAAATTTCTAATTTATTTACATCAAATTCTATCATCAATGAATTTATTAAATCAGGTTTGTTATTTAATGAAAATATTAGTGCACACACTTTAGTAAATATTAAATCTACAAAGAAAGATGAAATTTTTAACAAAGCTAAACTAGTGTTAAGAGTTTTAAACGGCAAAATAAGTTTTGATAACTCGATATTTATCAACAATAATATTGGCTTAATAAAAGTTTCTAATAGTGATTTATTTTTAGAAAATGATAAATTAATTTTAGCTGCTAATTTATCAATAGATATTAAAAATACCGATGAATTATATTCTTTTTTAAACACCAATAAAAGGTTAAGAAAAAATATTAAAAATATTAAGCTAAATATAATTTATGATTTTTTGAGTAATGAAATTGTGTTTAAAAATATTAAGATAGATAATAATGAAGTGAGTGATCAATTCTTGAATATAGTTGATGGTTTTAATGATAATAATTCTAATAATTTAACTAAAAGCAGAAAGTTACTGAACGAATTAATTAATCTTTATGAGGGGTAAATCATTTTTTTAGGATCTACTATTTTCTCATAATCTTTCTCATCAACAAGACCTGTTTTAAGAGTTTCATGCTTTAGTGTTGTCCCATTTTTTAAAGCTACCTTTGCAATTTTTGCTGCATTATCATACCCAATATGTGGTGCCAGTGCTGTTACTAGCATTAATGAATTATCTAAATGTTCTTTAATTCTTTTTTTGTTAGCTTTAATTCCTTTAACACAGTAAATCGCAAAATTTTTAGTACTATCTGCAATAAGATCTATCGACTGAAGTATATTATGAGCAATCATTGGCTTAAATACATTCAATTCAAAATGTCCATGAGATCCAGCAACTGTAATTCCAGTATGATTACCTATTACTTTAGCACAAACCATTGTTACTGCCTCACATTGAGTAGGGTTAACTTTTCCAGGCATAATGGATGAACCAGGTTCATTTTCTGGTAATATTAACTCACCATATCCAGCACGAGGTCCTGAACCTAAAAACCTTATATCATTTGATATTTTCATTAATGCAATAGCACAAGTATTTAGTGTACCTGAAAAATTTACAATAGAATCGTGAGCTGCAAGTTCTGCAAATTTGTTTGGAGCTGGTATAAAAGGGATTTTAGTATATTTGGCAATCTCTTTAACAATTTTTTTATCAAAACCTTTTTTAGAGTTAATTCCTGTCCCAACAGCTGTTCCACCTTGTGCTAAAAAATAAATTTCTTTAAGTGCAAGCTCTATTCTCTCAATGCATTTTTTTAACTGAACCTGATAGCCTGAAAATTCTTGTCCAAGTGATAATGGTGTTGCATCTTGCAAGTGGGTTCTGCCAATTTTAATAATATTTATAAATTCCTTAGATTTTTTTGCTAACTCTTTTTCTAAAATTTTTAAACTAGGTAATAGTTTTGATATAGTTTCTTGAGCAACAGATATATGCATAGCTGTTGGAAAAACATCGTTTGTTGATTGAGATTTATTTACATGATCATTTGGATGAACTGGTTTTTTTGAACCTTTTTTTCCACCCAATATTTCAATTGCTCTATTTGCAATTACCTCATTAACATTCATATTAGTTTGTGTGCCAGAGCCTGTTTGCCAAACCTTTAAAGGAAAATTTTCATCTAGTTTTCCTTTAATAACCTCATCTGAAGCTTTAATTATTGAGTTAGTAATTTTTTTATTGATTTGTTTTTCTTTAAAGTGGACTAATGCTGCTGATCTTTTAATGATTGCAATAGATTTTATTATTGAAATATTAACTAAAATTTTTCCAATATTAAAAAACTTGTTAGATCTTTGAGTTGATGCACCCCAATATTTATCACTAGGTACGTTGATACTTCCAATGCTGTCGAATTCTTTTCTTAATTTCATTGATTAATATATAATTAGTAATTTAATATACTTATATATTAATTTTTAAAAACTTACAGGAGCTAAATGTCAAATTTTAACAAAGTAAAAACTTTTATGGAAACCTTTGGTCAAGAAGTCAAAACTAAGCCATCTTTTAGCACTGATAAGATCAATAGTCTTAGGTATGATTTGATAAAAGAGGAATTAGAAGAGCTTAAAGAAGCAATGGAAAATAAAGATCTTTTGGAAGTTGCAGATGCTTTAACAGATATATTATATGTAACTTATGGAGCTGGGCAAGCATTTGGTATTGATCTTGATAAGTGTTTCGAAGAAGTGCAAAGCTCAAATATGAGTAAGTTAGGTGAAGACGGCAAGCCTATCTATAACGAATCTGGAAAAGTTATGAAAGGCCCTAAATATTTTAAACCTGATTTAACTAAATTTGTAAATTAGTAGGGGCGTTCTGTTACCCGGTGCCCCAGACCGTGCTTCTACAATTAACTTAAGTTAATTATGCAGCAAGTGCGTAACTTTCGTCAGCATTTAAAGTTTAGCCCGTTACGGTGGAACAATCCCGAACGAAAGAATAGCCTTTAGTCACCCGTCGATCCTGTTTCACCCCCATAAGTTGTAATGGTGGAGGTGGTGGGTACTGCCCCCACGTCCGTAATGGTTATTACGAAATTCGTTTATCGTCGTAGTTGGCAAGCCAACAGTATTAATATAAAAGCATTTGAAAGAGATTCAATAAAAAAAAAAATTCAATACAAACAATGAAATTAACTACAGAACAAGCACAAGAAATTAAAGATCAACAATCTCAACAAAATCAAACAAAAAGAGTTACTGCTCCGGCACTTGAAAATATTCTTTATGAGGCAATGCCAGCATTAGACCATGGATTTGTAAGGGTAGTTGATTATATGGGTGATGATACATCAATTGTTCAATCAGCTAGAGTTTCTTACGGAAAGGGTACCAAAAAAGTTTCAACAGATGCGGGTCTAATTAAATATTTAATGAGACATTGGCATAGCACGCCATTTGAAATGTGTGAAATTAAATATCATGTTAAGCTTCCAATTTTTATTGCTCGTCAATGGATTAGACATAGAACAGCAAATGTAAATGAATACTCTGCAAGGTATTCTATTTTAGATAAAGAATTTTATTTGCCATCAGCAGAAAATTTAGCAGCACAGTCTTCAAGTAACAGACAAGGTAGAGGTGATGTGATTGAAGGTGAACAAGCAAAAGAAGTTTTAGAACTTTTAAAAAATGATGCCGAACAAACTTATGATAATTATGAGATGATGCTCAATCAAAGATTTGATGGATCAACTATTGATGAAAATAAAAAAGGTTTAGCTAGAGAACTTGCAAGAATGAATTTAACTTTAAACACATACACACAGTGGTATTGGAAAACTGATTTATTAAATTTAATGAATTTTTTAAGACTCAGAGCAGATAGTCATGCTCAATATGAAATAAGAGTTTATGCGGACATTATGTTGGACACTGTAAAGAAATGGGTTCCAATAACCTATGATGCATTCATGGATTATAGAGTGGGAGGAACTGAAGTTTCTGCTAAAGGAAAGGTTATAATTCAAAAACTTATTAAAGGTGAAAATGTTAATCCAGATAGTTCAGGTTTATCTAAAAGAGAATGGAATGAGTTAATGGTTTCTTTTGACCTTAAAGATAAGTTGATTTAATTTTTCTAGCAAAGTCTAAATATATTTTAGAAATTTCGTGTTCAGGATTAGCTTCTACAATTGGCTTTCCTTCATCACCACATTTTCCAACTTCAGGATTTATTGGAATTTCTCCTAAAAATTCTTTTTCAAATTCTTCAGCAGTTCGCTTAACTCCACCTTCACCAAAAATTTTATATTTTTTTCCATCATCTCCTTTGAAATAACTCATGTTATCAACTAAACCTAAAATCTTAACTCCAAGCTTGTCAAACATTTTAATACCTCTTTTAACATCAAGAAGAGCTACTTCTTGAGGAGTTGAAACAATGATTGCCCCATCCATTTTAATTTCTTGTGAAAAAGTTAATTGAGTATCGCCAGTCCCTGGAGGCATATCAACAATTATAAAATCTAAATCTTTCCAACCAACCTTTTGTGTAAAAGTTTTAATTGCACTAGTAACCATAGGTCCACGCCAAATCATTGGAGTTTGTTGGTCTGCAAGAAAACCAATGGACATACATTGAATGTCATATTTTGTAATTGGAGTTAAAGTCTGGCCATCGCTTTTTGGCTTTTCATTAATATCAAACATTTTTGGAATTGAAGGACCGTAAATGTCAGCATCAAGTAAACCAACTTTGCAGCCAATTTGTTTTAAAGCTAAAGCAAGGTTAGTTGCAAAGGTTGATTTTCCAACACCACCTTTCGCACTTGATACCGCTATTGTAAATTTTGTTCCTAAAATAGGATTTTTAGTGAACTTTCTAGGCTCTAATTTTTTCTTCATTGCGTCACTTAGTTCTGGCTTTTTATCAGTCATAATCTCATCATTACTTGTTTTTTATTAGAAACACATTATATACTTTGTCATATGTCAGATGATTTTCAAGGTAGAGGAGGAAGCCCATGGGGAACACCTCCAGGAGGAGGAAACGGTTCTGGAAAAGGACCTACACCACCAGACATCGATGCATTAATTAGAGATATTCAAAGTAAAATAAAAGGATTTTTACCTGGTGGAAGTTCATCAGGAGGTAAACCAATTGGTTTAATTTTAATTATCATAGCGTTTGTATGGTTAGCAAGTGGACTTTATAGAGTGGGACCCGATGAACAAGGTGTTGTGCTTAGATTTGGTAAGTTTGTAAAAACTACTCAACCAGGATTGCATTATCATATTCCACTTCCAGTAGAGACAGTTGAGACACCAAAAGTTACAAAAGTAAATAGAATTGATATTGGATTTAGATCTGAAAGAGATAGTGGTTTTTCACAAGGTGGAGGAGTTGCTGATGTTCCTCAAGAAAGTTTAATGTTAACAGGTGATGAAAACATAGTTAATATAGATTTTTCAGTTTTCTGGGTAATTAAAGATGCGGGTAAATTTTTATTTGAAATACAAGATCCAGAAGGAACAGTAAAAGCTGCAGCAGAGACAGCAATGAGAGAAGTAATTGCAAAAAGTAAAATTCAACCAGTTTTAACTGAGGGAAGAGCTCAAATTGAAATTGAAACTCAGGAAATTATTCAATCAATTCTAGATGAATACAATAGTGGTATTCAAATTACACAAGTTCAAACACAAAAAGCGGATCCACCTGATCAAGTAATTGATGCGTTTAGAGATGTTCAAGCAGCAAGAGCAGATATGGAAAGATCTAAAAATGAAGCTGAAGCTTATGCTAACGATGTTATTCCGAGAGCAAGAGGGGAAGCTGCAAAAATTATGCAAGCAGCAGAAGCTTATAAACAAAAAGTTGTTGCTCAAGCAGAAGGTGAAGCTAGCAGATTTATATCTATTTATAATGAGTATGCGAAAGCTAAAGAAGTAACTCAAGAAAGAATGTACTTAGAGACTATGGAAAAAGTTTTAGCAGATATAGATAAAGTAATAATTGAAAAAAATGCAGGCTCGGGCGTAGTACCATATTTACCATTACCAGAGCTAGGTAAAAAAAAGGCAAGTAACTAATGAAAGCACAAAAAATTTTATTACCAATAATTATTTTAATAGGAGCATTAACATTCTTCTCTATATTTATTGTTAAAGAGGTTAATCAAGCAATTGTACTCCAGTTTGGTGATCCTAAAAAAATAATACTAAAACCAGGTTTAAACTTTAAAATACCTTTTATTCAAAATGTTGTTTTTTTAGATAGCAGAATTTTAAATCTTGATACACCACCAGCAGAAGTCATTGCATCTGATCAAAAAAGATTAATTGTTGATGCTTTTGCAAGATTTCAAATTGTAGATCCTTTAAAATTCTATATTTCAGTTGGAAATGAAAGAGTTGCAAGATCAAGATTGGCAACAATTATTAACTCAAGAATTAGAAACGTTTTAGGACAACAAGAATTACAGACATTACTATCAAAAGATAGATCTAAGCAAATGTCTTTAATTCAAGAAGGTGTAAATGCAGAAGCTAAAAAATTTGGAATTAAAATAGTAGATGTTAGAATTAAAAGAGCTGATTTACCTCAAGCGAATAGTGAAGCAATCTATAGAAGAATGCAAACTGAAAGAGAAAGAGAAGCTAAAGAATTTAGAGCAAGAGGCGCAGAAATGGCGGTAACCATTACATCAACTGCTGATAAAGATGTTTCTGTATTACTAGCCAACGCAAACAAAGATTCTGAGATCATGAAAGGTCAAGGAGATGGTGAAAGAAATAAAATTTTTGCAGATGCATTCGGTAGAGACCCAGAATTTTTTGCTTTCTATAGAGCAATGCAAGCTTATGAGACTGCTTTAATAGGCGGAGAAACTTCGGTAATTTTATCTCCT
Organism: Candidatus Pelagibacter sp. Uisw_094; assembly: GCF_047729535.1. Taxonomy (GTDB): domain Bacteria; phylum Pseudomonadota; class Alphaproteobacteria; order Pelagibacterales; family Pelagibacteraceae; genus Pelagibacter. Next base: position 1,005,214 of record NZ_CP159823.1, on the reverse strand, counting down.
GATAGTGAATTCTTTAAATTTTTCGGTAACATAAAACCTAAAAATTAATCCAAAACAATGAAAGAGCTAATTATAGCTTTTGGTCTTTTCCTCTTCTTAGAGGGAATTCTATATGCCTTATTTCCATCCAAAATGAAAAGTATATTGCTAAAATTAAATGATGTGACTAATAGTCAATTAAGAACAGGTGGATTGATATTTGCAGTCATAGGATTTATTATTATTTGGTATATTAAAAATTAAAATGAATAAAATTAAAAAATTACTAATAGTATTTTTTACATTAACTTTTGTAATGCAAGTAAATGCTAAAGATGCACCAGCATCATTTGCTGATTTGGCAGAAAGATTAATGCCATCTGTTGTAAATATTTCAACAACAACTACTGTCACAACAAATACCAATCCTTTTCCTGGTTTTGAGTTTCCTCCTGGATCACCCTTTGAGGATATGTTTAAAGAATTTGGAACACCTCAAACTAGAAAATCTGCTGCACTAGGCTCTGGATTTATAATTGATGAAAAAGGAATCGTAATAACTAATAACCATGTTATTCAAGATGCTGAGGACATCGTAGTAAGAGTTGGTGGAGATAAAGAGTATAAGGCTACAATTATTGGTGCAGATCCTTTATCTGATATCGCGGTTCTTCAAATAGATTCAAAAGAAAAATTTACACCAGTTAATTTTGGAAACTCAGATAAAGCAAGAATAGGGGATTGGGTTATTGCAATTGGCAATCCTTTTGGTTTAGGAGGAACGGTTACTGCAGGAATAATATCGGCAAGAAATAGATCAATTGGATTATCTCGTTATGAAGATTATATTCAAACAGATGCATCGATAAATTCAGGAAATTCAGGTGGACCTTTGTTTGATATGAATGGTGATGTGATTGGAATTAACACTGCAATTCTGGGAAAAGGTGGATCTATTGGTATAGGTTTTTCAATACCATCGAATGATGCAAAAAGAGTTGTAGATCAACTAATAGAATTTGGTGAAACTAAAAGAGGATGGTTAGGAGTTAGAATTCAAGTAGTTTCTGAAGAAATTGCGGATGTTGAAAAATTAGATGAACCTAGAGGAGCATTAGTTGCTAGTGTTGCAGAAAATAGCCCATCTGACAAAGCAGGAATTAAAGCAGGAGATATTATATTAGAGTTTAACAATACTGAAATTAAAGAAATGAAAGAATTACCAATAATTGTTGCACAAACAGAAGTTGGTAAAACTGTAGATGTTAAAATCTGGAGAAATAAAAGAGAAATTACTAAAAAAATTAAACTAGGAAGACTTGAGACTTCAGAAGATTTTAAAGTAGAAAAAAAAGAAACTAAAGAAGAAAAACCTGAAATTTCTGAAATTAAATCTTTAAAAATAATTGTAAGACCATTAAATAAAAAAGATATTGAACAAAGAAAGTTACCCAATCAAACAACGGGTTTGGTTATAACAAATATTGGAAAAAATAGTCCAGTAGATTATTTAAATGTTGGTGATGTTATCGTCGAAGCACAAAAGAAAAAGATTAAATCAACTAAAGATCTTGAAGATATTGTGGGCACTGCTCTAAAATCTAATCAAAAAACAATTTTGATTGTAATTTATAACAATCAAAACCAAAGAAGATATATTGGTGTTAAGCTAGATTAATAATGGACAAACAGTCCAAAATTATCCTAATTTCAGGTCCAACCGCATCAGGTAAGTCAAATTTTGCTGTAAAGATTGCAAAAAAAATTGAAGGAGAAATAATCAATGCTGACAGCATGCAGGTTTACAAGAAGTTAAAAATATTAACTGCAAGACCAAATAGAATAGAACAAAAAAATATTAAACATCATCTTTATGGAATTGTTGATTTGAATGAAAAATTTTCAACAGGCCAATGGTTGGAACTAGCAATTAAAAAGATTAAAAGTATTCAAAAAAAGAAAAAAATTCCAATCTTAGCTGGTGGTACTGGTTTATATTTTCAGTCATTAATTAATGGTTTAGTTAAAATTCCAGAGACACCTCTTAATTTTAGAAATAAAGTTAGACTAATGTCTAAAAGAGAAGGACAAAAAAAATTTTATAAAAAACTTTTAAAGCTAGACCCCAAAATTAAAGATAAATTTGATCCAAATGATACACAAAGATCTATAAGAGCTTATGAAATTAAATCTTATACTAATATCTCCATGTACGATTGGTTAACTAAGACTAAATCTGAATTTAAAGATAGTGACTTTTTAAAACTTCATATTGAAACAAAAAGAGAAAAACTCATTGAAAGAATTAACTTAAGGACTTCTACTATGATAAATAGTGGAGCCATTAATGAAGTTAAAGAATTTATTAAACTAAAAATTAGAAAAGATCAGAGTGTAAATAAGGTAATTGGGATTGCCGAATTGACACAGTATCTAAATGATAAAACCACTTTAGAAGAAGCAAAAGAATTAATATCAATTAAAACAAGACAATACGCTAAAAGACAAGCTACTTGGGCAAGAACCAGGATGGTCTCATGGGTTAAAATTGATCCAAGCAAAGTAGGTGGTTATATAAAAAAATTAAAAAAATCCTCTCTTAAACTTGACCAATTAACATAAAGTCCGATAGATTGCCTAGATGCCAAAATTATATTCAGGTGCAGAGATAGTATTTAAATCTCTTGAAGACCAAAAAGTTGAACATATTTTTGGATATCCAGGTGGAGCAGTGCTTCCTATCTATGATGAATTAAAAAATCATCCAACTATAAAACATATTTTAGTTAGACACGAACAAGGCGCAGGCCATGCTGCAGAAGGTTATGCAAGATCAACTGGAAAACCAGGCGTTGTATTAGTTACGTCAGGACCAGGTGCAACAAATGTTGTCACTGCATTAACTGACGCTTATATGGATTCAGTTCCTTTAGTTTGTATTTCAGGACAAGTTCCTACGCACTTAATTGGAACAGATGCTTTTCAAGAATGTGACACCACAGGAATTACAAGACCTTGCACCAAACATAACTGGTTAGTTAAAGATATAAATGATTTATCAAGAATTATGCATGAAGCCTTTGAAGTTGCAACAACAGGAAGACCTGGACCAGTATTAGTTGATATCCCAAAAGATATCCAGTTTGCAAAAGCAAAATATTTTAAACCTAAAAAAGAAAAAAAATTAAATGGAAAAGTTCTTAATAAATTTAATCAAAAAGATATTGATCAATTAGTAGATTTAATGAAAAAAGCCTCCAAACCAGTTTTTTATACTGGAGGTGGAGTTATTAATTCAGGACCAAAGGCAAGTGAACTTTTAAGAGAACTAGTGGCCTTAACTGGATTTCCTATTACATCAACTTTGCAAGGATTAGGTGCTTATCCAGGAGATGATAATCAATTTTTAGGAATGCTTGGTATGCATGGAACTTATGAAGCTAATAATGCAATGCATGATTGTGACTTATTGATAAACATTGGCGCAAGATTTGATGACAGGATTACAGGAAAGATAGATGAGTTTTCTCCAAAATCTAAAAAGGTTCATATTGATATTGACCCATCATCGATAAATAAAATAGTAAAAGTTGATCTGGCTATTGTTGGTGATGTAAGTGATGTAATTAAATCAACTACTAAAACTTTAAAAAAGAAAAACTTAAATTTAGAAAAATCAAATAAACAAAAAATATCAAAATGGTGGCAACTAATTCAAAAATGGAGAACAAAACAATCTCTAAATTTTATAAATAGTGATAAGATTATTAAGCCTCAACATGCAGTTCAAAGACTATATGAATTAACTAAAAATCAAGACACATATATCACCACTGAAGTCGGGCAGCATCAGATGTGGGCAGCACAACATTATAAGTTCAATAAGCCTAATAGATGGATGACATCAGGAGGACTTGGAACTATGGGTTATGGATTACCAGCGGCAATAGGGGTACAAGTTGCACATCCTAAAAAATTAGTTATAGATATTGCTGGTGAAGCATCAATTTTAATGACTATGCAGGAAATTTCAACTGCAGTTCAATATAATTTGCCAGTAAAGATATTTATTTTGAACAATCAATATATGGGTATGGTTAGACAATGGCAGGAACTGCTTCATGAAAAGAATTACTCTGAAAGTTACTCGGAGGCATTACCAGATTTTGTAAAATTAGCTGAGGCTTATGGTTGCGTTGGTATTAGAGCGGAAAATCCAGATGAATTAGATGAAAAAATTGAAGAAATGATCAATATAGACAGACCAGTAATTTTTGATTGTCATGTAGATCAAGCTGAGAATTGTTATCCAATGATACCTTCGGGAAAACCGCATAATCAAATGTTATTGGGACCAAAAGATCAAAAAGAAAATAAAATTACAGGTAAAGGGAAATCTTTAGTTTAAAATGGCAAAATCTAAATCAGCATATAGCACACCTAGCAAATTAGGTAAAATTGATACGCATATAATTGTTGTTTGGGTTGATAACGAAGCAAGCGTATTATCAAGAGTAGTGGGTTTATTTTCTGGAAGAGGCTATAATATAGAATCTTTAGCTGTAGCAGAAGTAGATCAAAAAAATAATCTTTCTAGAATTACAATTGTAACCACTGGAACCCCTCAAGTTATTGAGCAAATTGTATTACAGTTGAAGAAGCTAGTTCCAGTTCATAAAGTTGGAAATTTTAAAAGAGAAGATAAAAAAATTATATTCAAGGAGATGGCCCTATTAAAAATCGTTGCAAACTCTAGCAAAATTAAGAAGGCTTTAAATACTTGTAAAAAATACAATCCAGTTATATTAGATAAAACAAACAAATCTGCTGTAATTCAAATAACAGCTTTAAGAAGAGAGATAGATATTGTGACAAAGAGTTTAAAACCATTTGGTCTTGTTAGTGCCTCAAGAACTGGAGCGGTGGCAATGACAAGAGGTGCAGAAATTTTTAATTAATTAAAAGGAGAAAATAATGAAAATGTTTTATGAAAAAGACGCAGATGTAGATTTAATTAAGAACAAAAAAATAGCAATTTTTGGCTATGGAAGTCAAGGGCACGCCCATGCTTTAAATTTAAAAGATAGTGGTGTTAAAGAAATTGTTGTTGCTCTTAGAGATGGATCATCAAGTGCTGCTAAAGCAGAATCAAAAGGCTTGAAAGTAATGAATTTGTCAGATGCAGCAGAATGGGCCGATGTTGTTATGATATTAACACCAGATGAACTACAGGCTGAAATTTATAAAAATCACATTGAACAAAGAGTTAAAGAGGGAACGAGTATAGCATTTGCTCATGGTTTAAATGTTCATTACGATCTTATTAAAGCTAGAAAAGATTTGGATGTCTTTATGGTTGCACCTAAAGGTCCTGGACATTTAGTTAGAAGTGAATATGAAAAAGGTGGTGGTGTGCCATGCTTGTTTGCTGTTCACCAAGATGGGTCAGGAAAAGCAAGAGATCTTGCTTTATCTTATGCTTCAGCTGTAGGCGGTGGAAGATCAGGAATTATAGAAACAACATTTAAAGATGAAGTTGAAACTGATTTATTTGGAGAACAGACTGTTCTTTGTGGTGGGTTAGTCGAGTTAATTAAAAATGGTTATGAAACTTTAACAGAAGCTGGATATGCACCTGAGATGGCATATTTTGAAACTGTTCATGAAGTAAAATTAATTGTTGATTTAATTTATGAGGGTGGAATTGCAAATATGAATTATTCTATTTCAAATACTGCTGAGTATGGAGAGTATGTTGCTGGACCAAGAATTATAGATAAGGAACAGACTAAAAAAAGAATGAAAGAAGTATTAACAGATATACAATCAGGTAAATTCACTAAAGAATGGATGAATGAGTGTAAAAATGGTCAAAAAAACTTTTTAGCAACAAGAGCTAAACTTGCAGAGCATCCAGTTGAAAAAGTTGGTGCTGAACTTAGAGCAATGATGCCTTGGATTAGTAAAAAGAAATTAGTTGATAGCGATAAGAGTTAATTTTACTAAAAAACCAAATCGATCAAAAATTATAGCCAAAATATAACATTTATTTTGCAATCTCTATTATAGATTGTATTATAGATTTTCTAAAATTATTGGTTATGAGCGACAAAGATAAAGTTATTATATTTGATACTACGATGAGAGATGGTGAGCAGTCACCCGGCGCATCAATGAGTATTGAGGAAAAAATTCAAATTGCAAGAATTTTTGATGAATTAGGAATTGATATTATTGAAGCAGGATTTCCAATAGCATCCCCAGGAGATTTTGAGGCAGTAACTGCAATAAGTAAAATTTTAAAAAATTCAATTCCATGTGGATTATCAAGAGCTAGCAAAAAGGATATAGATGCATGTCATGAAGCATTAAAAGCTGCTCCAAGATTTAGAATTCATACTTTTATTTCAACAAGTCCACTTCATATGAAATTTAAGTTAAACAAATCTCCAGAACAAGTTGTGGATGCAATAAAAGAAAGTGTAACTTATGCAAGAAATTTAACAGATGATGTTGAATGGTCTTGTGAAGATGGAACTAGAACGGACATGGATTTTATGTGTAGGATAGTTGAGACAGCAATCAGCAGTGGTGCTAAAACAATAAATATTCCTGACACTGTTGGTTACACAATTCCATCAGAATTTACTAAGATTATCACAACTTTAAAAAACAAAGTTCCAAATATAGATAAAGCTGTTTTATCTGTTCACTGTCATAACGATTTAGGATTAGCAGTAGCAAATTCTTTGGCTGGAGTTCAGGCTGGCGCAAGACAAGTTGAATGTACAATTAATGGTATTGGTGAAAGAGCAGGTAATGCTGCACTTGAAGAAATTGTAATGGCTATAAGAACAAGAAATGATTTAATGCCTTTTACAACAGGAATTAAAACTGAATTATTAAGCAAAGCTTCAAAAGTTGTCTCTAATGCAACGTTTCCAGTTCAATTTAATAAGGCAATTGTTGGAAAAAATGCTTTTGCTCATGAAGCAGGCATTCATCAAGATGGAATGCTTAAAAATAGAGAAACTTATGAAATTATGACACCAGAGAGTGTGGGGGTTAAAAAAACTTCATTGGTAATGGGAAAGCATTCTGGACGACATGCATTTAAAGAAAAATTAAATGACCTTGGTTATGCAGACGTAACTGATGACGTAATCCAATCTGCTTTTGGTAAATTTAAAGTTTTAGCTGACAAGAAAAAACATGTTTATGATGATGATATTATGGCCTTAGTTGATGATAGTTTAATTACAGACAATAAGATAAATGCAATAAATTTAAAGTCTTTAAAAGTTTTTGCAGGAACAGGTGAACCACAAAAAGCAGAAATGACGCTTGATGTATATGGTGAAATTAAATCAACATCAGAAACAGGTGATGGTCCTGTTGATGCAATATTTAAATGTATAAAAGTTTTGTACCCACATGATGTTAAATTACAACTATATCAAGTTCACGCTGTGACTGAGGGAACAGACGCTCAAGCCACAGTAAGCGTTAGAATTGAAGAAGAGGGTAAAACTACAGTTGGACAAGCCGCTGATACTGATACATTAGTAGCGTCAGCCAATGCTTATTTAAGCGCATTAAACAAAATGATTATTAAAAGAAAAAAAACTGCTCCAATGGAGCATGAAACTCAAAAAATGAAAGGTATATAATTAAGATGGCTAATTGGTTTAAAAGTTTAAGTAGTATTTGGAGTCAAGATATGGCGATTGATCTTGGAACCGCTAACACACTTGTTGTTTTAAAAGGACAAGGAGTAGTTTTAAATGAACCATCTGTTGTTGCTATAGCTGAGAACATGGGTAAAAAAACTGTACTTGCAGTTGGTGATGAAGCAAAAACCATGCTTGGAAGAACACCTGGTAACATTAGTGCAATTAGACCTTTGAGGGATGGAGTGATTGCAGACTTTATAGTTACTGAAGAAATGATTAAACATTTTATAAAGAAAGTTCATAAAAACAAAACTTTTGCAAACCCTAGGATTTTAATTTGTGTTCCAACTGGTTCAACACCTGTTGAAAGAAAAGCCATTCAAGATAGTGCATTAGCAGCAGGTGCTAGAAGAGTTCAATTAATTGAAGAACCTATTGCAGCAGCTATTGGTGCAGGTCTTCCAATCTCAGAAGCAACAGGGTCAATGGTTGTTGATATTGGTGGAGGTACTACGGAGATAGCTGTCATGTCATTAGGAGGTCTTGTTTATTCTAGATCTTTAAGAATTGCAGGAGATGCAATGGATACAGCATTAGTAAATTATATGAGAAAAGAATATAATCTAATGATTGGAGATAGTACTGCTGAAAAAATAAAAAAAGAAATTGGTACAGCTATTCCATCAAACAGTAATACTTATGCTGTTAAAGGTAGAGATTTAAGATCAGGAACACCTAAAGAAGTAAATATTACTGAAGAAGATACAGCTGAAGCTTTAAATGATATCTTAAAAGAAATGGTGAATGGGATAAAAGATGCTCTTGAAAACACTCCTCCTGAATTATCAGCTGATTTAGTAGATATGGGTCTAACGTTAACAGGTGGTGGAGCTTTATTAAAAAATATTGATAAAAGATTCTCTAAAGAAACTGGATTGCCAGTTTTTATAGCAGACGATCCATTAGCATGTGTTGCAATTGGGACTGGAAAAGCTTTAGATCAAGAAGAAACATTCTCTACTATGCTATCTGAGTATTAGAAATAATGGAATCAAGCAGAGATGATTTTGTAATTGCATTAAGGTCTGCTTTTTTAAAAAAAGGAACACAGCAAAGGTTTTCATTATTAAGTTTAATATTTTTTTCTATAATCTTTTTAATTTTAGGTAATTTTAATTTTAAAGTTATAAATTATATAAAATTGGGTATTAATGAAATAGTTTATAGATCTTCTTTTATAGTTTCTGTACCAGAGAACTTATTAAAGGATAGTTATCTTACACTTCAAAATCACAACAAACTTTATAAGAAAAATGAAAAAATTAAATTTGAATTAGAAATTTTAAAAGCTAAAGATTTATCAAATGAATTTATAATTTTAGAGAACCAAAGATTAAAAAGTATAGTTGATGATTATCTGGTTAAATCAGACACTATAATTGCTAAAGTTTTAAGTGATAAAGGAAGTCCATTTTTAAGATCAATCATCATTAACAAAGGCAGTAAGCATAAAATTAACCTTGGTATGGTTGTAATGGATGGAGCATATCTTGTGGGAAAAGTTGTGGAGGTTAATTATTTGTCATCAAGGGTATTATTACTTTCAGATTTGAATAGTAAAATTCCAGTTATAGTAGAACCAAACGCAGTATTCTCTATTCTTTCAGGCACAGGTAAAAATTATGGGATTATTCAATATAGCAAAAAATACGATGATATTAAAAGTGAATCTGTTATTTATACCTCTGGAGCAGGCAATTTATTTAAGGCTGGAATACCCATAGGCAAAATAAATGATAATTTCTTAAACGATGAAAAAAACGTTGAATTTTTTTCAGATTTCTCCCAATTAAGATTTGTAAAAGTTTTGTCGTTCTTAAAAAGTGAGACTGAATGACAGAACTAAGAAACAAAAATTTGATTAGAAAAATATTATCAAATATACCCATACTTCTACTTTTTATATCTGTTTTAAATAATTTTGATTTTAATCATTTGGGTTTGAAATATTTTTCATTTAATTTTTCTTATATTTTAATCTTTTATTACAGTTTAAAAAAAAGTGAAAGTTTAGGATATACTTATATTTTTATTGCAGGGTTATTTAATGATGTTGTGACAGGAACCCCAATGGGATTAAGTAGTTTAATGTATCTAATACTTTGTGTTGCAGCATCCTATCTTAGAAACATTACTTTAAGACCAAATTTAATAAACGATTGTATATTTTTTCTTATAACAATATTGATTATAAACTCATTAATGTTTGTATCTCTAAATTTTATTTTTAATTATGAATTAAATTATTTTGATCAAATAATAAATATTACATATACATTTTTATTTTATTTCCTATTTTCAAATTTATTTGATTTTTTTGAAAAATATCTTGTGGGTAGAAGTAATGCTAGGTGAAGATTTTGGTGTAAAAAAAGTTCAAACCATTAATAGAAGAATGTTTATTATTGGTGCTGCTAAGTTTATTGTATTTACTGGAATAATAGCTCGATTATTTTCATTACAAATAACAGAGAACAAAAAATATCTAACATTATCTGACAAAAACAGATTACGTGAATGGAGATTACCTCCAATTAGAGGCGAGTTTTTAGATTATTTTGAAAATGTTATTGCAGGTAATTTAGAAGTATATCAATTGCATGTCATTCCTGAAGAAGTAGAAGATTTTAAATATCTGATGGTGAGGTTAAAAGAAATTTTAAATATCAGTAATAATGATTTTAAAAAAATAATAAAACAAAAAAATAGTCAAAAACCATGGGAAACTATAATTATCTCAAAAAATTTAACTTGGGAGCAGTTCACAAAGGTCAATTATTACTTACACGATTTAGTAGGAGCCAAACCAGTTCTTTCTGTTTCGCGTAATTATCCATTTAATGAAAATTATACACATGTATTGGGTTATGTAAGTGAAGCTAGTGAAAAAGATATTTTAAATAATGAAATTATTAAAAATACACATGTACCAGGACTTAAAGTGGGAAAAACTGGTTTAGAAAAAACTTTTGAAAATGAACTAATCGGAACTAATGGTATACAAAGATATGAGGTTAATGCTTACGGTAAAAGAATTAGACAAGTTGATCACACAAATGGATTAAATGGTAAGATAATAAAGCTCACAATAGATACAGAAATTCAAAAGTTTTGTAATGAGCTATTAAAAGATGTGGCTGGTTCAATAAGTGTAATGGATATTTATACGGGTGAAATAGTTGCTATGCAATCATCACCATCGTTTGACCCTAACTTATTTCTTTTTGGAATTAATCAAGATGATTGGCAGTTAATTAGAAACCATCCATTGAAGCCATTAGTTAATAAAACTTTATCAGGCTTATACTCACCAGGCTCAACATTTAAACCAATGGTAGCTTTATCTGCACTAGAAAATGGAATTATTGATGAAAATTTTAAAGTTAACTGTAGTGGAAAAATTGAAATGTATGGACAAACCTATCATTGCTGGAAAAAAAGAGGACATGGTGTTGTAGATTTAAAAAGTGCGATGAAGCAGTCTTGTGACACATATTTTTATGAGATAGCAAGAAAACTTGGTGTAGACCGATTAAAAGAAACATCTACAAAATTTGGCCTTGGAGAAAAAGTTTTAAATGAAACATTTAGTATTGAGAAAAAAGGATTAATTCCGGACACTAAATGGAAAAAAAATAATTTAGGAAAAGGTTGGGTTATAGGTGAAACATTAATTACAGGTATTGGACAAGGCTACACTCAAACAACTCCATTACAATTATGTCAAATGACAGCCCAGCTCGCAAATGGAGGATTCAAAATTTATCCAAAAATAATAGTAGATGAAAATAGCAAAACGGTAGAAGAAATTAAATTTTTAATGAACGAAAATAGAAAAGAATTAGAAAAAAAAATAATGGATTAAAAGAAGCAAAAGAACTTTTAGAGTTTTTAAATAAAAAAAAACATGAACCTTTGTTTAAAAGTTCTAAAAATATAAACCTAGTTCGTGAAGCGATGTTTGCTTCGACTAATGAAATCAGAGGAACTTCTTATAAATCAAGAATTGATGATCCAAAATATCAATTTGCTGGAAAAACAGGAACATCACAAGTTAGAAGAATTACAGAAGCAGATCGTGAACTTGATTTAAAAACATTTGAAATTCCATATAATGAAAGAGATCATGCACTATACATAGCTTTTGGACCTTATAAAAGTCCACGATATGCACTAAGTATTGTTATAGAACACGGTGGATCTGGAAGTTCAACTGCAGCACCAATTGCAAAAAAACTTTTTAAGTTAATTATAGATAGACACGAATTAAGAGAAAAGAAAAGTAAACAAAATGATTTAGAAACATAAATGCAATATAATTCATTTAATACGCAGCCCACTTTTTTTCAAAAATTAAAAAATTTTGACTATATTTTATTAATTTGTATTTTATTACTTGGGTTGATTAGTGCTTTGTCTATGTATTCAACAGATGGAGGTGAAATTTTATTTCATAGTAAAAGTCATATTTCAAAGTTTTTAATATTTTTTACAATGATGATTTTCATGTCATTTTTTAATATTAAATTTTGGCATTACGTTGCTTATTTGTTTTATGTAGTGGTTCTATTTCTTCTAGTTTGGGCTTCTTTATATGGTGTTAAAGCCTCAGGATCTCAAAGATGGATTAATTTATATTTTATTAACTTACAACCATCTGAATTAATGAAAATTGCAATAATAGTATGTCTTGCTAAATATTATCACCGTATACAACTGAATAAAGTTAATAGTTTTCAAGTTATGTTTGTTGCTTTAATAATTTTAATTTTACCAATCATGCTTGTTATTACTCAACCTGATTTGGGAACTTCAATTTTAATTGCATTGAGTGGATTAGTAGTTATTTGGCTTGCTGGAATTAATATCAAATATTTTGCATATTCATTTCTATCTTTATTAATTTCAATGCCTTTTGCTATTGCTTTTTTACAACCTTATCAAAAACTTAGAATCTTAACATTCCTTAACCCCGATAGAGATCCTTTAGGTGCGGGTTATCAAATTATTCAATCTAAAATAGCAGTTGGATCAGGAGGTTTAAGTGGTAAAGGCTTCTTAAAGGGAACTCAAAGTTATTTAGAATTTTTACCAGAAAAGCATACAGATTTTATTTTTACTCTATTTGCTGAGGAATTTGGTTTTTTAGGGTCTCTAGCTTTATTACTAATTTATATAATCATTATTTACAGAGTACTAAGAATTGGTACGATCTCGAGAAGTTATTTTGCTAAACTTTTTTGCTATGGTTATGGGTCTGCAATATTCTTTTACGTAACAGTAAATATGTCCATGGTTTTGGGTTTATTGCCTATAGTAGGATCACCGCTACCAATTATGTCATATGGAGGATCTTCAATGCTTGCAACAATGATCGGGTTTGCAATTGTTATGAGTGCTAAAATTAATTATAAACAGCTAATAGCTTAAGTTTTTTAAGGCTTTTCTTGTCGAATTTGTCGCGAGAATATTTAAATTTAAGAATTATATAAAGTCTCATGGAAAAAAATTTAAAAATTGGAATTGTAGGTGCTGGTATACAAGGTATTTCCAATGCTTTATTTTTACAAAAAAAAGGTTTTAAGGTAACAATTTTTGATAGAGATGAGCCTGGTAGTCCCGCTGCATCTTACGGTAATGCAGGTCATTTTTCTCCATATGCATCCGTTCCTATAAATAGACCTGATGTTTTAAGTGATGTACCTGCAATGCTTTTAAGCTCGACAGGTCCACTTGCACTTAAATGGAACTATGTTCCAAAAATGATACCTTGGTTTCTTCAATTTATTAGAAACTGCACAACAAAAAAAATGATGCATACTGCTAAAAATATGCATCAAATATTGGATTTAGCATTACCTGCTTATGATGAATTGTTTGATGAAATAGAACTTGGAGGATTGGTTGAAAAAAAAGGTATTTTATATATTTGGAACGATCAAAATTTAAAAAGTAGAGAGCTTGAAATTAATATTAGAAATGAGCTGGGTGTTGACCAACAAGAAGTAACACCAAAAGAAATTCATGATTTAGAACCAAATATAAAACCGATCTATCATGGAGGTGTTTATTATCAATATGGTAGACACGCTAGAAATCCTAAAAAAATTCTTTTAAAACTTTATGATCTTTTTTTAAAAAAGGGTGGCAAGTTTTTAAAAATGAACATCAAAGACATAAATTTTGATAATGAAAAACCAGTTATAAAAGCTGAAACGCAAAGCTTTCTTTTTGATAAAATTGTAATTGCCTGTGGTTCATTTTCAAAAAAATTAATTGATAATTTAGATGAAAAAATACCTCTTGATACTGAAAGAGGGTATCATGTTCATTTTAAAGATTGCGACCACCTTTTAAGTAGACCCGTAATTTTTCAAAATAGAGGATTTGGTATTACGCCTATGGAACAAGGACTTAGAGTAGTAGGGACTGTTGAATTTGGTGGATTAGATAATCCAGTATCTAAATCAAGAGTTAAAAATTTAATTAATAATGCAAAATATATGATGGGTGATTTACCTGAGCATGAAGACGAGTGGCTCGGTTTTAGGCCTACATTACCAGATTATTTGCCAGTAATAGGACCTTCTAAAAAATATAAAAATGTTTTTTATTGTTTTGGACATCATCATTTAGGATGGACTTTAGGACCAATTTCAGGGAAAATAATCTCTGGAATGATTGCCGAAGAAAACACAAACTTAGATTTAAAGCCATATAGCTCTCTTAGGTTTAACTAAGTGATAAATAAAAACAATGTTGCTTATGTTTTTCTATTTTTTGCAGCTTTATTTTGGTCTGGAAACTTCTTAGTTGGAAAATTTGCAAGCCAATATGAAGTACCCCCATTTTCATTAAATTTTTATAGGTGGCTTTTTGCTTGGTTGATTTTAGCACCATTTACGATGCAAGAAATATTAAAAAAAAGAAATTATATTTTAGAAAATTATAAATATTATATGATACTTGGAATAACGAGTGTCACCATATTTAACTCAATAGTTTATTATTCCTTAAATTTTACTCAAGTGATTAGTGGAGTATTGATGATTTCAACAATACCTGTAATGATTATATTTATTTCTTCAATTTTAAAAATAGAAAAAACTAACACTTTCCAAATATTGGGAGTTGCATGCTCTTTTATTGGAGTAGTTTTAATTATAACTAAAGCAAATCTTGGAATATTATTGAATTTAGATTTTAATAAAGGAGACATTACAATGGTATTTGGAATGTTATCATGGGCCACTTATTCAGCTCTATTAAAGAAAAAAAGACATGAACTATCTCAACTAGGGTTACTAGAGGTGGTAATTTCATTTGGTTTTATTTTCTTAATACCAATTTACTTTATAGAGTATCAAATGGGCTTTAGGATTGTTTTAAATCAAAACTTTTACATGATTTTATTTTATGTAGTTTTATTTCCGGGTCTTATTTCTTTTATTTTTTGGATAAAAGGAGTTGCTTTAATTGGTGCTAATAGAGCAGGTATTTTTTTACATATGATGCCTATTTTAAGTGCAATTATGGCCATGATTATTTTTAATGAAAAATTTATGTTTTACCATATGTTGGGTGCAATATTTATTTTAACAGGAATTCTTTTATCAAATAGAAAGACTAAAAATGCTTAAAGTTGCAATCTTAGATGATTATCAAAATGTTTCTCATGAGTTTGTTGATTTAAAAAAATTATCAGGAGAGTATGAATTTAAAATATTTAGTGAACCATTTGAAGATGAAGCAGACGCCATAGAACAATTATCAGACTTTGAAGCATTATTAATAATGAGAGAGCGAACTCCAATTACTAAAAATTTAATCGATAATTTAAATGATCTTAAATACATCATAACAAGTGGCTCAAGAAATAAAGCCATAGACCTAGCTGCCGCTAAAAAAAGAAAAATTATTGTATGTGGAACTGAGATTGGTTTTTCAGGTACATCTGAATTAACTTGGGGTTTAATCTTAGGTTTAGCTAGAAATTTTAAAGAAGAAATTGATAATATGTATCAAGGTTACTGGCAATCAACTATTGGCTTTGAACTTAAAGGAAAAATTTTAGGTTTAGTAGGTCTTGGAAGAGTTGGATCTCAAGTTGCTAAAATTGGTAAAGCTTTTGGTATGGAAGTTATGGCTTGGAGTGAAAATTTAAACCTAGATACGTGTAAAGAATTAGATGTATTGCCATGTAGTAAAGAAGATTTACTTCAAAATTCAGATTTTCTATCTATTCACGTTCAAGGTGGAGAAAGATATAAAGAATTAATAAAACTAAAAGAGTTAGACACAATGAAGAAAACTGCTTTTTTAATTAATACTTCTAGAGGAAATATTATTAATGAGGACGATTTAATTATTGCATTATCAACCAATGTTATTGCTGGTGCTGGCCTTGATGTTTATGAGAAAGAACCTTTGCCAGAAGGTAATAAACTAAGATTTTTACCAAATGCATTATTAATGCCTCATGTTGGTTATGTTACTGCAGAAAATTATAGCATGTTCTATACACAAATGATCGAAGGTTTAGAGGCGTGTGTTGCTGGTAAACCTTTAAGAGTATTAGAATAAATTTATGACAAAAAAAATTAATCAAGACCTTACTGCTGAACAAAAATTAGTTTTATTTGAAGATGGTACGGAAGCACCAGGTACTAGCGAATTAAATCATGAAAAGAGAGAAGGTAGCTATCACTGTACTAATTGTGGTGAAAAATTATTTGATTCAAATGCTAAATATGAAAGTGGTTCAGGCTGGCCTTCATTTTATCAATCATTACCAGACGCTTTTGAAACTAAAACAGACACTCTATTAGGCTATGAAAGAGTAGAATATCATTGTAAAAAATGTGGCGGCCATCATGGTCATATCTTTGAAGATGGACCTAAACCAACAGGCAAAAGGTATTGTAATAACGGTGTTTGTTTAACCTTTAAGCCTAAAAATTAATTTATTTTAAAAGTTCTAGTAATTTATTTTCTTTTTCAAGAGCTCTAACATCATCGTAACCACCAATATGATTTTCATCAAAAAAGATTTGAGGGATGGTTCTTTTTCCGTTAGCTTTTTTAATCATTTCATCCATTGCACCGTCAACTGTTGCAATGTTGATTTCTTTATATTCAACGTTGTTTCTAGTTAATAATTTTTTTGCTGCATCACAAAAAGCACAAAGTGGTCCTGTATAAATAGTTACTGATTTCATGGATTATAAATAATCATTCTTTTTAATTTTACTAGTAATTTCTTTTCTTGAATACTCAAATTTTTTTTTGTGCTTAATACTTTTTTGATTAACTCTTTTTCTCCACAATCTAAAAGATACAGGCTTTATAGATCGTCTCATAATCTTAATAACTTCACCTTCTGTTTTTCCAGTCTTTTTCTCAATTTCCTCAAAAGTGATTCGATCTGCCCAAGCTGCCCAAATGATCCAGTCAGGATCTGAAATATGGGGTTCTGGGTTTTTAACTCTAGTTATAGGGGTGTGACCTTTTTTTTTCATAAATCCTCTATTTTCATTATATTTGAAAAAATTGATTAATGCATTTTATTTAGGGTCATGGTATCTTCAAACCTAGATAGTCCATCTTAGCCATCTTTAGCTCCGGTTTTTTTGGACTATCCTCAAACCAAAAATGCTCCCTTTAAATTATTTCCTTTTTTTACAGATAATTTTATTTCTATTTATTACTCCTGGCACACCTAGAATTGTAATCATTTCATATTCCATGAATTATGGAGTTCAAAAATGTATCTGGACAGCTCTTGGAGATGTTACAGCAAATATTATTCAAGCCACTTTAGTAATTTTTGTTTTAGGATCTTTTTTTGCCGATAATCCAAATTTTTTAAATATATTTAAGTGGATAGGAATTGCATACTTACTCTATCTTGCTTACGATATTTATAATTCAAGATTTAAAGATGTAAGCTCAGATAATATTTCATCAAAAAGTTTTTTTTCATTCTTTAAAGATGGCTTTTTAGTTGCTGGAACAAGTCCTAAGGCTTGGATGTTCTTTCCATTAATATTTCCACAGTTTATTGACTTTAATTCAAATTATATCGTTCAATTTTTTATTTTAATCACAACATATGTAGTTTTAGATTTTTTATCTCTAATTGCTTATGCAGTACTTGCTAGAAAATTAATTATTTGGATAAAAGCAAATCCAAAAGTTATAAATACAATTTCTGCGTGTGTATTAATATTAATTGCAATTACAATTGCATTTATTCAAAAGTATTAAAAACCTACAAATAAAATTGCGGCAATTAAGTCTGTATGACGTTAGTTGTATTTTTATTCATTTAGATGTTTAATTGTTTTTTAAATTTAAAACTAATAGAGGAAAAAATAAAATGAAAATCAGAAATATACTAATTACTTTAGTTTCTGCAATTGCTCTTTTAATTTCAGCTTCAACTATATCTTTCGCGAAGGTAGTTGGAGATAAAATTATTTTAGGTGCAGCTGTTTCATTGACTGGAAAATATTCATCCAATGGTGTTCATACTCAAAACGGCTATAACTTAGCAGTTGAGAGAATAAACGGCATGGGTGGTGTTAAAGTTGGTGGAAAAACTTACAAGTTTGACATTATTTATTACGATGATGAATCAAACTCAGGAAGAGCAGCACAACTTGCAGAAAGATTAATCCAACAAGATGGTGTTAAGTTTATGCTTGGGCCATATAGCTCAGGACTTACAAAAGCTATGGCACCTGTAACTGAAAAATATGAAGTTCCTATGGTTGAAGCAAACGGTGCGTCTAGATCGTTATTCACTAAAGGTTACAAATATTTATTTGCAGTACTTGCGCCAGCTAACTTATATCTTGATGTAGCAATTGACCTTGCGGTTGAAAAAAACGGTGGAAAGCCAGTTAAGATTGCAATGGCATTTGAACAAGATGCTTTCTCACAAGATGTGAGATTGGGTATTGTTGAAGCTGCTAAAAGAACAGGTTCTAAAATCATCATAGATGACAAGTTACCAAAAGAGCTTAACGATATGGCTGCTACTTTATCTAAAGTAAAAGCTACTAATCCAGACGTTCTTGTGGTTTCAGGTCATACAAAAGGTGCTTTAACAGCTGTTAGACAAATTTCAGAGATGAAAGTTGACGTGAAAATGTTAGCAATGACTCACTGTGATGCTGCTAAACTATCTAAGCAACATGGTAAAGCTTCTGAGTACGCACTTTGTGCTTCTCAATGGCATAAATCTCTATCATACAAAGACAACTACTTTGGTGGTGGTATGAAATATGATGCAGACTTTACTAAAGCATTTGGATATGCACCGCCTTACCAAGCTGCTGAATCTTCTGCTGCTTTATTAGTTTTTAAAGATGCGTTCGAAAGAGCACAATCGTTTGATACTAAAAAAGTTAGAGATGCTTTAGCTGCAACTGATATGCAAACTTTTTATGGAAACATAAAATTTGCTGCAGGTGGTCAAAACGTATCTAAGCCAATGGTACTTTTCCAAGTATCATGTAACGATGATGGTAGTGTGTGTGAAAACAAAGTTGTAGCTCCGACAAAATGGGCATCAGCTGAGTTGGTACACCCAATTCCATCTTGGTCAGAAAGATAATACCTAATATGCAAAATGCTCCCTAGTAATAGGGGGCATTTTTTTATAAACATCTAAAGAATTTATGGATTTCTTAATTTTTCAAGCACCGATCTTAATGGTTCAAGCATCAATGGACGGAATACTTCTTGGTATTTTGTTTGCATTAATTGCTTATGGAATGGCATTACAGTGGGGAGTAATGAATATAATAAACATTGCTCAAGGAGAATTAGTAATCATGGGTGGATACATTGCATACTTTATGTATCTATCAGGAATTCACCCAGCCTTTGGCGTGATTGTATCGCCAATCATTATGTATTGTGTGGGTTGGGGAATGTACAAGCTTGTTATTAATAAAGTAGTAGACAAAGATTTGTTCACTTCAATACTTGCTACATTTGGAATTAGTATTTTAGCTCAACAACTAATGAATTTTGCATTTGGTGCAGATGTTGTAGTTGCTCAATCAAATTTTGGAACAACAATGTTGTTTAATAATTCAGTAACACTTCCAAATGCTAAAATATTTTCAGGAGCAGTTTGTGTGATATCTGCAATTATTCTTGTCATCTACATGAAGAAATCAAAATTAGGAAGAGCAATTAGAGCAACCGCTCAAAACGCGAGAGCAGCAAAAATTTTAGGGGTTGATACTGAGAAAGTTTATGCAGCAACCTTTGGTATTAATGCAGCACTATGTGGAATAGCAGGAGCATGTATTGCAATCACATTCACACTTCATCCTTACACGGGACTACCTTACACGGTTAGATCTTTCATGATTGTAATTATTGCAGGACTTGGAAATTTACCAGCCGTTGCAATATCAGGAATGGGACTTGGTGTATTTGAAGAATGGGCAGATTATCTGCTTGGAACAGAATTTAGAATTGCAGCAGTATTCTCGTTACTAGTTATTATATTGGTTTATAGAAGGTTTAAATTAGCTCGAAAAAGAGAGTATTTAAAATAATGAATAAAAATACACTCCTATACGCAGGCTTAATAATTTTTGGTTTAGCTGGAGCATTCATATTTCCAGCTTACAAACTTCAATTATCGTTTCTTTATATATTGATTGTTTTAGCTATGACTTGGGACGTTCAAGGTGGACAAATGGGCTACAACACGTTCGGTAATATATTATTTTTTGGCGTTGGAATGTATGTTGCATCAAGCACTCAAATAGCAATGTTCTTTTCACTAGCAGAATGGACAGACGCAGGTGGAGAAAAAACTTTTGTTCATACTATCCCTCAATTTTTTCAAGGTTTTGGTGTTGGTATATTACTAGCAGGAATTATTCCGACAATAATTGCAGGAGTAATTGGTTATGGGATTTTAGGTTTAAGAGGACACTACTTTGCAATTTGTACTTTAGCATTAGGAATTGCTGCAGGCGAACTTGCGGGTGGAATTGAGATTATTGGTGCAGGTCAAGGTATGACAGTTCCAGTTTGGCCAAAAGGATTTGGATCTAATGCATCATCATCTCAGTTTTTATATTATTTGTGTTTTGCTCTTGCAGTTGTAACTTTTATTACTTTGAAGTGGGCCTACAGCACAAGATTTGGTTTAGTTTTAAATGCAATAAGAGACAATGAAGATAAAGCGGAGGCAATGGGAATTCACACCATGAGATATAAAATTATTGGCTGGATGGTATCAGCTTTCTTTGTTGGAATTGCTGGAGGATTAATGGGTCATATAAATGGATACATTGAACCAACTGAAATTGCATTTGCTGGACCAACGTTTGGTGTGTTCATGGTTTTAATGGCAATCCTTGGTGGTAAAGGAACTTTATGGGGGCCACTTGTTGGTGCAACTATATTTCACTTATTTAAAGAGGGTTTTTGGACTTACTTCTTGGGCTGGCAGTATGTTGCTCTTGGAGTTTTAATTATTGTAATCGTTGTTTATTTTCCTGAAGGGGTAATGGGATGGTTAAGAGAAAAGTATCCTGAAAGATTTGGTGAAGTTGTCGATGAAGCTGACTTAAAAGCACAGGTGGAATTAAAGTAATGGCTATATTAGACATATCAAATGTAAGTAAGTCTTTTGGTGGTGTTAAGGCCAACGTTGATATTTCAATGTCAGTTGAACAAGGTTCAATTGTTGGATTAATTGGTCCAAATGGATCTGGTAAAACTACTTTATTTAATTCAATTGTAGGAACTTATCCAATCGACAATGGTTCAATTAAATTTGATGGTACAGAAGTTTCAGAACTGCCAGTGCCTGTTGTTGCAAAGCTTGGATTACTTAGAACTTTTCAACAAACTAGAATTTATGGAAAATTAAACTGTATTCAAAATATGTTAATCAGTAATAAACCTGAGAATGATGGAATATTATCAGTATTTCAAAAGATACCTTCTGATTTAACAGATAAAGCTGAGACGTTATTAAAATTTGTAGGGCTTCATCAAAAAAGAAAGCTCAGAGCAGGAGATCTTTCATTTGGACAGCAAAAACTATTGGAACTTGCAATGGCACTAATGAATGAACCTAAAATGCTTTTATTAGATGAACCAACAGCTGGAATTAATCCAACATTGATTAATGGAATTATCGATCGTTTAATTAGTGTTAATAAAGACTATGGAATTACCTTGCTAGTTATAGAGCACAACATGAAAGTAATAATGAATTTAGCACAAAGAGTTTTTTGTTTAGCACACGGTCAAATGTTAGCAAACGGAACTCCAGATGAAATTAAAAATGATAAGCGTGTGCTAGACGCTTACTTGGGAGCACAATAATGTCAAATCAATATGATGTATTAGGTAAAGCACCAGGGCCAGAAGATTTACAAAAACTATCACCAGATAATAACCACCTAACTATAAAAAAATTATCAGCGGGTTATGGTAAAATGGAAATACTTCATGATTTTAATTTAAATGTAAGTAAGGCTCAGTCACTATGTTTGATTGGACCAAATGGTGCAGGAAAATCTACAATACTTCATTCTATTTATGGATTTACAAATATTTTTTCAGGACAAATAGAAATTGATGGAAAAGAAATTACCAACTTAACTCCAGCTCAAAAACTTACATCATGTGGAATTGCTTATATACTTCAAGATAATTCTGTTTTTCCAGATATGACTGTTGAAGAAAATTTATTGATGGGTGGTTATTCCAAAGAAAATACTGATGAGTCCTATGAAGAAGCAGAAAGAATTTTTGAAAAATATGAAAGATTAAGAAATAGAAGAAATCAACCTGCTAAAGTTTTATCAGGTGGAGAAAGAAGATTATTAGAAATTTCTAGAGCATTAGTTATGAAACCATCGGTATTACTAGTTGATGAACCATCTATTGGATTAGAGCCAAGATATATCGATATGGTTTTTGAAATTTTAAGGGATCTTCAACAAACAGAGAAGAAAACAATTATTTTAGTAGAACAAAATGCTAAAAAGGGATTAGAGTTTGCAGATATAGGTTACGTTTTAGTATCTGGACAAACTGCGATCGCTGGCAAAGGGGATGATTTGTTAAAAAATCCTGATGTTGGTAGATTATTCCTTGGAGGTTAATGATTAATAAAGAATTTTTCTTTAAAGGTTTTAGATCAATTCTAGCTCCTGATAGTCCTGCTCTTGCACTCGGTTGTTGTTTTATAGCAATAGGTGCACTTCTTAAAAATTTGGGTTTTAATATTCAAGAAAGCATTTTTTCAACAATGCTTACTTATGCGTTACCTGGATCGCTAGTAATGGCGGAGTCATTATTAGTTGGAGCATCTTTACTTAATATATTTTTGGCTGTTTGGTTTGTTAATGCAAGATTGTATCCAATGGCAGTTTCTTTATTCCCATTAATGATGCATAAAAGCCAACCTAAGTGGAAATATTATTTTTCTTGTCACTTCATAGCTGTGTCTGCATGGCTGATAATGAAGAGTAATTATAAAAGTATTGAAAAAAAATACAGAATTGATTTTTGGATTGGAATTGGTTGTGCAACCTGGACTACAGCAGTAATAGGTACTTTTATTGGTTTTTATGCTTCAGATTATTTAGATAAAAATATGATGATGGGTTTAGCAATTTTAAACCCAATTTATTTCTTATGTATGATGGTGGGTGCAATGAAGACCATTCAAATTACAGCTGCAGTAATTTTGGGTCTATTATTGGGACCAATATTTTATTTTCTATCACCTGAGTGGTCAATTTTACTAGGTGGGTTAGTTGGTGGAACCATTGCTTATTTTATAGGAGAACTAAATGTCAACTAGTGTAGTTCTTGCAATTTTAGTTACATCATTAGCAACTTTTTCATCTAGATTATTAGGGGTAATCTCATCAGAAGGAATAAAAGAAACTTCAAAGTTATTTAGATGGTTTAATTGTCTTGCTTATTCAACACTAGCTGCACTAATAGCCAGAACAATTATATTTCCGGTAGGTGTTTTGTCTGATGCTAGTTATCTAAGTAGAATTGTCGTGGTTTTATTTTGTTTATTCATATTTTTTATTTCAAAAAGAAATTTTGTTTATCCAACTGTGATTTCTGCTATTATGATGACAGTACTAAATAATTATCTCTAATGGAAAATATCTCTGGAATAACAATAACCGAACATCAAGATTCAAAAAGAATAATTGATATTAGAATTGAAGATGAAATTTTAGATAAATTGATATTTCCATTCAACAAATTTGATATCACTGCTTTAGAGTATAAACCATTTACTAGATTTACTATTGCTAAAAGTTTAGACGATTTAACTTCTAATAAATTAAGCAAATTACTTAATTCAATAGTAAGAGACAGAGACACAGGCTGTTTTATAATTGGTCCAAAAAATATAAGTCCAAAAATTAATGATACATTTTTAGTTAAACTATCAACAGCAATTGCTTATTTAATTGGCAATCCAAACCATGATGCAATGGCTGGAAAATATTATGCAAGATTTTTTGTAAAGCACGAAGATAAAAGTGATTCGTATTTGAGAAAAGCCTACACAAATATGGATCTCCATACAGACGGCACATATGTTAAGGAGACGACAGATTGGCTACTTATGACTAAAATTGAAGAACAAAATGTGCAGGGTGGAGAAACAGCAATGCTTCATCTTGACGACTGGGAACATTGTGAAGATTTATTTAATGATCCAGTTGGAAGAAAAGATTTTGTTTGGGGTTCCTCTAAAAGTAAAAATATAGAATATAAAGTTGAACATCCAGTTTTCACAACAGATGATAAGGGTAAGCCAAAAATTTCTTATATTGATCAATTCCCTGAGCCAAAAAATATGGATCAAGGAATTTTCTTACAAAAGTTATCAGATGGTTTGGAGGAGAGTAAGAATAAAGTAATCACTAAACTAGCACCTGGGTCAAGCATTGTAGCTAATAATTATTTTTGGCTACATGGAAGAAAACCTTTCAAAGAGAATAAAGATTTAAGTAGAGAACTGTTGAGAATTAGAGGCTCTTTTTTTATTAATTAATTCACCAATATCACTATAAAGTAACTATATTTATGAAATTAGGCTTTATAGGAACAGGTAAAATTACATCTGCTGTAGTTACAGGTATTTGCAGCTCTAATATTTCATATAAAAAAATAATCATTTCCCATAGAAATAAATCTATAGCTCAGAGCTTAAAAAAGAAATTTAAAAAAATAAGTATTAGTAAAGATAATCAGGAAATAATTAATACATGTGACTGGATTTTTTTATCTGTGACACCAACTGTAGGTGAAAAAATTATTAAAGATTTAAAATTTAGACCAAGTCAAATTATAATTAGTTTCATATCAACAATTACTTTGGCTCAACTCAAAAAAGCAATTAAAGTTAAAGCAAAAATTATAAGAGCGATACCACTACCACCAATATCTTTAAAAAAGGGACCAGTACCTATCTGTCCATCTAACAAAAAAGTAAAAGATTTCTTTAATAAAATTGGCACAACAGTTGAAATTAAAAATGAAAAATCTTCAATTAATTTTTGGTCGACATCTGGAATGATGGCTCCATTTTATGAACTGTTAAGAGTGATGACTGAGTGGTTAGTTAAAAGAGGAGTTAAGCGAAATGATGCACAAAAATATATAACTTCTTTATTTTTAGCGTTATCTGAAGATGCAGTTGTGAATTCTAAAAAAGATTTAAAACACTTAGTAAAAGAATCTCAAACACCAAAAGGATTAAATGAACAAGGTGTTAAAGAGTTAACAAAAGCTGGTTTTTATAAATCTTTAGAGAAGACACTCAATAGTATACATAAAAGATTAAATAAATAAAATTCCATGGATCAAGAACAGAATATCTTACAAATTGAAAACCTATCTAAATATTTTGGAGGGTTAGCTGCAGTTTCAGATTGTTCTTTAAAAATTAAAGAAGGATCTATTACAGGAATTATAGGACCTAATGGTTCTGGTAAAACTACTTTATTTAATTTAATTGCTGGAAACCTTAAAGCATCAAGTGGAAAAGTTTTATTTTATGATGAAGACGTAACAGATGTTCCTTCATATGAATTATTTTCAAAAGGAATATTAAGAACTTTTCAAATAGCTCATGAGTTTACCAATCTTTCTGTTTTAGAAAATTTAATGATGGTTCCAGCAAACCAATCAGGTGAAAAATTAATGACAGCCTTACTAAAACCAAGTTTAGTTAGAACTGAAGAACTTGCTGTTAAACAAAAAGCTCAAGACGTAGTTGACTTTTTAAATTTAACACATTTATCAAACGAATTAGCAGGAAATTTATCAGGTGGGCAGAAAAAATTATTAGAACTTGGAAGAACTATGATGGTTGATGCAAAATTAGTATTACTTGATGAAGTAGGAGCTGGTGTTAATAGAACACTACTTAAGGATCTAGGTACTGCAATTCTTAAGTTAAATAAGGAAGAGGGGTACACATTTTGTATGATTGAGCATGATATGGAGTTTATAAGTAGATTATGTAACCCTGTTATTGTTATGGCAGAAGGGTCAGTTTTATTTGAGGGTACTGCTGAAGAAGCTAAGAAAGATGAAAAGGTTATAGAAAGTTATTTAGGTAGAGGATCAAAAATAAAGGATGAAAATTAATGGCTTTTTTTGAAGGTTTAAAAATGACAGGTGGTTATGGTAATGGGCCTGATATCATTAATTCTTGTTCTGTTGATGTGAACAGAGGTGAAATAGTTTCAATTCTTGGACCTAATGGTGCTGGTAAATCAACAGCCATGAAAGCAATGCTAGGTCTTTTAAGTTTAAAATCAGGCTCAGTAGTAATTGATGGAAAAGATATTTCAAAACTTTCACCACAAGATAGGGTGAGAGAGGGTATTTCATTTGTTCCACAGACAAAAAATGTATTTTCTGGAATGAGTGTTGAAGAAAATTTAGAGATGGGTGCTTATTTAAGAGATGACAACTACCAAGAGATCATAGAAGAAATTTATGAACTCTTTCCAATACTTAGAGAAAAAAGAAATCAGTTAGTTGGTGAACTATCAGGAGGTCAAAGACAACAAGTAGCCCTTGGCAGAGCATTAATGATAAAGCCGTCTGTATTAATGTTAGATGAACCTACAGCAGGAGTTTCTCCAATTGTAATGGATGAATTATTTGATCATATAATTAAAGTGAAAAGAACTAATGTTGCAATTTTAATGGTTGAGCAAAATGCTAAGCAAGCACTTAATATCTCTGATCGAGGATATGTATTAGTTACTGGTGAAAATAAATATTCAGGAACAGGAAAAGAATTATTAAACGACCCAAGAGTAAGAAGCTCTTTTTTAGGTGGATAGTATGGATTTTTTAAACGCAATTATATTACTATTAAATTACATTTTTATGCCAGCTCTTACGTATGGCTCGCAACTAGCACTAGGTGCAATATTTGTAACTTTAATTTATGGAATTCTACGGTTTGCAAACTTTGCAACTGGAGACATGATGGCTTTTGGTACAATGGTTACAATATTGTTTACTTGGTATTTCCAATCACTTGGAATTTCTTTAGGGGTTTTACCTACAGCATTACTTGCCATCCCTTTTGCAATTGTTTTAACAATTGGGTACATGCTCTTAGTTGATAAATTTGTTTTTAGATATTATAGAGTTCAAAAAAGCCCACCAGTTCAACTTGCAATGGTTAGTATTGGTGTAATGTTTGTAACACAAGCTGTAGTTAGAATAATAATTGGGCCATCTGACAGAAGGTTTTTTGATGGAGAAAGATTTATTATTAAAGCTAGAGAATTCAAAGAGATGACAGGACTTAATGAGGGTTTGGCTATTAAATCTAGTCAGGTAATAACTATATTTGTAACAATTGTATTGGTTTCAATTCTATTTTGGTTCTTAAATAAGACT
This sequence comes from Candidatus Pelagibacter sp. Uisw_094, assembly GCF_047729535.1. GTDB lineage: Bacteria > Pseudomonadota > Alphaproteobacteria > Pelagibacterales > Pelagibacteraceae > Pelagibacter. The sequence goes on along the minus strand of NZ_CP159823.1, from coordinate 977,543 downwards.
AAAACAGGAAAAAGTATGCGTGCTTACTCAGACAACGAAGACCTAGCTTTATTATCTGGAATTGACCCCAAAAGAGTAGTCATGATTACATGGATTATTGCGGGTATTTTGGCAACAATTGGTGGAGCTTTGTATGGTTTGGACAAAAGCTTTAAGCCATTTACTTATTTTAATAACATGCTGCCAATTTTTGCTGCTGCAATTGTTGGAGGCATTGGAAACCCGTTTGGAGCATTTTTAGGAGGGTATGTCATAGCTTTTTCAGAAATATTCTTGACCTATGCTTATAAAAAATTCTTTATGTATATTTTACCAGCAAGTATGGAACCAGAAACATTAGTGCAATTATTATCTACTGATTATAAATTTGCTGTATCATTTTCTATATTGGTGATTGTTTTGCTTTATAGACCAAATGGAATATTTAAAGGGAAGGTATTGTGAGAAAGTACTTAAACGTAATTACAGCCTACACAATAATGATGGGTTTAATTATCTTAGTTGGAATATTTCAATCATGGAATGTTGCTCTATCAATTTTTAATATGTGTTTGATTTCTGCAGTGATGACTATGGGTGCAAATATTCAATGGGGATATGCAGGTTTAATTAATTTTGGTCTCATGGGTTATGCAGCATTAGGTGGATTGGCTGCAGTTCTAATATCAGCTGAACCCGTACAAGAAGCATGGGTTGCAGGTGGTTTTAATATTCTAATGTGTTTATGGTTAATAGTAGTGATGATATTTGCAATTCGTTTTGTATTAAAATATTTTGAAAAATCAAAAATTAGAACTTATGGTATTGCAGCAATTATTATTGCTGGAATTGTCATTATAAGAATAACATCAGAGCCAAGTATTGAAGCTATTGAAAGTGTTAATCCAGCAACAACAGGATTTCTTGGTGGATTAGGGTTACCAATTATGTTTTCTTGGATTGTTGGTGCTTTTTTTGCGGGAGGTCTAGCTTTTGTAGTTGGAAAAGTTGCGTTAGGTTTGCGGGCAGATTACTTAGCTATTGCTACATTATTAATATCAGAAATAGTTATAGCCATCATTAAACATGAAGATTGGTTAACAAGGGGAGTTAAGAATGTAATTGGACTGGATCGACCAGTACCTTATGAAATTGAACTCCAAACTAAAGAATGGTTTATAAATCTAGTTGCAAAATTTAATTCTGGAAAATTAGATTTAATCTCAAGTATTAATGATAAACAGGCAGCTCTTAATCAATTAGTAATTGAGGGATCATCAGTTTTTGTAAAACTTTGTTATTCAGGTTTATTTTTAATTGTTGTTATAGCTTTATTAATAGTTACTCAAAAAGCCCTTTACTCTCCATGGGGAAGAATGATGCGTGCGATAAGAGATAATGAAGAAGCTGCTAATGCAATGGGAAAAAATGTTGTCAAACAGCACTTATTAATTTTTATTTTAGGTTCAGCTATTGTTGGAATAGCAGGTGCCATGTTAGTTACGCAAGATGGTTTATTTACACCAGGTAGTTACCAGCCTATGAGGTATACTTTTTTAATCTGGGTTATGGTTATCGTCGGAGGAAGTGGAAATAATTTTGGAGCAATTTTAGGTGGTTTTGCAGTCTGGTTTCTATGGATTGAGGCAGCACCAATTGCATTATTCTTAATTAATCTATTTACTGCACGTTTAGCAGACACACATTCATTCAAAATCCATTTAATTGAAAGTGTTCCATACTTTAGATATTTAATGATGGGTATGGGTCTTTTACTGATCATGAGGTATCGACCTAAAGGTATACTTCCTGAGAAAATCGAAATAAAATAAATTTATTATGAAATATATTATACTCGGGGCTGCAGTAGCATGGGCTATGTACATCGGTGATAAATATTTTTTTTAATGAATAAAAATTTATGGCTACTAATTTTAAGTCAGATTTTTGCTTTTACAGCAGCACCGGTAACAGTTTTTTTAAGTGGAATAATTGGATCTCAGTTTAGTCCAGTAAAATCTTTAGCAACTCTTCCGATGGCCTTATCAATTGTAGGTATAGCAATATTTGCAATTTTTGCAGCAAAGGTCATGAGTATAATTGGTCGAAGAGCAGGCTTTATATTTGCGTCAATCATTAGTTCATTGTCATCATTACTTGCTGCTTATTCTATAATTATTGAAAGTTTTATATTGTTTAATTTTGCATGTTTTTTACTTGGAGCAGGAGTAGCGTTTAGTCATCAATATCGTTTTGCAGCTGTTGAAACTGTAAAAAAAGATATGGCACCAAAAGCTATTTCAATAATATTACTAGCAGGAATAGGTTCAGCTTTTATAGGACCAAATGTTGCTAATATAACAAAAGATATTATTGCTGAACATTTGTATGCCGGTTCTTACATCGCACTTGCAGCTTTAACACTCACCTCAATAATTTTCTTATTATTTTATAAAGACGGACATAAACCAAATCGTATTAATAAAAAAACTTCACGTAGCTATCTAGAGTTAATTTCTCAACCAAGATTTTTACAGGCTTTAGTAGCTTCTGCGTTTGCATATGCAGTAATGTCATTTTTAATGACAGCTACACCAATAAGCATGCATGTAATGGAAAAAATAAGCTTAACTAAAACAGGACTTGTAATTCAGCTTCATATCGCAGCAATGTTTTTACCTTCACTGGTTACAGGTAATTTGATTAGAAAATTTGGACATAGTAAAATAATGTATGCTGGTGTTTTTTTATTTTTAATAACAATTTTAACTAGTTTCTTTCACCAAAATTTCACTAATTACTTAATTGCATTAATATTTTTAGGATTTGGTTGGAACTTTTTATTTATATCTGGAACAAGTTTATTAGTTTTATCTTATAGGGAAAACGAAAAATTTAAGGCACAAGGATTTAATGATCTAATAGTTTATTCAATTCAAGCAACTGCAAGTTTATCTGCAGGAGTTTTCTTAACCTTAACAAGTTGGAAAACAATGAATTTAGTTTGTATAATATTTTTAATTTTAATTATTTTGTCAACAATAAGAGCTGATTTTAAAGAGAGAAAGTAAGATGGATTTACTAGCTTATTTTCAACTCAGCTTAGTCGAAATTTATTTTGTAATATTTACCGTATTTGTTGCATCTATTATAAGAGGATTTAATGGCTTTGGCTTTTCAGCAACATGCATCTCAGGTTTTTCTTTTATTCTTCCCGCGATAGAAATAGTTCCAATTATTCTAATACTTGAGGTCATTATTAGTATTTTTATGGTTCCATATATATGGAACAAAATAGATTGGAATTTTGTTGTAAAAATATTATTTGGAATAATTATTGGCTCTCCTGTTGGTATTTATCTATTGAAATATTTAACCCCTGACGTCACACATCTATCTGTCTGTGTACTAATCATATTTTTTTCATTTTTATTAATGAGAGGCTACATAAATCAAAAGATTAATAACAATTATGGAAAATTCTTTACAGGAATAATTTCTGGAACATTAAATGGATTAACTACTTTAGGAGGAATGCCAGTTGCACTATTCTTATTAGTTACAAGTATTCAACCTGCGATAATCAGAGGTTCATTAGCAGCATTATTTTTCTTAACAGATATTTATGCTTTTGCTCTTAGTTTTTTTGCTGGAATTGTAGATGCCACAACTATTTATAGGACCATTCCATTGATTATTATTTTACCAATAGGTGTTTATATTGGTGATAAATTTTTTATTAAAAGTAAAGAGGAGACATATAGAAAAGTTGTTTTTTACTTTCTTATATTCATCTCAATATTTGGGTTTTTTAGGATTATCAGCAATTTTTAGATAAAAAAAACCCCCAGCAATTTTCACTGCTAGGGGTTTTAAAATTAAGATATTAATTATCTTTGTTTAGCATTTTTAAATTTCCCATCTTTGATTTCTTTCTCTAAGAAAGAACCTTCAGCTTCACCAACGTTAGTAAAAGTAACTCCAGTTGCACCTTCATAGTCAACTTTTTTACCATCAGCTAATAAATCTAACCCTTTTTTAAGTTCACCTGGATAAATCTTAGTTCCAGGACCGTTAGCAACATCCATTACATTCTTAGCAATAGAAGCTCTGTCAGCTGATCCACCTGCTTGCATCGCAAGAACGATTAAAGCTGCTGCATCATAAGATTCGCCAGTATAAGGTCCAGACGAGTCGATATCAGCTGCCTTGGCAACAGATGCAAAAGTACCTGCTGTTTTTTCATTCATAGATCCGGGTAATGAACCAAAAGATTTATTTAGATCTTCTCCAAAAGCATCAGTTAATGAGTCACCGATCATACCATCAGATAAGATAAATGTATCAAATGCACCAGAGTCTAAAGAACCTTGAATAATTCCTTTTCCACCTTGGTCTAGGTAACCAATTACTGCTACTGCATCACCACCTGCTGAAGCTAAAGTAGCTACTTCAGATGAGTAGTCTGCTTTCCCATCTTCGTGTGCAGACATAGTTGTTACTTCGATACCATGAGCTTCAACAGATGCTTTATAAACATCAGCCAAACCTTTTCCATAGTCATTGTTAGTGTAAGTAATTGCTACACTTTTGATTCTTCTGTCTTTAGTAATATCAGCTAAAATCTGACCACCTCTAGCATCAGAGGGAGCTGTTCTAAAAAAGAAACCCTTATCATCTAAAGTTGTAAGTCCTGGCGAAGTTGCTGAAGGTGAAATCATTACTACACCATTTGGTACAGCAACATTAGATGCAATAGCACCAGTTACACCTGAACAGTCAGCACCCATAATTGCTGCAACACCTTGTGCAATAACACCTTCCGCTGCTGCTGTTGCTGCTGCTGAATCAACACAAGTTGAGTCTGCTCTTATTACTGAAATATTTGCTCCACCTAAAAGTGAACCCGATTCAGAAGCTTCTTTAAAAGCAAGCTCTGCAGATGCAGCCATAGCTGGTGTTAGAGATTCAATAGGACCAGTAAATCCTAAAATAATACCCATTTTAATTTCTCCACCAGCACCCTTTTTTGCTACTTTAGGGCTTTGTGAAGAATAAACCAATGCACCTATTATAATTATAATAGCAGCAATTATTAATACTTTGTTTTTTGTCATAATTCCTCTTTGATTGTTAACAATTTATAAAAAGCAAATTAAAGCTTATTTGAGGTTATTTTCAATAGGAGAATTATCTAATTTTTTGAAGCTGATAGACTGAAATAATCACAATAGCCCCACCAATAGTACTTAATATCGTTGGAATTTCTCCAAAAATTAAGAAAGTTAGAATTAAACCAAATATTGGAAATAGAGAATAGAAAGGCATAACTTTATTAACTGAATAAAATTTATAGAGATAAAATAAAGAAGTATGAGCAATAACGGAGACAGTTACTCCATTATGAAGCAAAAGAAACCACGTGTTTATATCAATATCTTTTAAATGATTAATTGTATTTCCTTCAGTAAAAATTGAAAATATTAAGATGGTAATAAAGCCTGTAAGTCCCATGATCATATTTGAAAACTTTACATCAACTTCTTTGATGTACCTTGATAACACATTTGCAATCCCATAAAAAAAAGCAGAAATACCACATAAAAAAAGTGCATAAATTTCTCCTTTTAAATTTGGGTCATAACCAATTAGAAAAATTCCAAAAAAAGAAATAAGTATTAGTATACACTGTTTTGTACTAACTTTTTCACCAAGAAAAATTGAGCTTACAAGAATAGCAAAGGGTATTGCTAGTTGAGCTCCAATAATAATAGGAGCAACTAAAGTTGCTTTACCTAATGATAAATTTAAAAAAAATATAACTCCAAAGCCCATAGTTAATGAAAAACCTATTAAAGGAAAAAAATATTTTTTATCTGGGATTTTAAATTTACAAAATGGAATAAGAAAAATAAAAAGTATAAACATTCTTAAGGATCCTGCTAACATGGGAGGTAAGGATGTATTTAAAGCAAGCTTGTTTACTGGATATGAACTTCCAAAAATAAGCATAATAAATAAAACTAAAAAATAATGTTTTGTAGTCAAACAATTAACCCATCGTGAATGGATCACCCATTGGTTTATCTGATGAATTAAACCAAGTAGTTTTAATTCTTGTATATTCTTTTATAGATTCAATTCCAGCCTCTTTACCATAGCCACTATCTTTAATACCACCAAAGGGAGCTGAAGGAGAAATTAACCTATAAGTATTTACAAAAACAATTCCTGCTCTTACTGCCTTGGAAACTCTCATGGCTTTGCCCAAGTTAGAGGTATATATTCCAGAAGATAAGCCATACTGGTTATCATTCATTTGATTAATTGCTTCCTTTTCAGTTTCAAACTTCATCACAGATAAAACTGGTCCAAATAATTCATTTTCAGCACTAGGCAAGTTGTGGTTTTTGCATTCAATTATTGTTGCTGGAAAGTAATATCCTTTATTTGAAATATTAGATCTTTTCCCTCCACACCTTAGCTTTCCACCTTGTTCTATTGTAGCCTTTATAATTTTTTCAATATTCTCTAACTGTTTAAAACTATTTAAAGGACCCATTTGAGTATCAGGATCCATTGGAGCACCTAATTTTATCTTTTCAGCTTTTGCTATTAATTTATTTAAAAATTCATCATAAATTTTTGATTGAATATATAACCTTGAGCCTGCAATGCAGCTTTGTCCACTTGCAGCGAAAATACCAGCTGTTATTCCATTCAATGCATTTTCTTGATCTGCATCATTAAAAAGAACTACGGGACTTTTCCCACCCAATTCCAAGCTTACTTGTGATAAATTTTCTGCAGAATTTCTGACTATATGTCTGGCGGTTTCAGGTCCTCCTGTGAAGGCAATTTTTTCCACCAAATCATGAGTGGTTAAAGCTTTTCCACACGGATCACCTAGCCCTGTAATTACATTTACTACACCCTTAGGCATACCTGATTTTTCAACCAATTTTGCAAACTCTAACAAGGTAACAGGTGCAAGTTCTGAAGCTTTTATTACAACTGTATTACCCATTGCTAGAGCGGGTGCTAATTTTACTGCAGTCAAAAGCATCTGAGAGTTCCAAGGAATTATTGCAGCTATTACACCAATAGGCATTCTTGTTGTAGTAACTTGCATATCTGGTTTATCAATGGGAACAACTGTACCCTCAACTTTATCTGCAAGGCCTGCATAGTAATCATAATATTCAGCTATATAAACGGCTTGAGACTTTATTTCTTTATAAAGCTTTCCAGTATCAATCGTTTCTATCTTACCAAGATGTTCTGCATTTTTTCTAAGTTGATCACCAAGATTTCTTAAAAATTTAGCTCTTTCTTTGGGGTGCAGCTTGGACCAAGAGCCATCAAAAGCTTTTTGTGCTGCTTGTACTGCTTTATTAACATCTTCCTCATTTGCCTCTGGTACAGTTGCCCATACTTCATTAGTTTCAGGGTTTAATGTTTTAATCTCTTTACCTGAAGATGAGTTAACCCATTCTCCATTAATATACATTTTAAATTTTTGTATTTGAGTCATTTAATTACTAATAAAATTTTTAAGTCTTATATTTACATCATCCGCGCACTCTATACTACAAAGATGTTTGCCATTATTTATCTCAATAAAACTTGAATTTATTAAATCATTAGATAAGAATTTTGACATCTCAACTGTTGAACCTAAGTCATCTGATCCTGTCATTACCAGAGTTTTAGTTTTTATATTTTTAATCATATTGATATCGTCTTGATGATAAGTAAATAGTTTATAGGCTTTTAAAAAATTTACATGATCTTCATCTCTTTTTGTTAAGATCTTTATAAATTGATCATAAATTTCTGGATGGTCTTTTAAGTATTGATCTGTGAACCATCTTTTTAGTGCTTGTTTTGAAATAGGTTTATTTAACTTAGCTTGCTCAAACCTTTCTATGACTAAACTTCTTTGTTCCATAGTTCTTCCATATGTAGTTCCAAGCAATGTTAAGGTTTTTAATTTATCCTGAAATTTTGAAGCAAAGTCTAATGCAACTAATGAACCTAGAGAGAATCCAATTAGATTAATCTTATCTATTTTTAAAAATTGTAATAAATCATCTAATTGGTTTGAAAAATCATTCAAAGTAACTTCCTCTTTACTATATGGAGTTCTTCCATGACCTAACAAATCATAAGCAATTATTGAATGATTATTTAGAGATTTAATTTGAGGCTCCCACATTCTATGATCTAGACCAACACCATGAATGAACACTAATGGATCTGTATTATTATCAATAAATGAATAATAATTTTGATTTGAGTCAAAATTTTGAGACATCCAATTACTTAGGGGCTAGTCCCATTTCTTTCATATCTTGATAACGATCTCCTGTTCGTGCATGAGCTCTACCACTCGAGGCTCCACCGATAGCAATAACGATTTCATCATTAAAAGGAGCGTCATGTATAGTAAACTCATGGGTCAAATAATAAGGCCTTAGACCAGAATCTGTTTTATGCATCATTGGAATGGAAATTTTTGATCCAGCAGGACCTCTGGTATTGGTAAAACTTAAATAAGATGTTCCACTAACAGCGTCTCTAAATTTATTTCCAAATCTTAAAGTGTGAATAAATGCTGATGCATGCTCAATTTCACCGTCAAGCCCGACTGTACCAGCTTTTCCATATGCTAAAATTTTTTCAGGTGAGCCAATTTCTTTTATTAACTCAGGAACTAAAATATCACCTAACTTCGGTGCTAAATCTAAAATGATTGGTTTAAGATCATCGACAAAACCTTTTCCACTCCATGGATTTTTAAAAACAGCTGCGACAGAAACAAGTAGAACAGGCTCCTTAGCTTCTTTACCACCTTCAATAAAAGTCTTGTCTACAAATTTTGTAAACTTTCTAAGTTCTAGTTTCATTAACTTGCTTTCTCTATATTTGAATTATCTAAATTAATCTTTGGTATAACTTCATCATTAAACAGCTTTATACTTTTCATGCAAGCCTCATGATCTATTCCAGGAAAATTAGACCAAACCTGGAGATTTTGTAAGTTTAACTCTGATTTTAATTCATTTATTTTATTAACAACATACTCTGGTGTTCCAAATAATAAATTTCTTTTATGTAAAAAATCATAATTAAGTAAGTCCAATTTATGTTTTGTTTCTGGCAGTTCTTCTTCTGGATCCATATGATTACCTAATCCTCTCCAGTGACATACCCACTTCATATAATTGATAATATGTTCACCAGCCATTTTTTCTGCTTCTTCCATGGTTTCAGCAATAAACATGTCTCTAACCAAAGATACACCTTCACCTAGTGGAACATCTCTATTTTCTGCTTTAGATTTTGCATCTTTATAAATTTCAAATCTTTTTTTTAAAGCTTTAACAGTAGGTATCCACATTATTGTATTTAAGCCACTCTGTGCTGCCCATTCAATTGAACGTGCACCGTCAACAACTTGCCATATTGGCGGATGTGGCTCTTGTCTTGGTTTTGGTACAACGCTTATTTTTTTTATTTCATTTGTTTTTATATCTAAAAACTTTTCACTAGGAGGACTCATGTCATGTTGCCAAGTAAAATTTGGTGATGGATAGGTATAAAATTCACCCTTGTGACTAAAAAATTCTTCTGTCCAAGCCTTTTTCATTATTGTTAAAGTCTCGTCAAACAACCTAAAATTTTTAGCTTGATCTTTTAGGTCAGCCTCTTTGTTCATATTGATGGCTTCTCTTCCATAAATTCCTCTTCCAATACCAACATCAACTCTCCCTCCAGACAATTGATCTAGCAAAGCTATATCTTCAGCTAGACGGATAGGATTATGAAACGTAATTACATTGCAAGCTTGACCTATTCTAATTTGTTTTGTTCTGGCGGCAGCATCAGCTCCCATCATTAATGGGTTGGTACAAGATTCCATGCCTTCGTGATTGAAGTGGTGTTCTGTATACCAAATAGAGTCCCAATTATTTTCATCACAGTAAGTAGTGATTTCTTGGGTCTCATTTAATAGCTGATTGTATGGTTTATGATTCCAATTAGTAGTGTTACAAAAATATCCAAATTTCACTCAAACCTCCTTAAATAATTAAATTTAAAGACGACTGATCCCACTTTCGTATTCTTTAGTACCGTTTAAACCTTAAGTAACGACGAGTTATGTACGCTTTTACTAAACTCTAGAACTCCTTATTCAATATATATTTAATCAAAATATTACAGGTAATTTATGAAATTAAACAAGGTTGAGCCAAAATACATTTCAAAAATCGGTCTTATAACGCTAGGTAGCGATTTTAGAATTGAAAAGGATTTTAATAATGTGATCTATGGAAGAGACATTGATCTCTATGTAAATAGAATTCATTGTTATAATCCTCTAACCAATGAAACGTTAGCCAAAATGTCAGATGACATTACTGATGTGACAAAAGATATTTTGCCAGATCAAAAAATAGATTGCGTAGCATATGGCTGCACGTCTGGAACAGTTGCAGCTGGATATGATGTGATAAAAAAAAAAGTAAATTTAGCTAAACCAGAAGCAAAGGTAACAACACCAATAACTGCAGCTATTAAAGCATTAAATAAATTAGGCATTAATAAGATATCTATTTTTACACCTTATACAAAAACAATAAATGATTCTGTAGTTAATTACTTTGAAAAAGAAAACATTAGTATTAATTCTTTAACTTATTTTGATATTGATTCTGATTTAGATATTGGAAAGGTTGATGAGGATCATTTATTTAATGTCTTGTCAAAAATAGATCTTGCAGATAGTGAGGCGTTATTTGTTTCGTGTACGGCTTTACCAGTACTATCTATAATTAACAAGCTAGAAGAAAAATTAAAAAAAGTTGTTCTATCAAGTAATCAAACTTTAATTTGGGATTCTCTTAATGAGATTAATTATAAAGAAAAGATTGACGGTTTTGGAAAATTATTTAATAGTTAAAGTATATGAATTTTAGCAAAGAGGAATACAAAGCAAGATTAAAAAAAGTTCAAAGCTCAATGCAAAAAAAAGGCATAGAACTATTAATCTCTAGTGATACAGCCAATATGAACTATTTAACTGGCTATGATGCTTGGTCATTTTATTATGCTCAAGCTGTAATTGTACATGTGAATGCTGATGAACCATTATGCTGGGTTAGAAAACAAGACTCAGGTGGAGCTTATATAAAAACTTATTTAAAAAATGAAAATATTTTAGTTTATGATGAAAAATATATTCATACTTGGCCAGTGCACCCTTATGATAATTTAGTAGAAATTATAAAAGAGAGAAAATGGGATAAACTTACAATAGGTTTAGAAATGGATAGTCATTATCTTACAGCTTATTGTTATGAAAAAATGAAAGAAGGGCTGCCAAATGTTAAGTTAAAAGATTCTGAAAGATTGGTTAATTGGGCTCGTGTTGTCAAATCTAATGCAGAGATAGAACTTATGAAATCTGCAGCAATAATTTCTCAAAAAGGAATGCAAACAGCAATTGATGTTATAAATCCTGGTGTCAGACAATGCGATGCCGTAGGTGAAATTCAAAAAGCATTATTTTATGGAACTCCAGAATTTGGAGGTGAGTATTCAAGTATTGCAACGCTACTTCCAACAGGAAAAGGTACTTCAGCATCACATTTAACAGCAACACAAGATAAGTTTGTGGAGGGTGAGGCTACAATTATTGAACTTTCAGGGGTATATCAAAGGTACCATTGCCCAATGGCAAGAACAGTTTTACTTGGAAAACCTGATCAAATGAAAATTGATACTATGAATAAAACAAATGAGGCTCTTCAAGCTGGAATAGATGCTGCAAAACCTGGACAAACAGCAGATGATGTCGCTCAAGCTTTTTGGAAAATTCTAGATAAATATGGAATAGAAAAAACCTCAAGAACTGGTTATTCAATAGGAATTGGTTACCCACCTGATTGGGGCGAACATACTCTTAATATATCAAAAGGTGATATGACCATTTTAGAACCAAATGTTACTTTTCATATGATTGCTGTAATGCAATTTGGAGGGTGGGGCGTTGAAGCATCAGAAGCAATACGAATAACTGATAAAGGGTGTGAGTTATTTTGTAATTTTTCAAAAGACCTGCATATTAAGTAATTGAAATAAAAAAAACTTGATAAACAAGCTAACAAATGTTTTAAATCCCTTGGAAAAAATATGGCAAAAAATATAGAATTTGTAAAATTTGACAATGTAGACAAAAGCTATGATGGCAAAATATTAGTTGTTAAAGGATTGAATCTAGATATTGAAGAAGGTGAGTTTGTAACTATGTTGGGACCCTCAGGTTCTGGTAAAACAACTTGTTTAATGATGCTTGCTGGTTTTGAAACTCCAACTCATGGAGAAATTTATCTAGATGGTAAGGTAATTTCAAACATTCCACCTCACAAAAGAGGAATTGGAATGGTATTCCAAAACTATGCTTTATTTCCACACATGACTGTTTATGAAAACTTAGCTTTTCCATTAAGAGTTAGAAATATTCCAAAAGATGAAGCTGATAAAAAAATTGATAAAGCCTTATCAATGGTATCGCTTCATGGTTTTGAAGCAAGAATGCCTATGCAATTATCAGGTGGACAACAACAGCGTGTTGCTGTGGCTAGATCTTTAGTTTTTGATCCACAGGTAGTACTTATGGATGAGCCACTTGGAGCATTAGATAAGAATTTAAGAGAGAGTATGCAATATGAAATTAAACATATTCACGAAAGTATTGGTGTAACAGTAGTTTATGTAACACACGATCAAACTGAAGCGTTAACAATGTCAAACCGTATTGCAGTTTTTAATGATGGTAAGGTTCAACAGTTATCAAGCCCAGATGAATTATATGAGAAACCAGTTAATTCTTTTGTTGCTGAATTTATTGGAGAAAATAATAAATTTTTAGGTCAGGTTGCAGATATTTCAGGTGATAAATGCAAAGTAAAATTAGAAGATGGCACAGAAATTTTAGCAAATCCAGTTGCTGTAAAAGCAAAAGGAGACAAAACTAAAGTTTCACTAAGACCTGAAAGAGCAATTATAGATCCTACAGATAAAATGGATAATAATCATAAAGGTAAAATTGAAGAAATAATTTATCATGGTGATCACACAAGACTTAGAGTTGATTTACTTGGAAACAAAGATTTTATCCTTAAAGTACCAAATAGTACTGCAAGACTAGACCTTAAAAAAGGTAATGTACTTAATATAGGCTGGAACAGTGTTGACTGTAGAGCTTTAGATCCAAAATAAGCTTTAAAAATTTCCTAAATAAATAAAGGCAAATTAGACATAATTGGCTGTTGACTAAACGTACCTATATTGTTTTACTTTCACTTTATAAAATAAAAAACGTTAACGTTAAATAGGAGAGAAAATGAAAAAACTAAGTAAATTATTACTTGCTCTATCTTTTGTACTTTCTATCACGACTTCGGCAATTGCAGTTACTGTAGTGTCTTGGGGTGGTGCTTACACTGAAAGTCAAAAACTAGGGTACGGTGATCCTACGGCTGCTAAATTAGGTATAGCTGTAAACTGGGTAGATTACACAGGTGGATTATCAGAGATTAAAGCTCAAAAAGAAGCTGGAAAAATCACTTGGGACATCATTGATGTATACGCAAAAGATACTATCATTGGTTGTGACGAAGGAATTTTTGTTGAATTCGATTTTGATAAAGACTTCGCACCTGCTCCAGATGGAACTCCTGCAAGTGAAGATTTCTTCACTGGCATGCCTTCTAAATGTGCAGTTGGAAACATCTTGTACTCTTGGAACTATGCTTACAATGACGCAACAATTGGTGACAAAAAACCTACTACACTAAAAGACTTTTTTGACACTAAGAAGTTTCCTGGAAAAAGATCAATTTACAAAGGTGCAATGTCTAACTTAGAAATTGCTATCACTGCAGACGGTGTAAACCCTGGTAAAGGTTCTGACTTAACTTACAGAAAACTTGAAGCTGATGGTGGAATTGACAGAGCAATGAAAATGATTACAGACCTTTGTACTGATCCAAACGGTGGATGTGTATTCTGGAATGCTGGAGCTCAACCGCCTGAATTACTTGCTAACGGTGAAGTAGTAATGGCAACTGGTTGGAATGGTAGATTCTTTAACGCGCAAATGGAAGGAACTCCTCTTGTACAAGTATGGGATGGACAAATTCTTGACTATGAATACTTTGCAATGGTTAAAGGTGGACCTAACGATGCTAACGGTGAAGCTATGAAAGTACTTAGAGAAATGACAAGTACTGAAGGTTTAGCTGGAAGTGCTAAGTATATTGCTTACGCTCCTTGGAGAAAGTCTTCAATCGCTATTATAGATGCTGGAGAGCCATGGTATAAAGATGGTAAAACAAGCATGGTACAACACATGCCTACAGCACCTGCTAATACAAAAAAATATATCCTAATGAATCCTGATTTCTGGGCAGATAACCAAGATGAAATCAATGAGAAATGGGAAGCAATGAAAGCTGGACTATAATTTAGTTTTATAGATTAAGTTTTTATTATAAAATATTAGGGCGGTTACTAAATAACCGCCCTTTTTTTTTAAGAATTTTAAAATATGAGTACAGAAGAAATATTATCATCAGACGGTTTACCTCTAGAGGTCAGCTTAAAGAAAGCTGAAAGAAAAAATAAGTTAAAAGCAGTGATGCTTGTAGCTCCATTATTTTTATTTCTTATAATCACATACGTATTTCCAATAGGCGACATGTTATTTAGAAGTGTCGATGATCGTATGATTACTAAAATGCTGCCAAATACCTTTACAGCGATTGAAAAATGGGATGGTAAAGATTTACCTGATGAACCAGTATATGCAGCACTTTATGAAGATTTAGCATATTTAAAAAAGACTAAAACTTACGGTAAGATTATAGCAAGACTGAATTATGAAAAAGGTGGATTTAGTAGCTTAATTAAAAAAACAGTTAGAAAACTTGGAAAATTTGAAGAAGGTAATTATAAAGAACAGTTTATAAGTGTTCACAAGAGATGGGGCCAACCTGAATATTTGGTTGCTTTAAAGAATGCTGCACCAAATTGGACTTATGCTAAATATCTAAAAGGTGTGGATCTAAAGTTTAATCAAGATGGAAAAATAATTCAACAAGATGAAGATAGAAGAATTCATAAGATACTATGGTTAAGAACTCTCAAAGTTGCTTTTTGGGTAACTATATTTTGTTTCATACTTGCTTATCCAATTTCATACTTATTAGCTACATTGCCTATGAAATATAGTAATTTACTAATGATATGTGTGCTACTTCCATTCTGGACATCACTTCTAGTTAGAACCTCAAGTTGGATGGTTTTACTTCAGCAACAAGGCCCAATTAATGATTTAATTGTATGGCTTGGACTTGCAGCAAACGATAATAGGCCTGAGTTAATGTACAATGTAATTGGAACCTTTGTTGCAATGACTCAAATCTTACTACCTTTTATGGTATTACCACTTTACAGTGTAATGAAAACAATATCTCCAAGCTTAATGAGAGCTGGAAAATCTTTAGGTGGAACACCATTTGTAGCATTTAGAAAAATATATTTTCCATTAACAGTTCCTGGAATTGGTGCTGGATCCTTGTTAGTTTTTATTTTAGCAATAGGTTATTATATAACTCCTGCATTAGTTGGAGGAGCAAGTGGATCCTTAATTAGTAATACGATTGCTTATCATATGAAAAGTTCTTTAGATTGGTCATTTGCAGCTGCATTAGGCACAATGCTGTTGGTCGGTGTCTTAACTATTTACTGGATTTATAATAAATTAGTAGGGATAGATAATATTAAATTAGGATAAATTATGTCATTACCAAATTATACATCATGGAATTATAGAATTTGGCACTACACTTATTTAACTATCTGTGGGTTGGTATTTTTCTTTTTAATTGCACCATTGTTTATAATTTTACCTCTTTCATTTAATGCTGAGCAATACATTCACTTTTCAGCAAAAATGTTAGCACTTGATCCAGATGGTTTTTCTTTAAGATGGTATGAGGACATGATTTATGGAACTAAAAACCCATGGGGACTTGCTGCAAAAAATAGTATTATCATAGCTTTCTTTGCAACTATTGGTTCAACAATTCTTGGAACTGTTGCAGCATTAGGTTTGAGTAGTAGGCATATGCCTTACAAAGCAGCATTCATGGCTTTATTAATATCACCAATGATTGTCCCACTAATTATCTCTGGAACAGCAATATTTTTCTTCATGGCAAAAGTAGGTTTAGCTGCAACACATACAGGAATAATTTTAGCACATATTATTTTAGGAACACCATTTGTAGTTATTACAGTAACAGCAACATTAACGGGTTTTGATCATAGTGTTACAAGAGCTGCTGCAAGTTTGGGAAGTAATCCAGTAAATACTTTTATGAAAATAACATTACCATTAATTTTACCAGGTGTTATTTCTGGAGCACTATTTGCATTTGTAACTTCATTTGATGAAGTGGTAGTTGTATTATTCTTAGCAGGACTAGAAAACACTACTATTCCAATTCAAATGTGGGTTGGCCTAAGAGAGCAGTTAAGCCCAACAATCATGGCAGTAGCAACATGCTTAATCATAATGTCTACATTAATTCTAGTTAGCGCAGAACTTTTAAGAAGAAGATCTGAAAGACTAAGAGGAATTAATAGATAATTTATTTACTAAGTTCATTTTTTTTATTATAAACATCCGTTCAATTTAAAATTTTATGGAAATTAAAAAAGTAGTAGTTATTGGTTCAGGTACTATGGGTAGTGGAATTGCAGCACATTTATGTAATGCAAATATTCCAGTAACTTTGTTAGATTTAAAAACTGAAATAAGCGAGCAAGCACGAGATAAAATTCACAAATCAAGACCTCCACTTTTATTAGATAAGTCCAAAATAAATAACATTAAAGTAGGAAATATTTTAGATAATTTTGGCGAAGTAAAAGAAGCTGACTGGGTAGTAGAAGCTGTTGTTGAAAGAATAGATATCAAGCATGATATTTATAAAAAAATATTTAAGGAGAGAAAAAAAGGTGCAATAGTATCCTCAAACACTTCATCTATACCTATTAAAGTCTTATCCGAACATTTATCAGAAGAAGAAAAAAAAGATTTCTGCATTACACACTTTTTTAATCCAGTTAGATACATGGGGTTATTAGAGATAGTTAAAAATGAGAATAATGATCTAGATAAAATAAACTCTTTGAAAAATTTTTGTGAAACAGAACTTGGAAAAGGTGCAATTATTTGTAATGACACTCCAGGTTTTTTAGGAAATAGAATAGGTGTTTTTGCAATGCAAGTCGCAATGACTGAAGCTTTTAAAATGAAACTGAGCATAGAAGAAGCTGATGCAATTTTTGGAAGACCAATGGGCATACCAAAAACAGGCGTGTTTGGCCTTTATGACTTAATTGGTATTGATTTGATGGCTGATGTTTTAAAAAGTTTTATTAAAGAATTAGGACAAAATGATCCTTTTCAAATAGTTGCAAAAGAAATTCCTTTAGTAAAGACGTTAATTGAAACTGGGTATACTGGCCGAAAAGGCAAGGGTGGGTTTTATAGGGTTAATAAAACTGGTGAAGTTAAAGTTATGGAAGCAATTAATCTTGAAACTGGAGAGTATTCAACAAGTAAAAAGATTAGTATTAAATCAGATAAATTAGATCTTAAAAAATTAATCTCAAGAGAAGATAAGTATGGTGAGTATGCTTGGTCTGTTATTTCTAAGATTGTTAAATATGCTTCGTCTTTAGTTCCATCAATTACAAAAGATTTTAATGATATTGATGAAGCAATGAGATTAGGTTTTAACTGGACTAAAGGTCCATTTGAAATGTTGGAAGAAATTGGAGTAAAAACCTTTTTTGGTAAGATTGATGACATTAAAGGAAATACTTTTTTAGAAAATTTATCTCAAAACAATAATCAAAATTTTTATGGATCTAGACAAAAATATACTGACATTGAAACATTTGGAAAAGCTAAAAAGAAAGCATTAAGTTTGGACGGAAATAGCTCAGCTCAGATATATAGATTTAATGATTATAATATTGTCGAGTTTACTACTAAAGCAAATGCTCTCGATTACGATTCAATGGATGCTTTGAAAAAGGCTACAGATAAACCGTTGATTATAATAAATGAAAGTATGCAATTTTCTGCTGGAGTAAATTTGAGTTATACGATGGATTTTGCAAATAAGAATGATTTTCAATCCATAGAAAAATTTATTAGATATTTTCAAGAAACTTGCAAACATCTCAAGTATTCTAATCATCCAGTTGTTTCTGCACCATCAGGATTAACACTTGGTGGTGGATTTGAAGTTATGGTTCAAAGTAACTTTGTAGCCTCACACACAAATATTGTAGTTGGATTGGTGGAAACAATAGTTGGATTAATACCAGCTGGTGGGGGATGTAAGGAGATGTTAGCAAGATGGCTTGATACAGATGAAGCTAAAAAAGATTCTCATTATGCACCTCTTAAAGTGTTTGATATTATTGGTTATGGAAAAACTGCAACTTCACCAGTTGAGGCAGAACCATTAAAATATTTAAAAACTGAGGACAAAAAAATAATGAATAGAAATAGTTTACTAGAAGTTTCAAAAAAAATCTTAAATGAAAATAAAGAGTTTAAAGCTCCATCAGAAACAGAATTTAAACTACCTGGAAAAGAAGTTTTAATAGAAATGAATAAAATTGTAGAAAAGCTTTATAATGAAAAAATAATTCGTGATCATGGAGTGACTGTTGCAAAAGAATTGGCCCATGTTTTAAGTGGTGGTGACACAACTATTGATAAAATTTTATCGGAAGATGATTTATTTAAATTAGAACTAGATGCATTTATGAGATTAATCGAAACAAAAGAAACTCAAGACAGAATTAAACACACACTTACAACAGGAAAACCTTTAATTAACTAATATCTTTCGTTTTCTTCTTTTTTTAACTCATTTTCAAATATTTCCTCTTTTTTTCTTCTATTACTTCTTCTTTTTTAAATTCTATTATCTTTTCACTTTCCGCTTTTTCTCTAATTAATTGGTCATTAAATTTTTTAATCAATTCTTCTTCTTTTGCTATTTGTTCCTTATCAAATTTCCTTTCCCATTCTTTTATTCTCTCTTCTTCATCTTTAACCCTTTTTTCTTCGAGAATTTTGGCTTGAATTATTTTTTGTTCTCTTAAATTTTCTAATCTTATCTCTTCTTCTTTTAATTGTAATTCTTCCTGAATTTTTCTTTGATTGAGGTCATTTAATCTCAATTCCTTAAGTTCTTCTATTTCTAATTGTTCTTTCAGTCTAAGTTGTTTTTCTTTTTCTCTTAATTCATCACCTTCTTTTAATATTTTTATTTCTTTTTCTCTTAATCTTTCAGCCTCAATTTTTTTTATATTTTGTTCAATTTCTTGGAGTTTTTGGGTTTGATAATTTAATTTATGTTCTTCTTCATTTAATCTTTGCTCATCTTTTTTTTGTTTATCAATTTCAATATTCTTTAATCTTTCTTCCTCATCTTTTATTTTCTGTTTAGCTTCACGGGCATTCTGCCTCTCAAGAGCCATTAATTTATCGTTTTCAATTTTGGCTTCTTGTTGCTCTTGTCTTATTCTTTGCTTTTCAAAAAATTCTAGTCTTAGTTTTTCTTCTTTTAATTTTAAATCATCTTGTCTTGCTTTTTCTTCTTCCTCATCTCTTAGTTTTTGCTCTGCAGCTTTAATTCTTTGAGCTTCAAGTTTAATTGTTTTTCTTTCAATTTGCTGTTGTTGTTTTATAATTTTTATTTTTAATCTTTCTTGTTTCTCTATTTTTTGTTTTTCTTCCTTTATTAGATTTAATTCATTTTGTTTAATTAATCTTATTTCTTCATTTTTTTGTTTTTCTTGTTCTAATTTTTCTTTTTTAAATTCTTTAATTTTTTCTTCTTTTAATAATTTGATTCTATGTAGTTCTTTTTGTTTAGCTCTTTCTTTGAAGTTCTTATACTTTTCTGCTAAAGATAAGGATGTAATTTTCTTAAGAATTTTTAGAGGATTGTCGATTATTTTTTTTTTACTTAAACTTAAGTTTTCTTTGAAAACTTTTTTTAATGTTTTCATAACAAATTAATTTCATCAAAATTTAATTCATTAAAATACTGTAAATATTACTGCAAATTTTAATAAGCTACCAATATCTGAAAAATATAAAAACTTTAGTGACTAAAATGGGTTCAATTTGAGGTTTTATCTTTTATTTATTCAGCATTTTAAAAGAATTAATGAAATCAGGTCTCAATATATACTCTGAGCGTCTTTCATATTTTATTTTTTTTAAGACTTCTAGACCATAAAGAACTTTACCAACAGGTGTATATTCACCTTCAAATAATGGTTCATCTTGTAGAATTATAAAAAATTGACTGTCTTCTGTATCGTTCTTAAATGTTCGGGCTAACCCGACACTGCCTTTGGTGTAATTAAAGCTACTATCGATTTCTGATTTAATTGTACCTAAACCTGATTTTCCAGTACCAATTTTTCCATAATCTAAATTTCCTTTTTTTCCAAACTCTAGGTCACCAGCCTGAATGAGTTTATTTTCAACTACCCTATGAAAAGCAATATTTTTATAAGCATTGGATCTAATTAAAACTATAAATCTTTGAACGGCATTTGGTGAAATATTTGGGTAAAGTTCTATAATTACATTTCCACAAGGTGCATTTAAAATTGCAATATTATTTGGTTTCTTAAATGTAATATCTTTTGGATCAATATCTTTCACAAATAAACATTTATTTTTAACTATAAAATATGTGCAGAAAGTTGTGATACCTAATAAAATTAAAAAAATAAAAATAAATTTTTCTGATTTAGAGGCTTTAATTTTTTTTATCATCAAAAAGTAAAAGAATTATCTATTTGCATTATTTTATTTTCAATATATGAAATTTTATTATTTAAAATAGGATCTGATTTACGAATTTGGTTGATTTCTTTTTTCTTTAAGTAGATCATGTGTGAATAAACTTCTGCCATATCTTCTGAGGCTGTGGACTTAGAGTATTCTGTAAAAAAGCCATTAGTTACTTGATATTTTTCTAAGGATATATTCTTTGTGCATGTAGAGCATTCAGCATATTTAAATTTAGAATTATTAAATTTAACCCACTCTTCTTCGTTAAAAATACTTTTATGTTGAAGATGCATTACATGAAAAACTTCATGATGAATCACTCTTTCAAAGTAATCTTCATTAAATTTAATATCCAATATTAATGTTTTCATTACATTATCTGGAATACCAGCTGTATATAATTCTGAAATTGACAAATTTTCACACATAACAATATACTTGAGGTTAATTCTCTTTAGATAATTGTATGAATATCTACTAAGATTTTTATGAATAATTTTATATTTTTTGCCTAAATCTTTCTTATTTGAATTTGAACAAACGATATTTTTTTGAGTACCTAACCTAAAAGGTCTGGCAGCATAAAAATATTTAAGCTTATTTTTAGTATTTATTTCATAAATCTCTAAGTTGGGTATTTTGATGAGATTATAAATGGTATTGGCTTTTAGTGGGGTAATAAAAATAATTAATAGTAAAATAGCTCTTATTAAGTTCATAATTATAAAGATAGAAGATATTCCATTATCAAAGAATGTGGTACATTTTATTTATAAATGAAAAAAGAAAGAAATAAAAACCCAATTCAACCTGTTAGTGGAACTAAAGTCCCAAGATTTGCTGGACCATCTACATTTGCAAGATTACCAGAATTAAGAGATGTTGAAAGTTGCGATGTAGCAATTGTGGGAATTCCATTTGATGCTGGTACTAGCTATAGACCAGGAGCTAGATTTGGACCAATGAGTATTAGACAGGCATCAAGACATTTAAGAACAAATTATCATCCAAGTTATGATGTTGAACCTTTTAAGGTGCAACAAGTTGCAGATGCTGGAGATATAACTTGTAATCCATTTAGTATCGATGAATCGATAAAACAGATTGAAGCTGGAGCAACAGATTTGTTGAATAAAGTTGGTGGTATAATTAGTCTAGGTGGAGACCATACAATTGCTGTACCATTATTAAGAGCAATTAATAAAAAATGTAATGGACCAGTTGCTTTAGTGCATTTTGATGCACATTTAGATACTTGGGATACATATTTTGGTGCTCCTTATACACACGGAACTCCTTTTAGAAGAGCAAGAGAAGAGGGGTTGTTTTTAGATGATGCTTCAATGCATGTTGGAATTAGAGGTCCTCTTTACAGTAGAGATGATATCAAAAATGATGAAGAATTTGGTTTTAAGATCATTCACTGTGATGAGTTTCAAACACAAGGCACAGATAAAATTGCTGAAAGAATTAGAAAAAGAGTTGGTAGCAATCCACTTTATTTATCTATTGATATAGATGTTTTAGATCCAGCTTTTGCTCCAGGTACAGGTACGCCTGAAATTGCTGGTATGACCACAAGAGAGATGGTTAATGTTCTAAGAGGTTTATCTGGTTTAAATCTTGTTTCTGCTGATGTGGTTGAAGTCTCCCCAGCATATGATCATGCTGAAGTTACTTCATTAGCTGCAGCAACAATTGTTTATGAATTAACAAATTTATTTGCAAAATCATAAAGAAAGGATAGTTTCTCAAAATGCTAGATAAGAAAAATTTTTATATCAATGGTGAATGGGTTTCCCCAAATAAACCAAATGATTTTAACGTAACAGACCCGTCAACTGAAGAAGAATGTGCCGTTATATCTTTAGGTGGAATAGAAGATGTAAATGATGCAGTAAGCGCTGCTACTAAAGCTTTTGAAACATGGGCGTTTTCTTCTAAAGAAGAAAGATTACAATATTTAGAAGCTTTGTATGTTGTTTATAAAAAAAGATGGGTGGATATGGCTAAAGCTA
Source organism: Candidatus Pelagibacter sp. Uisw_094 (assembly GCF_047729535.1). Classification (GTDB taxonomy): domain Bacteria; phylum Pseudomonadota; class Alphaproteobacteria; order Pelagibacterales; family Pelagibacteraceae; genus Pelagibacter. The sequence continues at coordinate 954,569 of NZ_CP159823.1, read as the reverse complement.
TAACCCTTGAAATGGGAGCGCCAATTGATTTTTCAACACAATTACAAGCTGGAACTGGAGCTAGCCATATAAAATCTTATATAAAAGTTTTAAAAGAATATACGTTTGAAGCTAAATTAGGAGAGCATGCTCTTAATAATAATATTCTACATGAACCAAAAGGAGTTTGTGCATTAATTACTCCATGGAATTGGCCGATGAATCAAACTTGTTTAAAAGTAATACCAGCTATCGCTGCAGGTTGTACAATGGTGCTTAAGCCATCTGAAATAGCTCCATTATCATCGATAATTTTAGCAGAAATGATTGACGAAATTAAATTACCAAAAGGTGTATTCAATTTAGTAAATGGAGATGGTGCAGTTACTGGCAATGCATTAACAAGTCACCCAGATGTAAACATGGTTTCATTTACGGGTTCAACTAGAGCAGGTGCTTTAATCTCTCAAAATGCAGCAAGTGATTTTAAAAGAGTTAGCCTTGAACTTGGTGGAAAAGGAGCAAACATTATATTCAAAGATGCAGATGCAGAAGCTGTTGAAAGAGGTGCTCTTAGATGTTTTAGAAATTCGGGACAATCTTGTAATGCTCCAACAAGAATGTTGGTTGAAAAATCAATTTATGCAGATACTGTTGAAAGAGTAAAAAATTTTGCTAACTTAATGAAGGTTGATGTTGCGACAAAAGAAGGTGATCATATTGGACCTGTTGTTTCAAAAGCTCAATTTGATAAAATCCAAGCGTTAATTCAAGTTGGTATTGACGAGGGTGCTAAATTAGTTGCTGGTGGAGTAGGCAAACCAGAAGGATTAGACAAAGGTTATTTTGTTAAACCTACTGCATTTGCAGATGTTAATAACAAAATGCAAATTGCAAGAACAGAAATATTTGGACCAGTTTTATCAATTATACCTTTTGAAACAGAGGAAGAAGCAATCGAAATTGCAAACGATACTCCTTACGGATTGTTAAATTTTATTCAAACTCAAGATCAAGAAAAAGCTAATCGTGTTGCTAGAAAATTAAGATCAGGAATGGTTGATATTAATGGTGCTGGTTTAGCTCCAGACGCTCCTTTTGGTGGATACAAACACTCAGGTATTGGCCGTGAAGCTGGAAAATTGGGTCTAGAAGAATATTTAGAAGTTAAAGTAGTAAGTGGTTGGAACGACTAATTTACAATAGAGTTATCTTTAATTCCCTCAAGTAGATTTAAACATTTTTTTAGTTCATCAAGAATTATGAATTCATCAATTTTATGTGCTTGTTCAATTGAACCTGGACCACATACAACAGTGCTTATTCCTATTTCTTGAAATAATCCAGCTTCTGTCCCAAAAGAAACTACCTCTCTAGTGTTGTCACCAGTAAGACTTGAAACTAATTCACAAGCGTTAGATGTTTCATCTCTATCAAATCCTGTAACCTCACCAATTATATTTTTTCTAATAGAAGAATTTGGAAATATTTTTTTCATATCGGGTAAAAGTATTTCATTAGCATATTTGTCTAATTCTAAATTTAAAAATACACCATCTTCTTTAACCACCGGTCTTGTTTCCCAGTTAACATGACACTTATCTGCAATTACATTGTGTGCTATACCACCAAAAATTCCACCTATTGATAGTGTTGAGTGTGGAGGGTCAAAAATTGAGTCTTTAGGGGCTCTTTTTTTAAGTTCTTCTCTTAATTTTATTAATTTATTTACATATCTAGAAGCATATTCAACAGCACTAACTCCCTTGTGAGGTGCAGAACTATGACCCGCTAATCCTTCAAAATAAGTTGTGTATTCATAACAGCCTTTATGAGCATCTATGATTTTCATATTTGTTGGTTCACCTATAATACAAATACCATCTTTAACTCCTCTTTTTTTTAACTCTTCAATTAAAATTGGAGCTCCTATACAAGCAGTTTCTTCATCAAAGGTATAAGAAAAATGAATATCTCTATCCAAATTAGCATCTGCATAAATTGGAGCAAATGCCAATGTACAAGCAATAAAACCTTTCATATCACAAGCACCTCTTCCAAAGAGTTTGTTATTTTTTATTGTTGCAACAAATGGATCTGTACTCCATCCTTTAGATACTGGAACGACATCCGTATGACCAGATAAAATTATTGGTTTTTTGTCACTTGGTTCTTTAGCTTTCAATGTTGCAAAAAGATTAACTCTTTTTTTTTCATCATCAAAAGTTTTAAATGAAGTTGCACCCAGTTTTTTTAAAATTTCATCACAATAGTTAATCAAAGAGCTGTTATCTTCTCCAGATATTGTTTTAAATGCAATTAAATCAGTTAAAATTTTAACTGAATTATTAAATAATTGATCTGAACTATTTTCTGTACTCATAAATAACATCTATTATATATTAAATATATGAAAGAACAAATAACCTATGATGACTTTGATAAAATAGATATTAGAGTTGGAACCGTAATATCTGTAAAAAAAAATGAAAAAGCACGTAAACCTTCTTTAGTTATTAAAGTAGATTTTGGTAAAGAAATTGGAATTAAACAGTCTTCAGCTCAAATAACTCATTATTATAATGAAGATAATCTAAAGGGCAAACAAGTAGTGGGTATTTGTAACTTTCCTGAAAAAAATATTGCAGGAATAGTTTCACAAGTTCTTATTCTGGGTTCAATTGATAAAGAGGGAAAAGTTATATTAATTCATCCATCTCAAGAATCTGAGAATGGATTACCTATTGCATAAAAATGCATCCTGAAATTTTGTCACTTTCTTTGTTTATGTTTGTAACTAGTTGTTCGCCTGGACCAAATAATATTGTTGCTTCACACTCAGGTTTTAACCATGGAATAAAAAAAACTATACCACTTATGTTGGGGGTCATTTTTGGATTCACTACAATGATTACTATTGTGAATTTTGGATTAATAAATATATTTAAGCTTTATCCAATAATTCAAAAAACATTAATATTCACAGGAACTGTTTTTTTAATTTACTTAGCTTATAGGATATCATTTTCTAAAACTAGCACTCAAGAAAAGAGTCTCAACCCTGTAAGTTTTACTGAAACTTTTATGTATCAATTTTTAAATCCAAAGGGTGTAATCGTAGCAATAATATCTGTATCGACTTATGTTGAGGTGGGAAATAATTTTTTAAACTATTCCTTATGGGTAATTGGTGTTGCATTCGTCTTTGCAATAATTAGTATCATTTTTTGGGTGCTTATAGGCAAATTTATGAGGAAATTTGCGACAAATGATAAATTTATTAAGTTGTTTAATTATGCTATGTCACTGCTTCTATTAAGCTGTATCACAACTTTTTATTTATAATATGAAACCAGGTAATAAAAATTCTTATAATTCTTTAAAATCTATAGATATTAACAATAGAAAATATAAATATTATTCTCTATCTGAAGCAGAAAAAAATGGTTTAGATGGTATTTCAAAACTTCCAAAATCTCTTAAAGTCTTATTAGAAAATTTATTAAGATACGAAGATGACCTATCAGTCACTAAAAGCCAAATAGAAGCAATTAAGGAATGGTTGAAGACAAAAAAATCATTAACTGAAATAGCTTATAGACCAGCTAGAGTTTTATTGCAGGATTATACTGGAATACCAGCAGTTGCTGATCTTGCGGCTATGAGAGAGGCTGTTAAAGAAAAAAATAAAGATCCAAATACAATCAACCCACTTTCTGCAGTTGACCTTGTGATTGATCATTCAGTTCAAGTAGATAAATCAGCAAATAAAGATTCATTTGAAAAAAATGTTGATATTGAATTTAAAAGAAATGGTGAGAGATATTCTTTTTTAAAATGGGGTCAACAAGCATTTAATAACTTTAGAATTGTGCCTCCTGGAACAGGGATTTGTCACCAAGTTAATTTAGAATATTTGTCAAAAGTAGTATGGTGTGAAGAATTTCAAAATGAGGACTATTTATTTCCTGACACGTTAGTTGGTACTGATAGTCATACTACCATGGTTAATGGTTTATCTGTTCTTGGATGGGGTGTCGGTGGAATAGAAGCTGAAGCTGGAATGTTAGGCCAACCAATTTCCATGTTAATTCCTGAAGTAATTGGATTTGAAGTTAAAAATAAAATGCCAGAAGGCACTACTGCAACAGATTTAGTTTTAACAGTTGTAAAAATGTTAAGAGACAAAGGGGTTGTTGGAAAATTTGTTGAATTTTACGGAGAAGGTTTAAAGAATTTAACTCTTGCTGATAGAGCAACAATTGCGAATATGGCACCAGAGTATGGCGCAACATGTGGTTTCTTCCCAATTGATGAAGAGACATTAAAATATTTAAGATTCTCAGGAAGAGATGAGGATACAGTTAATATAGTTGAGAAATATGCAAAAGAGCAAGGTTTGTGGGCTAATGATCAAGTTGAATTTACAGATACTTTATCACTAGATATGTCCACAGTTGTTCCAACTATTTCAGGACCTAAGAGACCTCAGGATAAAGTTTTATTAACAGATGCATCTACTGGATTTAAAAAAGTTTTTGAAGATGCAACCAATAGAAAAGAGCAACATGTTTCAAAAGTATCAGGAACAGATTATGAAATTAAAGATGGTTCAATATTAATTGCAGCTATCACTTCATGCACTAATACCTCTAATCCCAATGTATTAATTGGAGCTGGATTGTTAGCAAAAAAAGCAGTTGAATTTGGTTTAGAAACTAAACCTTGGGTAAAAACCTCATTAGCACCAGGCTCACAAGTGGTTACTGACTATTTAGCAAAAGCAGGACTAAATGTATTTTTAGATAAACTTGGTTTTAATCTGGTTGGATATGGTTGTACAACTTGTATAGGAAACTCAGGACCTTTACCGGAAGAAATTGTTCAAGCAATAGATAAGGAAAACATCTATGCTGTATCAGTTTTATCAGGAAATAGAAATTTTGAGGGAAGAATATCTCCACATATAAAAGCTAATTATTTAGCTTCACCGCCACTTGTAGTAGCTTATGCACTCGCTGGTCATATGGAATTTGATTTATACAAGGAACCATTAGGAAAAAGCAAAGATGGTAAGGATATATTTTTAAAAGATATTTGGCCATCAAATAAAGAAATTGAAGACACATTACGGGAGTCTCTTAACGCAGAGATGTTTGTTAAAAGGTATTCAAATATTTCAGAGGGCCCTAAGCAGTGGCAAGAAATTAAAACTGAAAATACAAGTATTTACAATTGGGATTCTGGTTCAACTTATGTAAAGAAACCACCATTCTTTGAAAATTTATCAGATCAACCAGAGGGATTTAAGCCTATTAAAGATGCAAGACCACTTTTGATTTTAGGAGACATGGTTACAACTGATCATATTTCCCCAGCAGGGAATATTCAAAAAGAAAGCCCAACAGGTGAGTATTTTATGGAACATCAAATACTTCCATCAGATTATAACTCTTATGGATCAAGAAGAGGCAATCATGAAGTAATGATGAGAGGAACTTTTGCAAATATTAGAATAAGAAATGAAATGGCGCCAGGAACAGAGGGTGGGTTTACAAAGCTTTATCCAGAAGAAAAAGTGATGCCAGTTTATAATGCTGTAGAGGAATATAAAAAAAGAGGAACAGACCTTGCTGTTATAGGTGGAAAAGAATATGGAACAGGATCGTCAAGAGATTGGGCTGCTAAAGGCACTAAGTTGTTAGGTGTAAAAGTTGTAATAGCAGAAAGCTTTGAAAGAATCCATAGATCTAATTTAATTGGAATGGGCGTTTTACCACTTCAATTTACTGAAGGAAACGATAGGATAAACTTAAAATTAATTGGATCAGAGTTAATAACTGTTCTTCAAATAGAAGAGGGTATAAATGCATCAGATCATGTTCAGGTTGAAATAAAATATGCCTCAGGAGATATTAAAAAGATTAAAACTCTTTGTAGAATAGACACTAAAAACGAATTAGAGTATTATAAAAATGGTGGAATACTTCAATATGTATTAAGGAATATGATATAAAAATGGACGAAGAAATTACAATCATTGATTCAAACGCAAGAAATGAAAGAATAAAGAATTTTTTTATAAATAATAAAAAAAACCTTATAATAATTTTCTCAATAATATTAGTAATTATAATTGGGTATTTATCATTTGAAAAATCTAAAGAAAGAACCAAAATTAAATTAGCAAATCAATATAACTTAGCTTTAATAGATCCAAGTCCTAAAAATAAACAAAAAACAATTGATGAAATGGTTAGTGTTATAAAAAGCAATGATGCAACTTATTCTCCATTAGCTTTATACCATTTGTTAGATAGTAATTTATTAGAAAATAATGATGAGATAAATACCCTATTTAATGAATTGATTGAAAAAACAAACCTTGAAAATGAAATTAAGAATTTAATTATATATAAAAAAGCATTATTTAATTCAGACTTTGTAAGTGAAAATGAATTATTAAAAATACTAAATCCTGTGATTAATTCTGAAAGTATTTGGAAATCGCACGCATTATATTTACTAGCAGAATTTTTTTACTCAAAAGATGAAAAACAAAAAGCTAAAGAGTTTTTTAACCAGATTTTAGTTTTACCTAATGCTAGCAGCACAATTAAAGCTGAGTCACAAAAGAGACTAAATAGAGATCTTGGTGAATAAAGCACTATTATCAGTCTTAATCCTCTTAATCTTAAACAACTGTTCAGCAAGTAAAAAAGTAGGTTTTTGGGATAAAGATAACAAAGATCAAAAACAAATTGAAAATACCAAAACTATTTTAACTAAACAAGCAAGATTGGAAGAAGAGTTTAATTCAAATCTTTACGTTAAAATATCCAATGGAAAGTTTAATCAAAATAGCTTGAATAATCAAAATGACATGGGAGAGCTAGCTTATGAGGGTGTCTTAGAAAAAATTGGAAAATATAATTTTTCTAAATTTAATGATTTTGATTTCATAAATCCTAATCCTTTATTTTATAATAAAAATTTAGTTTTCTATGACAACAAAGGTACAATAATTTTTTATGATGAAAACCAAAAAATACTATGGGAAAATAATTTTTACAATAAGAGTGAAAAGAAAATTAAACCAAGATTAAATTTTGCAGGAAAAAACAATATATTAATTGTAACAGATGATGTAGCGAAATATTATGCAATTAATATTGATACAGGCGAACTATTATGGACAAAAACAAATATAGTTCCTTTTAACTCTAACATTAAGATTAAAGATGATGTTTTTTATGTGGTTGATTATAAAAATATTTTAAGATCAATATCAATACAAGATGGATCAGAAATATGGAATTTAAAGACTGAAGAATCTTTAACAAAATCAAATACAAAGATATCCATTGTTCTTGATAAAAAAAATATTTATTTTAACAATTCTATTGGAGATGTCACAGCTGTAGATATAAAATCTGGGCAACTTGTTTGGCAGCTACCCACACAAAATAACAATATTAGTCAAAATGCATTTCAATTATCAAATTCAGAATTGGTGATCAATGAAAATACAATATTCTTTTCTAATAATAAAAATGAATTTTACTCTATCGATACTACAACAGGCTTAATTAATTGGAAAAATGAAATTAGTTCAGACCTTAAACCTGTCGTTATTGGCAACCTTGTAATAACTATATCTGAAAAAGGATATTTATATGTAGTTGATAAAAAATCTGGAAATATAATTAGAATTAATGATTTGTTTAAAGAGTATAAAGATAAAAAGAGAAAACAGACAAAACCAACGGGTTTTTTTATAGCTTTGAATAAAATATACTTAACTAATAGTGACGGAAAATTAATTATTGTAAATAGTAATGAAGGTAATATCTTGAATGTAGTAAAAATCTCAGGAGGCAAAATTTTACAGCCCTTTATAAATGAAAATAATCTTTTTTTAATAAGCAATGGTTCCATTATTAAATTTAATTAATAATGTTTCTTAAGTTACTTGATAAATTAGGAAGAAAAAAAATTGTTTTAGATCGAGGACCTTCTCACCCCAAATTTAATGAAGCCAAACCTTGGATGAATAGATATTATGTCTTATTAAGACATAGACCAAAATGGTTTCCATTTAATATTCTTTTACATGAAATGTTAGCTGATGATCATGGGGAAGGTGTTCATAACCATACATTTCCATATATAACTATCATATTAAGGGATGGTTATTGGGAAACATTAAGTTCTGGAAGATTTTGGCGACCAGCTGGATATATTGGTTTTAGGTCAGCAAACAATTTGCATAGAGTTGATCTTAAGCTAGGAACAAAACCTCTTACATTGTTTATATCTGGACCCTTCGGATTAAGAAAAGGGCCGAGGTCAGAGTATGGTATAGATTTTAAAACAAAAAAATGAATTTAAATAAATCATTTCTAAATTATTGTAAAAAAAATAATTTAGAAATTAATCCCAATCAACTAGACTTAATAGAAGAGCTGAATTTATTTTACAATCAGAACTTCAATAAATCACTTTTAAAAAAAATATTTACTAAACAGAATTCTAAAACAGGATTTTATTTACAGGGTGATGTAGGTGTGGGTAAAACCATGATATTGAATTTTTTTTATAATAATTTTGATAAAACTAAAAAAAGATTTCACTTTAATGAGTTTATGATTAGTTTTCATGATTTTGTTTTTAAAAATAAAGAAAATAACCAAGAAAATATTATAGATAAATTTGTTAAAAAATTAAAAAGTAAATCTAAGTTAATTTATTTTGATGAGTTTCAGGTTACCAACATTGTAGACGCTATGATTTTAGGTAACTTATTCAAAAAAATATTTGATGAGAATATAAAAGTTTTATTTACATCAAATGCTAAATTAAATGATCTTTACAAAGATGGATTACAACGTGATCAATTTCTTCCCTTTATTAAAATAATGAAAGAACAATGCTTTCAAGCAAAGTTAATTATTGAAGAAGACTATAGAAAATCTTCAAAAAATAAAAATGAAAGATATTTTTTTCCATTAAATGAAACAATAAATTTTAAACTTAATAAGTTTTTTAGAAAAATAACAAAAAATCTATCTAAAAAGGAAATGACCTTAATCATTAAAGGTAGAAAGTTTTTTATTAAGAATTATTTTAATGGAATAGCACGTTTTGATTTTAAAGAACTATGTTCTAAAAATATTGGTGCAGAAGATTATATAAAAATAGCTGAAGTGTGTAACTTTATTGTTATAGAAAATATTCCCATCTTTAATATTGATAATTCTAATCAACAACAAAGATTTATTACACTAATTGATATTCTTTATGAAAAAAATATACCTTTAATGATATCATCTCAATTACAATTAGATTTATTAAGTTCCTCGGAGGATTTAAGAAAAATATTTAAAAGAACTATTAGTCGATTATATGAATTAACATCTATCAAATATAACAAGCTATGAGACAAGAATTTTTTAATTTAGAATTGGATACAAATGGTCAAAGTCTTTATGAATTTACCAACCAAACAAATCAATGGATTAATGATAATGAGTTTAATAACGGAATTATTAATATAAGCATTCAACACACTAGTGCTTCATTAATAATTCAAGAGAATGCAGATCCAGATGTTCAAACTGACTTAATAAATTTTTTTAATAAGCTCGTGCCAATGGATAATTCCCTTTATATCCATACAGCTGAAGGAAAAGATGACATGCCTGCACACATTAAGTCCTCGTTAACTAATAATCAAATTTCTTTAAGCGTTAAAAACTATGAGTTATTACTTGGAACTTGGCAGGGGTTATATCTTTTTGAGCATAGAATTGAGAAACAAAAAAGACTGATTGTACTTCATTATTTAGGTGATTAGCTTTTCTTAATTGTTTTAAAAGCGTCTAATGCAGCATTCCTTGCTTCAGCGTGGTCTACAATTGGTTTTGGATAATCTACACCTACAATAACTTTAATCTGCTCTTGGTATTTGTTTTCTAGTTCCCATGGTTTATATAAAAATTCATTAGGCATGTTTTTAAGTTCTGGAACCCATTTCTTTGTATAAATTCCATCTTTGTCAAATTTTTCACCCTGAAGAATAGGGTTAAATATTCTGAAATAAGGAGCTGCATCAGCACCACAGCCCGCAACCCATTGCCATTGGGCAACGTTACTAGCTTCATTATAATCAACTAAACAATTTTTAAAATGTTTTTCACCCTCGTTCCAATGAATTCTTAAATGCTTAACAAGAAATGAAGCAACAATCATTCGCACCCTATTGTGCATCCATCCTGTTTCGTACAGTTCCCTCATCCCAGCGTCTACAATAGGGTATCCTGTCATACCTTTCTTCCAAGCTTTAAGAAATTTATCATTTTTAACCCAAGGAAAATTATCAAAATCTTTTCTAAGGTTACCTTTTAGCATTTGTGGGAAGTAATTAATTAAACTATGAGAAAATTCTCTCCATCCTAATTCATTAATGTACTTTCTATATCCCATTTTTTTTATTTTAATATCTTGGCATTTCTTCCAAATTGTCTCCACATGTATTTGTCCAAATTTTAAGAAAGGAGATAACCTGGAGGTTCCATTAACACCTGGAATATCTCGTGCTTCACCGTAGTCCTCAATTCTATTATTTATTAATTCTTGTAAATATTTTTTAGCTTCTTGTTCAGATGGTATCCAGTATTTCTCAAATTTCTTATGCCAATCTTTTTTAGGTAAAATTTCTTTTATAGGAATTGATTTTTTAAATATATTTATTTTTTTTATTTTTGATTTAACTTTTATAGATTTAGAAGGTTCTTTTGAGATATAAAGTTGCTCAGTTTTTTTCCAAAAAGGAGTGAATACTTTATAGGGTGTGCCATCATCTTTAGTCATTTCCTGAAACTCTACAAGAATATTTCCTTTAAAATATTTATATTGAATTTCATTTTTAATGAATTGATCTCTTATTTTTTTACCTTTATTAATTACATCTGGTTCATATACTTTACTCCAATAAACAGTAACATCATCTTTCTTCTTTAAATTTGACAATACTTCTAGTTCATCACCTAATTGAACTTCCAATGTGATATTTAATTTTTTTAGATCTAGGTTAAAATTTTCTAAAGCTTTAGAGATCCACCATTTTTGAGCTTCCCTTTTTTATCAAAATTTTTTGGGTTATAAATATAAAGAGCACTTACAAACTCATGATTTTGAGTTGCAATAGCTAAGGCTTCATTATTTTCAATTCTAAAATCTTCTCTTATCCAAACAACAGCTTTTTTTGTCATATTTACTTAGATTTTTTGCAATCCATCACTTAGTAGTTTTTGGTACATTGTGTTATCAGTTAAACCCTCACAACCAAATAAAAGTACATTAGACTGTTCATTTAACTTTAACTTATCTAAGTATTCTTTATTCTTAAATGAGCCTATTAACGCAATTATACCTGGCACAGCACATTCACCAGCTATTATTTTTTCATCAGATAAATGTTTTTCTGCTAACAGTGCAACAGTAGTTGAGATTGCTTCATCAGGTACAGTTAAGCAGTAGTTAGTAGAATTTTTTAAAATTTCCCAGGCAATACTTGAAACATCTCCACAAGACATTCCACCCATTATTGTTTCTTTTTTTATATCAACAGTTGTGGGCTTATTATTTTTAATACTTTGAAGCACACAGTCTGCATTTTCTGGCTCAACAGTAATAAACTTTGGGATATTTTTAGATAATTTTGCAAAGCCAGCAATCATTGCCGCTGCCATTCCCCCAACACCTGCTTGAAGAAATACGTGTGTTATTGAATTTGAGTTTATTTCATCTAAAATTTCTTTAACCATTATTGTGTACCCAGCCATAATCAATTTTGGTACTTCTTTGTAACCTTCCCAAGATACATCTTGTACAATTTCCCAATTATTTGCATTAGATTGTTTGATGCATTCCTTTAATGAATTGTCGTAATTCCCTTTAACTCTAATAACTTCAGCATCCAGATTACGCATAGCTTCAGCTCTAGACTCGCTAACAAATTCACTTATAAATATTTTACATTTTAAACCTAGCCTTTGTGCACCCCATGCAACTGATCTTCCATGATTTCCTGCTGTAGCCGTCGAAACTGTTATATTCTTTTTTTCACTTGCAATTTTGTAAACAGCAAAGGCCCCACCTAATGCTTTAAATGACTTAAGTTCAAATCTTTTATCTTCGTCCTTGTAGTAAATATTTTTTAATTTTAATTCATCACTTAATTTGTTTAATTTAATTAGTGGAGTAGGCGCGTAGTTATCCCAACTAGATATAGCCAATATTGCTTCATCTATAAATTTTTCTGGTAATTGAGTGAGTATATTTTCTTTATTAAAATTATACTCTTTATTTTCTAAAAAAGATGTAATGGACCAAAGGTCTTTCTGAAGGATTGGTTTCATTTTTATTAACAATCAAGAGTGCTATTTTTTTCCCAGTGAGTTACTGAGCTTTTCTTATCAAATTTTTCTTCTTTGTTAAAATCTTTAATTTCCATATTTTTTAATTTTATGTAACTTGTTATAACATCATCTCCAAATGCTTCCTTAAGTTCTTTGCTATTTTGAAGAAAATCTAAAGCCTCCTCAATTTCATTAGGTAATTTTTTTAAATTTGGGTAATTTTTGTAATCAGTGTACATATTACAAGTTAATGCTTCACCAGGGTTAATCTTATTATTTAAACCGTGAAGTCCTGCAGCAATAATACCAGCTTGAAGTAAGTAGGGGTTAGATGAACCGTCCATTAATCTTAACTCAAATCGACCTGCATCTGGCACTCTAATCATATGTGTTCTGTTATTTCCTGTGTAAGAAATACTACTTGGTGACCATGTTGCACCAGATTTTGTTGGTGGTGCATTTATTCTCCTGTAGCTATTAACTGTTGGGTTAAAAAATGCAGAAAGTGGTTGGGCTAAATTCATTACACCCCCTAAGAAATTATAAGCAAGTTTACTTATACCAAGCTTATCACTGGTATCTAAAAACTTATTCTTGTCATTATTCCAAAGAGAAACATGAGCATGACAACCATTCCCAGTTAAATTACTAAAAGGTTTTGGCATAAATGTTGCTCTAAGCCCATGTTTTTCCGCTAAAGATTTTACCATATATTTAAAGAAGACATGTCTATCTGCTGTAATTAAACAATCATCATAATCCCAATTCATTTCAAACTGTCCATTAGCATCCTCATGGTCATTTTGATATGGATGCCACCCCATTTGAATCATAGCATCACAAATTTCTTTAATTAAATCATACCTTCGCATTAATGCTGATTGATCATAACAAGGTTTTGATTGAGTATCTCGTAGATCTGCAATACTCGAACCATCTTGAGAAATCAAAAAATATTCACACTCCACCCCAGATTTCATTTGTAATTCTTTTTTACTCAACTTAGCTATTTGCTCTTTAAGCATAACCCTTGGGGATGCTTTTACAGGTTTCCCACCCATCCATAAATCTGATGCAAGCCAACCAACTTCTTTATTCCAAGGTAATTGAATTAAACTATCTGGATCTGGAATAGCGAACATGTCTGTATCAGCAGGTGACATATCCAGCCATGTTGCAAAGCCTGCAAACCCAGCACCATTTTTTTGCATTTCTCCAATTGCTTCGGTTGGGACTAATTTTGATCTCAAGATACCAAATAAATCTACAAAGCTAATTAAAAAGTATTTAATCTTTTTTACTTTAGCAATTCTAGATAAATTTTTTGCCATTATCTTAAAAAAGAAAAAATAGCTTCCTTGTAATAAATTAAATTTCCACCAATAATAATTATTATAGCTGCAATAACCCCATACTTTGCTTTTGGAAAAACTACACCAATCATTTTGCTTGGTCTTTGATCCTCGTTATTATTTTCAGTCATATTGAATTTCTATATAAAAAAGGGCACTACAATTATGTAGCGCCCAAAGTTTATTTTATATTACCAGTCGGTAATATTGCTTTTATGATCATTAGCACCATGTCTTTTTCTAGCCAATCTTGAGAGTTTTTCACTCTCAGATCTAGCAGTCAAAACATGCCAGCCAATCCAAAAAACTACACCAAGAATAACTAGTAAAGTTTCAGTGGATCCAGCTCCCGGATAAACAGCTCCGACAACCTCTTTTGCACTTAAATGATCTATCCAGTTTGTAACTGTAGCCATATTTTTCTCCTTTACCTAGTTGAAGAGGCGACCGCTTTTTCAGCTTCTCTATCGTCCTCCATTATTTCATAGTCTAGTCCTGCTATTTCAACTTCACGCGGTATCCTTAATTTACCAAAAGCGCTTAGTATTCTAGCAATAACGTAGCCTGGTAACATTCCAAGAACTCCGAACATTATAATTGCTCCAAGGAATTGTCCCAGTGGATTGATTGATGCATAAGTTGATCCGTCCCACATAGCTCCAACATTATATCCAGATGCTGGGTAACCATTTAAAACAAATCCACAAATTATAAGACCAACAACGCCCGCATAACCATGTACTGCTACTGCACCAACTGCATCATCAATTTTGAACTTACGTTCAACCCAGTAATGCATTTTGTATGCTATAACAACACCGATCGCACCAATAAGCATTGCTTGTATCGGGTGATACAAATCATTACCTGCAGATGCACAGATGATCCCAGCTAGTCCACTTGAGTAAGTCCAGAATGGATCACCTTTAGCGACCACGTATCCAGCCAATAATCCACCTGATAATGACATCAGAAAGTTATAGGTTATTCCGCTCAGTGTGGTTGGGGTTACATATATATTTGTTGCTGTCCAGTACGTTACACCTTCCATTCCATACTCAGGTCCAAGATCAAATATCGGTATATTACATGCTGCATAAAATCCCCAGAAACCAGTATAGATTAAAAATAATCCAACTGTAACTAGCCATGGGTTTCTTGGTCCTATATTTCTTGGTTCACCACTTGATGAGAACTTTCCAATTCTAGGTCCTAAAACGATTAGAACACCTAAAGCAAACCCACCCGCAATTGCGTGAATTACTCCTGATGCGTAAGCGTCATGATATCCTAAAATTTTAAGCATCCATCCATCAAAGTGCCATCCCCAAGCAGCATCAATTACCCAGAAGCACGAACCAATTGCAATTGCTAAAATACCAAATGCAAAAGTTGTAATTCTTTCAATGATTGCTCCAGAAACAATTGAAGCAGCTGTCCATGAAAATAGTAAGAATGCAGCCCAGAATACTCCACTTATACGGTCACCTAAGTTGACAGCCATA
The DNA here is from genome assembly GCF_047729535.1 of Candidatus Pelagibacter sp. Uisw_094. GTDB lineage: Bacteria > Pseudomonadota > Alphaproteobacteria > Pelagibacterales > Pelagibacteraceae > Pelagibacter. The sequence continues at coordinate 939,311 of NZ_CP159823.1, read as the reverse complement.
AATTCAGTATTTGCTACATACCATTTCGCACTAAAAGTACTTTCGTCAGTAATTAATGCTGAACTCTCATTCATTATTGATGGAGCTATCCCCGGTCCTGTTGGAAATGCCCAGTAAATCCACCAACCAAAGAAAAACCAGGTTACCGTTACTAGCGGTATTACCATGGTATTTTTCATTAAAGTGTGCTGGTGATGTTTATAACGCGAGGCTCCAACTTCATACATACAAAACCCGACGTGAATCAGGAACATTAATACTACTGTTACCCAGTAGTAAAATTCTGTAAATATAACTGTAAGAGCACCTAATTGATCATCCATAATCTCTCTCTCCTTGTTAATTTAGGAAAGCTTACGAGATTTTAATAGGTGTGACAAACTATACAGTGCTTAAATAGATAAGCAATGACGGTATATTTAAAAAAATAATCAACCTTTGATTGATGGACTAAAACTTAAGGTAAGCTTTTTTCAAATCAACAAGAGGGTGCTTTTTAGACATTTGAAACTTAACTAGAAGCTCTCTTGCAATCATGTCTCTGTCTTGTTGGTTATTTGGTAATTTGATTGATTTTGGAATTGTAACCCAACCATTTGCATTTCTACAAAACACAGCAGGTCTATCCTCTTCATAACCCATATGAATATCTTCTAACCAGTTAAGATCATCCCATCCCATAGCTTCTACATATTTTTTTAAGAATGGAGTCATCTTCTTATAATCAGGTAATAGGTTAACGTCATATCTATAACCGATATGCTGCCCAATCATTTTTTCTCTAGCAGTCTCTTTAGATTTTCCACCTAGATTTTCTTTTTTTACTTTTGTTTTTGTTTTTTTCTTAACCATAAATATTCCTTATATTTTGTGATAGTTATCAACACCAACAGTGAAGTTAGTTCCTGTTAACGGAACTTTAGCTAACGCAGATGATTCCATTGTTAGAGCAGCTAAATCTTCAGGCTCTAAAGAGTGAATATTAGTTTTACCACAAGCTCTTGCTAAAAGTTGAGCCTCTAATGTCATTGCATGAAGGTAATTATAAACTCTTAATGCAGCATCATCAGGATTTAATCTAGCTCTTAATTTAGGATCTTGTGTTGCAACACCGACTGGACAACGACCAGTATGACAGTGATAACATTCACCAGCTTTTACACCCATTTCTTTTTCAAAATTTGCTTCTGGTATATCTTTATTACAGTTTAAAGCCATTAAAGCACCAGTTCCAATTGCTATTGCATCAGCACCTAGGGCTAAAGCCTTCGCCATATCAGCACCATCTCTAACACCACCTGCATAAATTAAAGTTACTTGTCCAGTTTTACCAACATCATCAATAGCTCTTCTTGCTTCTCTGATTGCAGCAATTCCTGGAATACCAGTATTTGCAGCAGCTATATGAGGACCGGCTCCTGTTGAACCTTCCATACCATCTAAAAATATTGAGTCTGGATTACATTTTGCAGCCATACGAACATCGTCATAAACTTTTGATGCACCTAGTTTTAACTGAATTGGAACTTTATTTTTTGTAAGTTGTCTTAATTCTTCAACTTTTAAAGCTAGATCATCTGGACCTAACCAGTCTGGGTGTCTTGCTGGAGATCTTTGATCAATACCAGATGGTAGAGATCTCATTTCTGCAACTTGATCAGTAACTTTTTGACCCATTAAATGTCCACCCATTCCAACTTTTTGTCCTTGACCAATAAATACTTCAATTGCATCAGCTAGTTGAGCGTGATGAGGATTAAAACCATATCTTGATTGGATACATTGGTAATACCATTTTTCAGAATATCTTCTCTCATCTGGAATCATTCCACCTTCGCCAGAGCATGTTGCGCTTCCAGCCATTGTTGCTCCTCTTGCTAAAGCAGTTTTTGCTTCATAAGAAAGTGCTCCAAAACTCATACCCGTAATATATACTGGTATATCTAGTTCAATTGGGTTTTCACAATTTGGTCCAATAATGGTCTTTGTTTCACATTTTTCTCTATAACCCTCAATTACAAATCTTGTAAGAGTTCCTGGTAAAAATACTAAGTCATCAAATGTAGGAATTTTTTTCATTAATGCCATTCCACGCATTCTGTATCTTCCAAGTTGAGCTTTAATATGAATATCGTCTATAACTTCAGGAGTAAAAATAGCGTTGTGACCTAAAAGGCTTTTGTTTCTTTTGCCCTCTTCGTGTGCATGAACATCAGCTTTACCACCAACACTTCCATTAGTTTTTTTTAATTTTTTACTATTTTTTTTAACTTTCTTTTTAGCCATTAGATAGCTCCTTTCTTTTCATGAGGTTCTAGATTATCATAGTTCCAAAGTTTTTTCCCTGCGACTATTTTTGTCATTTTACTGACGTCAAATTTTTCACCTATCTCTGCAACTTTTAATTTTCTTTTTAACCAATCTTGATCACTGTCTGTAAGATCTGATGGAACAGCATCACTTCCGAATGAACCTATTTTTCCACCAATGAATATTGTTCCATCATACATTGAGTCACCTAAATTTATTCCAACATCACCTAGAATAATAATTCTTCCTCTTTGCATCATAAAACCAGTAAAAGCTCCAGCATCACCACCAACAATGATAGTTCCACCCTTCATGTCAATACCAGTTCTTGCACCAACACTTCCTTTGCAAATTAAATCACCACCTCTTATAGCGGCACCAAAGCAAGATCCTGCATTTTTTTCTATAACAACTTTTCCTGCCATTAAGTTTTCAGCACAAGACCAGCCAACTCTACCATTAATTCTAACAGTAGGTCCATCACAAGAACCCATACCAAAATAACCCAAACTTCCTTCAAAAATTAAGTTTAATTTATTTAAAATACCAACACCTAAACTATGTTTTCCTTGTGGGTTTTTAATAACAATTGTTCCAAAGCCTTGGCTCATTAAGTTGTCAATTTCTTTATTAGCTTCTGGAGCTGTCATTTCTTTAACATCTAGATTTGTTCTTTTATTAAAATCTACATCATAAGTTCCAAAATAATAAAGATTTTCACCTTCGTCAGGATTAAAAAATTTTTGCTGAGTTCTTCCTGTTAAAACTTCTGTGTGCATACCCATTGACTGGGACTTTGTTTTTTTCTCTGTAGTCTTTAAATTTGCCATACTTTTACCTCTCCATCATATGGATCATATGTATCAATTTCTTGAGGAAGAATTGCTCTAATTGCAATTTCTTCAGATCCCATTGCTATTAAATTATCAGACTCATAAAGAACTAATGGTTTTGCTGCCATTGTATCTTTTGCCATTCCTAATGAGTCTTTTGTTGCAACAAAGTAAGTAAATACTCCATCAAGACCCGTTAAAGAATCTTTCATACCTTCTTCAAGGGTTGCACCATCTCTTAATTTTTTTGCTAGATATACTGCAATTAACTCTGAATCACATTCAGACATAAACCTCATACCTTCGTTTTCTAGCATTCTTCTATTATTCCAATAATTTGTTAACTGACCATTATGAACTACAGACACATCGCTAAATGGATATCCCCAAAAAGGGTGGGCTGATTTAATATCTACACCAGATTCAGTTGCCATCCTTGCATGGCCGATTGCATGTGTCCCCACAACTTTATCTAAGTTATATCTATCACAAACCTCTTTTGCATTACCCAAATCTTTAATAACCTCTAAAGACTTACCCATAGAAAGAATTTCAACACCAGGAACGCTCTCGATTTTTCTAGAAAACTCTCTTAAGTCTTTTTCATCATAATTAACCTCATATCTTAAAGAGTAGGGAAGTATTCTTTCTTCTTTAATAATTTTTGCACCCATACCTAAAATATGTGACTTAACTATTTTAATTCTTTCATCATAAACAGAAGTCTCTTCACTTACTGATGAACTACCTTCACCAACATTTTCTCCAACCTTAAACCGCATAATGAAATTTTTACCATCTGTATCTCCATAAAGTGCATAGCCAGTAGAATCTTCTCCTCTATGCTTTAATGCTTGAAGCATTCCTTGCAATTGAGTTCCAATGTTCACTGATTTATCTTTATAAATTAATCCCGCTATTCCACACATATATTTCCCCTATTTTATTAAAGATTACGGTAGACAGTCTAGATAAGTATCTAGATCCCACTGAGTTGTTGCACCTAAAAATTTTTCCCATTCATCATTTTTATACCAATGGAAAACTTTATACATTTCGTCTGGCATAGCTGATTTTATAACCTCATCCTCTGCTAAACGATTTAAAGCTTCACCAAGACTCATGGGTAGTTTTTTAACTATTTTTCCAGCAGCTTGAGCGTCGTACATACTTCTAGACTCAGGTTTTCCAGGATCAATATTATTTGTTATTCCGTCATCAAAACATTTTAATAATCCAGATCCCATTAAATAAGGATTATGCATTGAATCTACAGAACGGTATTCAAATCTACCTGGAGCAGAAACTCTTAAACCACAAGTTCTATTTTGAAATCCCCAGTCTGCATAAACGGGCGCCCAAAATCCTGTATCCCACAATCTTCTATATGAGTTAACAGTTGAAGAACCAATTGCAGTCAGTGCACCCAAATGTTTCATTACTCCACCAATCGCTTTTAATCCAACTTTACCAGGTAATTGAATATCTTTAGTGTCAGGCATAAAATAATTAGTTCCACCCTCAACATAAGTAAAAACATCATCCATAGCTGGTATTGATTTGTGGGATAATTTATTAATTTTATCTTTTCCACCTTTCCACAAAGACATATTTGTATGACAACCACTTGCTGACACTCCCATAAAAGGTTTTGTCATAAAGCAAGCTATCAAATTAAACTCTCTAGCAACCTGTGCACAAATTTGTCTATAAGTTGAAAGTCTATCTGCATTTCTTAAAACATCATCGTACATCCAGTTTAATTCTAATTGCCCTGGTGCATCTTCATGATCACCTTGAATCATGTCAAAACCCATTGCTCTAGCGTATTTAAAAACTTGCATGAAAACTGGTCTTAACGACTCAAATTGATCTATGTGATAGCAATAAGGTTTAGAAAAACCTTTACCAGTAGGTGAACCATCTTCATTTTTAGTTAACCACATCATTTCTGGTTCTGTTCCAACTCTTAATTGGTACCCATGTTTCTTTTTAAATTCTTGAGCATGTATTCTTAAATTTCCTCGACAATCTGAAGTTAGATGTGCACCAGGATTTTCTCTTTCTTCTCTATTTCTAAAGCAAGTAACGAATACTCTTGCAACTTTTTTATCCCAAGGAAGTTGACAAAAAGTTTCAGGATCAGGTATACCAACTAACTCTTTTGCTTCTGGACCATAACCAATATAGTCTCCATGACGATCAACAAATAAGTTTGCTGTTGCTCCATAAACTAATTGAAAACCTTTTTCACAAGTTCTTTCCCAATGATCAGTAGGAATGCCTTTTCCAACAACTCTTCCAGTAACAGAAATAAATTGAAAATAAATATATTCAATACCTAGCTCATCAATTTTAGCTCTAACTTGTTTTACTAATTTGTTTCTACCAGGTTGTGCAACATGCTTGTCTAAATCTGTCATTATCTCTCCCTCTAATGAATTTTTATTTAACGAACCGTAACTGAAAAATTTAAGGGTGTCTAGGTTTCTTGATTATATTAAATATATATAATTTTTATAACTAGTGGCTATAAAATTAACTCCAAGGGAAGGGACTGTTCGAGGTAGGATGCAGTTCACCTTTCTCGTAACGATTGAATCTAAAGGGTTTTAATAAATCACTTTCAGTTCCAAGAATTTCTTTTGCAACAAGTTCTCCAACGCCAATCATTTTATACCCATGGTTAGCATCTGCAATCATATAAACGTTTTCTAAAAATCTATCAAAAATTGGAAACGCATCTGGCGTCATACATCCAAGACCACCTGAAGGTCCTTTTCTGTATAGGTCTGATTTTCCTTCAAATCTTTTTTGGCAATGTGCTAAAGCTGAACACCACATATCATTAAATGCTTCAGTAGTTTGAAACTCGGGGGATTCAAGTCCATAGGGATCAATATTTACTTTATCAAAGTGTTTATCAACAATATAAGGAGAAGTTCCTCCTTGAACACCTAAACCTTCAATATCTGGCTTGTAATAAATTCCCCAAATCTTATCTGTAATTAGTTTTTTATCTCTGTCAGAATATAATGGTGCAGTTGAGTCGACATGAATAACTGGGGGTTGACCACCATCATTTGTTTTTAAAAAATCTTTATCAACACCAATAACTCCTTCTTGAAGCATCCAATATTTCCACATTTCAGTTTCATGAAATTTTCCATCTTTACCTTTAATATTAGTGGTTTTTGGCAGATCTAACATATTCCAAAAATCTCTAACCCAAGGACCAGCGCCAACAACGACCTGATCACATTCAATTATACCTTTATCAGTTTCAACTCCTGTAACAGCTTTGCTATTACTGCCTCTTTTAAACCCTGTAACTTTTACTCCTTTAATAACCTTCACTCCATTTGATGTTGATTTTTCTTCAAGAGCTTTAATGGAATCTTTGTTAAATGCATAGCCACCTTTTTTTTCGTGTAGGATGGATGTTATTTCTTGAGCCTGCCAATCATCAAACATACCTTTCATGTATTTAGTACATTCTTTTTCACCTTCAATAAATTCTGATTCGTACCCTATTGCTTTTTGTTGTTCATAAATTGTTGCAACATCTTCATGCATAACCTCTGGAGATATTTGCATGTAACCAACAGAATTATATTTAAATGCTTTTGGATCACTTTCCCAAACTGAAACAGAATGAGCCATCAATTCCCTCATTGCTGGCTGAAAATAATTATTTCTAACAACACCACAAGCAATACCACTTGCACCTGCTGCAATATCCTTTTTTTCTAGAACAACTATATCGTTTTCATTTTTATAAGTTTCTGAAAGTTTCCACGCTGTACTTAAGCCGTGAATACCACCACCAATAATTACTACTTTTGCTTTTTTTGGTAAATTAGACATATATCCTTTCTCCATAACTAATAATTTTTAAAAATAAAAGTATTTTTTATATAAGTAAAAACTTGTATATATTTTATTACAGAGATTATTTGAGAATAAAGCATGATTTTATTTTGAAAGAAAATCTAGTGCGGCCATTATGCCACCCTTATTAAAAGGAATTCCAGATTTTTTTAAGCCCATTTCAACCCCCGATAGGGTTCCAGCTAAGGTTAAGTCATTTAAGTCACCCATATGACCTATTCTAAATACTTTACCTTTTACTTTATTAAGACCAGTTCCTAAGGACATATTGTAGTTATCATAAATTATTTTTCTAAGATTATCTGAATCGTGTCCATCTGGAACCATAATTGCAGTTATTGAATCTGATCTTTCAATTGGGTTTCTGGCTAAAATTTCAAGACCCCAAGCTTCCACTGCAATTCTTGTAGCATCAGCATGTCTTTTGTGCCTTTTGAATACACTTTCTAAACCTTCTTCTAAAAGCATATCAACTGCTTCATTTAAAGCGTATAATAAATTTACAGCAGGGGTGTAAGGATAAAATCCATTTTTATTATTATCTAACATTTGTCCCCAGTCAAAATAAGATTTAGTAATTTTGGATTTTTTATAAGCCTCCAAAGCTTTAGGACTTATTGCATTAAAAGATAAACCTGGAGGGCACATCAAACCTTTTTGAGAACCACCAACTGTAACATCAACTTTCCATTTTTGATGATCATAATTATAAGAACCCAACGAAGAAATAGTATCAACCATAAATAATGCAGGATGATTTGTACTATCAATAGCTTTTCTTACTTCTTCTACTTGGCTTTTAATTCCTGTAGATGTTTCATTATGAGTAACTAAGACAGCTTTTATTTTATGGTTTTTATCTTCGCTTAATTTTTTTTCGACAATTTTTGGATCAGCTCCTGTCCGCCAGTCCCCCGGAATAAAATCAACATCTAATCTATATCTTCGTGCAGCCTGACACCATTCAGTAGCAAAATGTCCCGTCTCAAACATTAAAATTTTATCTCCTTCACTTAAAGTGTTAGCTAGAGAAGCTTCCATAGCACCTGTGCCAGCGCTTGGAAAAATAACAACAGGATCTTCAGATTTAAAAATTAATTTAATTTTTTTTAAAACATTAAAAGATAAATTTTGAAAATCAGGACCTCTATGATCCATTGCTGGAAAAGCCATAGCCTGAAGAACTCGATCAGGTATATTTGTAGGTCCAGGAACTTGTAAAAAATGCCTGCCTGCTTTATGACTATTTGATTTTATCATATGATAAATCTAATTTATTTTAAGAAATAGTCACATATTTCTTTTATATATAGTTTTTAATAATAAATAATATGACTTGTTAATAATTATATAAAATATCATTTATTTCATTTTAAAATTTTTATAGTTTGTGATTATAAACGGAAAAAGAGCGCATATCTTCTCTTGAAAAGTTTACTTGTATTCTTTTTCCAAATTAATTTGGAGAAAAAATGAGCCATAAATTTTATGAGCCTGCACGTCCAAGATTACAAAGAAGTGAATTAGCAGTTCCTGGATCATCTCCTAAAATGTTTGAAAAAGCACTTAACTCTAGTGCAGACTATATTTTTTTAGATCTTGAAGACGCAGTTTCACCAAATGATAAAATATCTGCTAGGGCGAATGTAATTAAAGCACTTAAAGAAATAAATTGGAGAAAAAAAGGAAAAACTATTTCTGTAAGAATTAATAGTCTCGACACACACTATATGTATAGTGATTTGATTGAAATTGTAGAAGAGGCAGGTGATAGAATTGACACAATACTTATTCCAAAAGTAGGTACAGCTAGTGATGTATATATGGTTGATTGTCTTTTGACACAAATAGAAACCAATAAGAAATTTAAAAATAAAATTGGAATAGAATGTTTAATTGAAACTGCATTAGGAATGTCAAATATAAAAGAAATTGCTAAGTCTAGTAGCAGAATTGAAGCATTACATTTCGGCGTAGCAGATTATGCTGCAAGTTTAAGAGCGAGAACAGTTGTAATTGGAGGATTAAATCCTGATTACCCAGGAGACCAATGGCATCACGGGTTGTCGCAACTTGTTATGACTTGTAGAGCATATGGCTTACGAGCAATTGATGGACCTTTTGGAGATTTTAATGATCCAGATGCATACATAGAATCTGCAAAAAGGGCTGCTGCGATTGGTATAGAAGGGAAGTGGGCAATTCATCCTTCACAAATTGAACTGGCAAATAAAGTTTTTTCACCACCAGAAGCCGAAGTAAACAAAGCTAAAAGAATCATTGAAGAACTTGAGAAAGCAGCAAAAGAAGGAAAAGGTGCTGCACAATTAGATGGGAGAATGATTGATGCTGCTTCAGCTCGCATGGCAGAAAATATTGTAAATATTAATAAACTTATCAAAGGCTAACAAAATGGACATACATGAATATCAGGCAAAAAAAATACTTGCAGGTTTTGGTGTTACAATACCGAGAGGAGGAATTGTATACAGTCCAGAAAATGCTGAAAATAAAGCGCGAGAAATTGGCGGATCAAAATGGGTAGTAAAAGCGCAAGTTCATTCTGGGGCAAGGGGTAAAGCAGGAGGAATTATAGTTTGCAATACCGCTTTAGAAGTTGCTCAAGCAACAGATAAACTTCTTGGAAAAACATTAGTTACAAATCAAACAGGACCAGAGGGAAAAATTGTTAATAGAGTTTATATTGAAGAAGCAACAGAGATTAAAAAGGAATTATATTTAGGATTAGTTTTTGACAGAAGTTCTGAATGTATAATGGTTGTTGCTTCAACAGAAGGTGGAATGAGTGTTGAAGAAATATCACAAGAAAAACCAGAAAGTATAATTAGATCAAAAATAGAAGCTGCAGTTGGCATGCAAAAATTTCAAGCAAGAGAAATTGCTTTTGGATTAGGAATTAAACCTGAATTGATATCAAGAACAGCAGAAGCTATAATTGGATGTTATCGAGCTTTTAGTGAATTAGACGCCACTATGGTTGAGGTAAACCCTTTAGTTATTTCAGAACAAGACCAAATCTTAGCATTAGATTGTAAAATGAGCTTTGATAACAATGCTTTATTTAGAAGAAACCAAATTTCAGAACTTAGAGATAAAACACAAGAAAATACTAATGAAATTTATGCATCTGATAGAGGGCTTAATTATGTAAGTCTTGAAGGAAATATTGGGAATATAATTAATGGAGCAGGTTTGGCTATGGCATCAATGGACATGATTAAATTAGCAGGTGGTGAACCAGCAAATTTTCTTGATGTTGGTGGAGGAGCCACACCTGAAAAAATTGTTAAAGCATTTAAATTAATATTGATGGATAAAAAAGTAAAAGTCATATTGATCAATATTTTTGCAGGGATAAATAGGTGTGATTGGGTAGCAGAAGGTATAATTCAAGCTTTGCAAAAAATAGATATCAATATGCCGCTTATAATACGGTTAGCAGGAACTAATGTTGAAAAAGGTAATAAAATTTTAAAAGAAAGTAAGATTAATTATATTGAAGCAACAACCTTAGAGGATGCAGCAAATAAAGCTGTAAAAGCTTTAAAGGAATTAAAGAAATAATCATGACAATATTAATTGATGAAAAAACAAAAATAATAGTCCAAGGTTTTACTGGTAAAATAGGATCTTTTCACTCTGATGAAATGCTAAAATATGGATCAAACATAGTTGGAGGAGTGACACCTGGAAAAGGTGGGCAAACTCACTTGGGTCTGCCAGTTTTTAACACAGTTAAAGAGGCTGTAAAAAATACAGGAGCTAGCGCTTCTGTGCTATTTGTGCCACCAGCATTTGCTGCGGATTCGGCTATGGAGGCCGCCGACGCAGGAATAAAAACATGCGTTGCTATTACTGACGGAATTCCCTCTCACGATATGATTAAAATAAAACGTTATATGAGACGGTACTCAAAATCAGAAAAAATGACACTTATAGGACCAAATTGTGCTGGAGTAATTAGCCCAGGTAAAGCTCTACTAGGTATAATGCCTGGACATATTTATAAAGAAGGTAATGTTGGAGTTATTGGAAGATCAGGAACTTTAGGATATGAGGCAGCACAACAATTAAAAGATTTAGGAATAGGAATTTCCACAAGTGTAGGAATTGGTGGAGACCCTATTAATGGAAGTTCATTTAAGGATATTATTGAAAAATTTGAAGAAGACAAAAATACAGAAGTTATATTAATGATAGGTGAAATTGGTGGTCCCCAAGAAGTAGCTGCAGGTAAATTTGCTAAAGAGAATATGTCAAAACCTGTGGTTGCCTATATAGCTGGTTTAACAGCTCCAAAAGGAAGAGTTATGGGGCATGCAGGGGCTATAGTTTCAGCGTATGGAGAAAGTGCAGTTGAAAAAGTTAAGCTCTTAGAAGAGTATGGGGTAATAATTTCAAAAAACCCATCTGTAATGGGACACACTGTAAAACAAGTTTTAAATGCTAAAAAGAATTGATTATAAAATAAAGAACGTAGAACTTTCAAAAAATATAAATTTATTAGGAAATATTTTAGGTAAAGTGGTTAAAGAGCAAGAAGGAATCAAACTTTACAATAAGATAGAACAAATAAGATTTTTATCAAAAGCAAGCAGAGGTGCTAAAAATAAAAAAAAAATAAAATTAAATGAAACAAAAAAATTTCGACAATTAATATCAAGTATTAAAAAATTAAATTCTAAAGAATCTTTAATAATAGCCCGTTCATTTAGTAAATTTTTAAATTTTTCAAATTTAGCTGAGTCTCTTGATAATGTACATAAGATAGATGAAAAAAAAAATCAAAAAAAACAAGAATCAGATTCATTTATAGTTTTAGAAGATGCAATCGAAAAATTAATAAAAAAAAAAGCTACTTCAAAAGAACAATTTTATCAGTGTGCTAAAAATCTAAAAGTAGATCTAGTTTTAACAGCCCATCCAACAGAGGTTAAAAGAAGAACGCTTATTCAAAAATATACAGAAGTAAATAATCTTTTAGAAAAATTTAATAAATCAAGAATATTTAAAATAAAAAATATTATTAAAGAAAAAGACACTTTAGAAAGAAATCTTCATGAGGAAATTACTTCAATTTGGAAAACTGATGAATTAAAAAGATTAAAACCAACACCAGTAGAAGAGGCTAAGTGGGGATTAGCTGTAATAGAAGATAGTTTGTGGAATGCTGTACCAAAAATTATATCTCGTTATGATAAGGCTATTCAAGATTATACAGGTAAAAAACTACCAACTGATTATTCTCCATTACTATTTGGCTCATGGATGGGTGGGGATAGAGATGGAAACCCCAATGTTACTGCAAAAATTACTCAAGAAGTAATTTTATTATCGAGATGGGAGGCTGCAAACCTATATGAAAGAGAATTTACTAAAATTATTCAAAAGTTATCAATGCATGAGTGTTCAAATATTATTAAAAAAAAATCAAAAAACAGTCATGAGCCTTACAGAACTTACTTAAGACCAGTTAGGGATAAGTTAAAAACTACACAAAAAGAAATTGAATTATTTTTAAATGAAAAAAAACCTTTAAATAATACTTTAGTTATTCAATCAATTAATGAAATTATAAACCCTTTAAACGTAGTTTATAAATCATTATATGAAATTAAATGTGAAGCAATAGCAGACGGCTCAATACTTGATTTATTGAGAAGAGCTCATACTTTTGGTTTAAATCTTGTAAAATTAGATATACGACAAGAGGCCAGCAGGCATAAAAAACTGATGACTAACATTTGTAAACACTTAGGTCTTGGAGATTTTAATAATTGGTCAGAAGGTGAAAAAAATAATTTTCTATCAAGTGAATTTAATTCTAAGCGACCCCTAATATCAAAAGCAATGAAATTTGATAAAGATGATAGTGAAACATGGGCTACATTTAAAATGATTTCAAAATTACCAAAAGAATGTATGGGAGCTTACGTTATCTCTATGGCATCAAAAGTATCAGACATATTGACAGTATTAGTCCTTCAAAAAAAATCTGGAATTAAATCATGTTTAAGAACTGTTCCATTATTTGAAACTTTGTTAGACCTTCAAAATGCAAGTAAGGTAGTTGATCAACTTTATAATATCCCATGGTACTTAAAATGTTTTAAAAAAAATCAAGAAGTGATGATTGGTTATTCAGACTCAAGTAAAGATGCGGGAAAACTTGCCGCTAGTTGGGCTCAATATCGGGCTCAAGAAGAACTACAAACCGTTTCAAATAAATTTAATGTTAATTTAACTTTATTTCATGGACGTGGCGGATCGGTTGGAAGAGGAGGAGGACCAATTTATGAAGCATTATTATCTCAACCTCCAGGAACTGTTAATGGACATACAAGAGTAACTGAACAAGGAGAGGTTATACAGCAAAAATATGCAACCGAGTCTTTAGCCGAATATAACTTGGGCACATATATAGGGTCTGTTTTAGAAGCAACTTTATCTCCACCAATAAAACCAAAAAAACAATGGCGAAAATTAATGGATGAGATGAGTAAAATTTCCAGTAAAGATTATCGAAGTAATCTCAATGATAAAGATTTTTTAAGATATTACTTTAAAATAACACCGCAAAAAATATTAGAAAAATTGTCTATTGGTTCAAGACCCACAAAAAGAAATAAATCTAAAGGCATTGAAAGTTTAAGAGCAATACCTTGGGTGTTTGCATGGACTCAAATACGCTTTCTTTTGACCGCTTGGCTTGGAACCTTTAAGGCTTTGAACTTTGGAATAAAAAATAGAAATATTTTAAAAGAAATGGTAGTTAAATGGCCTTTTTTTAATGCACAGATGGACATGCTTGATATGGTTCTAGTAAAAACAGACCAAAGAGTGAGTAAATTTTATGAAGAATGTTTAGGGGATAAAAACTTAAATATTACAGGTGAAAGACTGAGAAAAGAATTATTATCACTTACAAAGGTAAACAAACAAATTATTCCAAAATATATTATAGAAAAAAGAAAAGAATATAGAAAATCTATCAGAATTAGAAACACTTACGCAGAGGTATTAAATATTTTACAAGCAGACATAATGAAAAAATTAAATAAATCTAAATTAGAAATTAAAGATAAAAAATACTTAAAAGATGCAATGTTAATTACAATTGCTGGTATTGCTGCCGCTATGAAGAATGTTGGATAACTTTAAAGAACCAGACCTTTTAAAGTTTCTATGTATTCTTCAAATTCTTTTACAAAAGATTCAGTAGGCTTAATATTTTTTTTTCTCTGATCTATTGAAGTTTTTTCTAAAAGAAAAAAATTTTTTTCACATGCTTCATTAATTATTAGTGCAGATTTTGGTCTAGATGTTTTAAAAAGTTTTGTTTTAAGTTCTTCTACAGATAATTTTTCTTTATGTTTGTATGCTGACATAACTAATAACATCATGTGATAATGTGATGGTGATTTTCTAAAAAAATAATTGCTTGAAGTATGAGAGTGTTTCATTTGTTCTTCCCAAAAATTTAGTAAATCTTTTGTTTTTTGCATTTAAGCCCTCACCCTTGATTTTGTTGGATCGTAGAAAGGGAAGGGAACAACTTTTGCACCAATTCTTTTTTGGTGACCATCAAGTTTACCAATTTCAACTTCCGTTCCTATCTCGGCATATTTTACATCAATTTTACAAAGTGCAATATTTTTACCAAGTTTAGGTGATAACATTCCGCTAGTTATTATACCTACTTGTCCACGGCCTATATGAACACAATCTCCATTTACTGCTGGCTCATGGCCAATTAATTCTAAACCAACTAATTTTTTTTGTGGGTTAGCTTTTCTTTTAACCAACTCTTCTTTACCTATAAAATTATCTTCTTTGGTTTTTAGAGGAACGGTAAAACCAATTCCAGCTTCAAAAGGATCTGTTTGATCGTCAAATTCGTAACCATAAAAAATAAGACCAGCTTCTATACGAACCATATCTAAAGCCTCCAAACCTAATGGCGTAATATTAAATTCTTTTCCTGCTTCCCAAACTTCATCCCAAACTTCAGCAGCATCTTTTGGATTACACCATATTTCATATCCAAGTTCACCAGTGTAACCTGTTCTTGAAACAACAATCGGTGTACCTGTTTCATTATCTATTCTTGCGATATTAAATCTAAACCAATCTAGTTCAGTAATTGATGGCTGTATTGGAGGTGTCCATACAAATTTTTCTAAAATTTTTCTACTATTGGGTCCTTGAACTGCAATATTGTGAATATGATCTGTTGCAGATTTTATCCAAACTTTATAATTTTTCTTTTTAGCTTGTTCTTTTAGCCATTCACCACTGTATTCATCTCCACCAATCCATCTGAAGTTATCTTGGCCTAATTTAAACAATGTACCATCATCTAACATGCACCCATTTTCATAACACATTGCTGTATAAACAACCTGTCCTACAGATAATTTTTTAATATTTCTTGTAAGAGTATATTGCATTAAGTTTTCTGCATCTGGCCCTAGGATTTCAAACTTTCTAAGAGGTGATAAGTCAGTAGCTATCGCACTTTCTCTACAAGCTGTGTATTCTTTTATCGTACCAGAATTAGTAAAGTTATTTGCAAGCCAGAAACCTTTATATTCAACAAAGTTTCTTGTTAGTTCAGAGGTTTTTTTATGGAAACCTGTTTCTTGTGTTAATTTTGGTTCTGATTCTGTTTTCATTCTAAATGCAATTGCTTTTGAATATTTTTTTTCTTTAGGATAAGTCCTAACAAAAATATCAGTGGGATTCCAGCCATTTGCTCCATCAACGTCACATGGGCAAGCAGAAGACACGCATGTTAAGTCTTTTAAAGCTCTAAATAGAACATAGTCGCCGGGTCTTGACCAAGGCTCATCAAAAGAAGCAACATTATTTGCATCAATTGCTGTATTAAAAAAAAGATTTATAGCAGACCAGCCCTTTCGAGGATTAACATCATATTTTTTTAAACCTTTATTGAAGTTATCTGTACAATTAATATGACCCATATACCCCATGTCTTCATAATACTTGGATGTACAAGCAAGATTGAAAGTATCATGTCTTCCAACTGTATCTCTTACAACTTCAATCATAGCTTCATGATCACCATCATAAAACTTTGAAAATAATCCAGGACCTGGGTAAGCACCACCCATAAAAGTTCGTGTTGCTTTATCATCAATAATACTTTCAATGCCGTCATTTAATTTTTGTGTATCAAAAGCTAGAAAATCAGAGCATTGCCTTCCGCCTGGATCAATTATCTGAATATATTCACCAGCTTTTACCTCATAAGTTTCAGCAGTTCTTCTTTTTACAAGTTGTTCAATAATTGGATCACTAAGCGGATCTGGCAAAATAAATTGTTCATCTGTTTCAATAAATTTAGCTTTATTTAAAAAAATAGTTAAATCTGTAGGTGGATTTTGTTCATGGACATTCATTGCATCACCAGGTGCAGCAATCATTACAATACATTTATCTTTTGAGGTTAATGTTATTTTTTCACCCATAAAACAATCTTCACTAAAAACAATTGATGATTTAGCATTATTTAAATTAAGGTTTTTTTTCTTTAGCAGCTTTGAAATTTTTTCATCATTAGCAATAGTTTTTTTTGAAAAATCTGCATTAGCATTTTCTTTTAAATTTAAAATAGATAGATCTGATTTGCCTTTTGAATTAAAAACAATTATTTCACAAATTTGTCTTCCTTCTTCATTAATGATCTCTATTTTATCTTCTGGCAAAACTTCTATTATAGAAAGTCCACCACCTCTTACAAAATATCTTTCAACTCCAGGTGGTAATGTTCTTAGTCCAGGATTTCGTATATCGTTACTAGTATGCAGCATTGCCAGTATAAATTTAAATAATTTAACATTAACTTAATATAATCAAAGGCCATTGACTATAAATTTAATAAGTGAGAACATGCTTACTTAAACATTAATATTAAGGAGAGAGAATATAATGAAAAAAATAGTATCATTAATATCTGCCTTGGTAATTTCAGCAGTTAGTTTTGCTGGAGTATCTAATGCAGCAGATAGTAAAAAACCTATCGTTATTCCAACTCATAACTGGTCCAGCCAAATTGTAATGGCTCATGTTATTGGTGGAATTTTCGAAAGTATGGGAAATAATGTAAAATATGTAAATACAGACTCACAAGCAGTTTATGAAGCAATTCGTATCGGCGATGTAAGTTTATCTCATGAAGTGTGGGAATCTGCGTTTGGAAAATCATTTACTACAGCGCTAGACAAAGGTGGTTTAGTTGACTGGGGAGATCATGAAGCTCGAACGCTTGAAGATATGGGATATCCAAACTGGGTTACTGAAAAAGGATTATGTCCTGGTCTTCCAGACTGGACTGCATTAAAAAATCCAGCTTGTGCTAAAAACTTTACAACACCTGACTCAGGTGGAAAAGGACGAATGCTAGAAGGTCCGCAAAGTTGGCATGGAGATTTAATACCTCAAAGGGTTGATGCTTTAGGACTTGGAGATCTTTGGACTGTTAAATTTGCTGGAAGTGCAGATGCACTTTGGGCAGAACTTAAATCAGCTGAAAAAGAAGGAAGAGGAACTATAATATTCAACTGGACACCAAACTTTACAGATGGTGCTGGTTTTACTTTTATAGATTTCCCTCCATATTCAGCAGGTTGTAGACCAGAAGACGGTGGTGATGGAAAATGTGGTTCGCCAGATGGTTATTTGAAAAAGGCTGTAACTGCAGACTTTCCAAAAACACATCCAGCAGCAGCAGCGGCATTTAAAAAAATGTCATTCTCTACAAGTCACATTGGTGCAATGGCTGCTTTAGTTGACCTTGACAAATTGACTCATGAAGATGCAGCTAAAAAATGGTTAGCTGATAATAAGAGTGTTTGGCAAGCTTTTACTAAATAAGGGTAACAGTTAATAAATTGAAATCTCTCCCAACAATGTTGGGGGGGATTTTTTTTAAAGAATGTGCTTTCGCACAAATTCAAATTACGGACTTTTTAATTAAATGATAAAGTTTTTTTTATATATATCTATCAGTCTATTAGTTTTTAATTCTTCTTTTGCAAAAAATATAGACATACAAGAGGATATTAAAATTGGTTTTGTATGTGAATTAGAAAAGAAAATACTCAAGAACTCAGAATATAATTATAAAACTTTTTTAGCAAAAGATTTAGATAATCAAGATTTAGATAAATTAGAAATCGTTGCAAAGAGACCAGAAAAACTTTTGATTAATGGGTTATCATTGTTCCTCTCACAAACTGCAAAATTTGAAGTAAAAGTTGTAAATAAAGACATAGTTTTATTCAAAGCTTTTGATGAAAGAAAAAATTACTCAGAATCAGGTATAATTAACAGAAAATCAGGTGAATTAGTTCACGAAATTACAATAGGTATAAAAAGTGATAATCTTGAAAAAAATATTTCTTTTTACTTATGTAGCTAAATTTAAAAAAATGAAAAAATATTTATTTTATATAGCTTTAAGTTTTTTAGTTGCAACATCAGTATCAGCTCGAAAGACAGGTTGCGAAGGAAACTGTAAAGATGGCTTTGGTAAATGGACTTACACTGACAAAACAACATACGAAGGGAATTGGATTGGCACACAAAAACAAGGACAAGGAGTTGAGACTTGGCCTAATGGATATATTTATAAAGGTGAGTTTAAAAATAGTGTGTGGAGTGGAAAGGGTATTTTGACCTTTCCAAACGGTGCAACTTATGACGGGGAATGGGCTAATGGGTTTATGAATGGAGAGGGAACATTTACATGGTCCGATGGAAAAGAAAAAAAAGGAATTTGGAAAAATGGCAAATTTCAAGAATAGATAAAAATGTTACAAAATATATATTTAAATAAATTGAAGAAGATATCTGAGCCAGTTAGACAATTTGGAGGCCTTATCATCTTAATAATTATTGTAATTTTTTCCTTTGCTATCTTAAATAATATTTTTGGTGAGGGTGAAGAACTAATTGCTAAAATGAAAAAAGAAGAAGAAAGAATTGCAGAGACAAGAAAGCAAAATGAACTGATTTCAAGTTTGCCATCAGGAATTTTAGTATTTTATGATGGAACTGATCATTATAAGTTGTCTTTAGAGCAATATGAAAAAGTCTGCAACGCAACAAAGATTATTCCTCAGCGCGCAATTATGGGTGCCAATTTTTTGAATTTTAGAGCACATCATATTTATACTATTAATGGAAATAAAATTGATGAAACGTTTGTTAAATGGAATAAGGAAAATAATAAATGCTTTGCAGGTTTTACAGTTAGTGGAAATAATGTTGGGGTAGATGAAAAAATTACTGTTAAAGGAGAGGTTTTAAATTTTTTAAGTACTGGAATTGATACAAGAGTTTATTTTATTAAAAATTTTTAAGGAGAAAAACGATAAGTATAAATAATATAAAAAGTGTTTTTTATTTTTATTTCGTATAACTTATTAAAACATTATGACCGATACAGTAATCAAATGTGAATCTGTTTATAAAATTTTTGGAACAAATGCCAAAAAGATGCTTCAAGATGCAAATGGAAATGTAGATGCCAAAACATTTCAAGAAAACGGATGTATAGTGGGTGTGAATAATGCCTCTTTTGAAGTTTCAAAAGGTGAAATGTTAGTTGTGATGGGTTTATCAGGCTCAGGAAAATCAACATTGTTAAGATGTATTTCTAGATTAACAGATGCAACTGCTGGAAAGATTTTTATAGAAGGTCAAGACTTACTTTCATTAAATAACAAAGAACTGATTGAACTTAGAAGAAATAAAATGGGAATGGTATTTCAAAGTTTTGCTTTGCTTCCTCATAAAACAGTTGTGGAAAATATTGCTTTCCCACTTCAAATCAAAGGCATTAAAACTAAAGATAGCATCAATAAAGCAATGGAAATGGTAAAGCTTGTTGGTCTTGATGGTAGAGAAAATTATTTTCCAAGAGAACTTTCTGGTGGACAACAGCAAAGAGTAGGTATTGCTCGATCATTGGCTGTTGAACCTGATATTTGGTTTTTAGATGAACCATTTTCTGCATTAGATCCATTAATTAGAAAAGAGATGCAGGATGAATTTTTGAGACTCCAAGAAAAATTACAAAAAACAATTATGTTTATTACACACGACTTTGATGAAGCTTTAAAACTTGCTGACCGTATTGCAATAATGAAAGATGGTATAATTGAACAACTGGATACCCCAGCTAACATTGTGTTAAATCCTGCAACAGAATATGTAAAAAAATTTACTGAAGAAGTTCCTAGAGAGAAGGTTTTAAAAATAGAAGATGTGATGGATAAACCAAATAATGAAAATTTAAGTGATTTAAAAGTTTTAAGAAATGAAATAATTGAAAATGTTGCTGAAAAAATCTTAACTCAAGAAAAGTCCGTATCTGTAATTGATGAAAATAATCAAATTGTTGGCACCGTTCATCCATCAAAAATAATACATACAGTTTTTGGTGGAAAAAAAAATAATGATTAAAATATGGAATTATTAAAAAGATATCCAAAAGTATTCCAGTGGTTATTTTTGTTAATTGTTTTTTTTACTTTATATTTTGCAATTGATGTTCCAGAAACTTATAAATTTATTAGAGGCCAAGCAGAATTCATTAAAGATCCAAATCAAAGCACTTACACACTCTTTGGTGCAGAAGTAAGGTATTATGCATTTGATGTTTTTTGGAGACTACCTCCTTTACTTGGATGGTTACCTATATGGATAAATGATTCATTATTTTTTTTAATGAATGATTGGATGCCAATAGAATTTTGGAATGAAGACACCCAAGAATTTAAAACCCGACCTCTAGTTTTACAAATAACGAGAAATTTAACCTCATTTATAACATTTCTCATAGAATTAATTAGAGAGATTTTATTAGGTGGTGTTGAAACTATTGTTGCATTTACAAGTTGGGATTGGATAAGTGAAAATTCATGGGCAGAATTGCCAGGACTACCTTGGACAATTGTTGCAGCAGGTGCTGCAATACTTGGATATAAATTAAGTGGCAAAGGTTTAGCGCTATTCGCTGCTATAGTCATGATTTATATTTCTATTTTTGGTCAATGGAAACCTTCGATGCAAACACTTTCTTTTATATTGGTTGCAGCACCACTATCTTTTATTTTTGGTTTGAGCTTAGGGATCGCAGCATTCAAAAGTAAACGCGTGGAGAAAGCTTTATATCCAATACTTTTAGTTATGCAGACTATGCCTCAATATGCGGTATTGGTTCCTGCAATTGTTCTCTTTGGTGTTGGTGATCATGCTGGAGTAATCATAACTATGGTTGTAGCTGTCCCACCAATGATACTACTGACATTGTTAGGTCTCAGAGGAGTATCTCCTGAAGTTATTGAAGCTGGAAAAATGAGTGGATGTAATAATTTACAGCTTATGTTTAAAGTACTAATTCCAACTGCAAGAAGAGATATTTTGATTGGAGTGAATCAAGTTATCATGGTGTGCTTTTCTATGGCAGTAATTTCAGCGTTTATAGGAGCCAAAGGTTTAGGGTTTAATTTGTTATTAGCTTTAAATCAGTTGAATATCGGATTGGCATTAGAAGCAGGTTTATGTATTAGTTTAATTGCGATATTGCTAGATAAATTATCTTTAGCTTGGGCAAATAAACAAATAGATTATTTTGGTAACCTAACTTTTTTTCAGCGATATAAAAATACATTATTTTTTTCTGGTGCAATATTGATTGGAATCATATTTGCTTATGCAGGATCTTTTTATTTTAAAGAAGGTTTTAATTATTTATATGAAATTCCACATAACAAGGGAATATCAACAGCAGATTTTTGGAACAAAGGTGTTGATTGGATTTGGGATACTTTCTTTCAAACTTTAAAAATTTTTAATACATGGTTAATAGTAGATGTATTGCAGCCTATGCGTGCTTCTTATTTACGGATGCCTATTGTTGCAACATTTGTTTTGGTTATGGGTGCTGGATATATAATTGGAGGAATACGTTCAGCTTTTGTAGTAGGTGCTTTGACATTATTTATAGCATTAAGTCCGTGGTGGGACAGAGCTTTAGTTACTACATATATGGCAACTTTTGGAGTTATCTTATCTTGTGTAATTGGCTTTACTGTTGGAACTTTATGTTTTCAGAATAAGCAAACAACAAGTTTTATGTTGGGAGTCTGTGATATTTTTCAAACATTCCCTTCATTTGTATACTTAATTCCAGTAATGATGCTTTTTGGGGTTACAGATACATCGGTATTAATTGCAGTAGTTGTTTATGCAACTATACCTGCAACGAGATATACTATTGAAGGGTTGAGAAGTGTTCCAGCTTCATTGCATGATGCTGCTTCAATGTCAGGTGTAACAAAGATACAAAGATTGATGAAAATTGAATTCCCTTTAGCACTTCCTCACATGATGCTTGGTTTAAATCAAACAATTGTTTTTGCTTTATTTATGGTAATTATTGGAGCATTTATTGGAACTGAGGACTTAGGACAATATATTTTAAAAGCTATATCTGATAAAAAAGGTGCAGGTATTGGGTTAACGTTGGGTATTTGTGTTGCCTTTATAGGCTTAGTATTTGATCATTTAATTCGAACCTGGGTTGATCAAAGAAAAAAACATCTTGGTATAAATTAGTAAAGATATTCAAACTCAGAAAATGATCTATTGAAAAATTTCAAAAAATCATAATTCGTAATCTATTATTTTGGCTGATCTAAAAAAGTTTTCAATGAATCATCCATAGCAACTTCCCATTCTGTATGATGTTTCGGACCAATTGAACCAGTCACAGGTGAAGCAAAGGACTTATTTCTATAAGTCATTATATTTTCTACTTTATGATGTTCCCATTCTTTAAAAGTTTTTCTAATTAATTCAAAATCAATTTTTGGATAATCAGATAAATCGTGAAGTTCTTTTGTGTACTCTGTTTGGAAATCGATCATTTGATCTGCATTTTCTAACTTTTCTTCAAGAGATACCCATTTATTGATATCTTTTTCAATCTCTATGTCACTTGGAACTTTAATTTTTCCCATTATAATATCTCTTGCAAACCAAGCCTGACAATCAAACATATTGAAAGTATGAAATTGATCTTGCATACCTAGGTATATTAATTTGTGATTATTTTGCCAAACTACACCTTTATATAACTTTGGTGGATATAATCTGTTTCCTGTTTTTAATTTAAGATCTTCAGATATAAAAGGAAAATGATGGAGATATCCTGTACATAAAATTACAGCATCTGTTTCTTGTACATGACCGTCTTTAAATATTGCTTTATTACCTTCAAGTCTATCTAGGTGAAAAACTTCTTTCATTCCATCGGGCCATTTAAATCCCATTGGATTATGTCTATAGGCTATAGTTACACTTTTTGCCCCATACTTATGACACTGAAGAGCTACATCTTCAGCAGAATAGCTACTTCCTAAAACAACAACATTTTTATCTCGAAATTCTTCTGCATCTCTAAAATCATGAGAGTGCATTATTCTTCCAGGAAATGCCTTCATACCTGGATATTCTGGAATAAATGGAACTGAGAAATGACCAGTAGATACAATCACATAATCAAAAACATCTTTTGAAATTTTATCATTTTTTTTATCACGGTAAGTTACTTCAAAATTTTTACCATCATGAGACACATTACTAACAGAAGTATTAAATCTAATTTTAGATTTTAAATTTCCCTTTTTAACTCTACCTAAAATATAATCATACAAAACTTCTCTAGGTGGAAAAGATGGAATTGGTTTTCCAAAGTGTTCATCAAATGAATAATCAGCAAACTCTAGACATTCTTTAGGGCCGTTTGACCAAAGATATCTATACATACTGTTAGGTACAGGGTCGCCATATTGGTCAGAACCAGTTCTCCAACTGTAATTCCATAAGCCTCCCCAATCTTCTTGTTTATCAAAACAAACTATTTCAGGTATTTTTTCACCTTTTTTTTCAGCTTGCTCAAAAGATCTCAAAGCAGATAAACCACAAGGCCCAGCACCAATAATTGCTACTTTTGTCATAAAATCACCTCTCCCTAATAAATTTATAACTGTACTTTACCAACAAAATGCTAAAAATTAATATAAAAAAATACAGTATTATGAAAAAAATTATTATTATTGGTGCTGGAGCAATGGGGTCAGCATTCGCTGTGCCATGCCTTGAAAACCAGAATGAGGTAACACTTGTTGGCACACATTTAGAAGATGATTTAATAAATAAAATTCAATTAAATAATAATTTCCATCCAGCCTTAAATATTGAATTACCATCAAAATTGAAGGTAGAAAAATTTGAAAAATTACAATCAATACTTGAGGGTGAGGTAGATATAATTGTTGCTGGAGTTAGTTCTGTAGGAATTGAATGGTTTGTTAATCAAATATCAAAAAATTATAAAAAAAATACTCCCATTATTTTATTAACAAAAGGTTTAGCCATAGAAGGCAATGAATTAATAACACTTTCAGATAAAATTAAAAAACTTCTCAAGGAAAAGGGTCATGGAGAAGTAAATATTTCAGCAATCAAAGGACCTTGTTTAGCAGCAGGCCTTGCATATAAAATGAGAACAGGCACTGTTATCGCAAATCCAAATATTAAAGAAACAGAAAGATTAAAAAAAATTATATCAACAAATTATTATTCGACAGAAGTGTCAGATGATTTAACTGGCATTGAGTTATCGGGTGCAATTAAAAATATTTACTCAATGTTAATTGGAGCTTCAGAAGGATTAAGCAATTCAAAAGCACCTAAGGAAATTCAATCTAAATATTATTTAAATACATCAGCCTCATTAATCCATAGATCAATTTCTGAAATGGTTGAATTTGTTTCTTTCTATGGAGGAAGAGCAGAAACTGTTTATGGCTTAGCTGGTTTAGGTGATTTATATGTAAGTGCAATAGGGGGAAGAAATAGTTTAATGGGAAAATATTTAGGTGAAGGATATTTATATAAAGAAGCTAAAGAAAAATTTATGAAAAATATTACAGTAGAGGGTGCGCAACTTGCATTAGAAATTGGACCTAAAATTTTACAAGACCTTAATTCTAAACATTTTCCATTAATGTTTAGTATGCTAAACACTATATGTGAAAATAAGAAATTAGAAATTCAATGGTAAAAAATATATTAATATTTGTTTTTATAGTGCTTGGAATGGTAGTTATTCTAAATTTTAGTGATTATAATTTAAAAAGAGCTGTCGATGCCTGCCTAGCCGGAAGTCAAAAATTATCTAAATCAAAAATTACAGATCTTGAAGAAGCTAAAAAATTTTGTGAAGAAGAAATTAAAAAAAATAAAAATTAAAAAGAGACCAGTAAATGAAGTCAAATTGGAATTATCCAACAACCATGTGGGTTGGAAAGGATAGGATTAAAGATCTAAGTATTGCTTGCAAAAATTTAAACATTAATAAACCATTGTTAGTGACTGATAGTGGTCTTGCTAAATCAAAAATTGTAATCAATGTTCTAGAGAATTTAAAAGAAGGTGGTATTTCAGCTGAATTATATTCAGATGTTGTGGGTAATCCAACTGGCACCAATGTAACTAAGGGTGCTGATTATTATAATAAAAATAATTGTGATGGAGTAATAGCTTTTGGAGGGGGTAGTGGCTTAGATGTTGGTAAAGCTATTGCATTTATGTCAGGCCAAACCTTACCTATTTGGGATTTTGAGGATGTTGGTGATAATTGGACTAAAGCGAACTCTGACAAAATTGCACCAATTATTGCTGTACCAACAACTGCTGGAACAGGATCGGAAACAGGACGAGCATCTGTAATTTTAAATGAAGAAACCGGTGTAAAAAATATAATTTTTCATCCTAAATTTTTACCTTCAATAGTTATTTTAGATCCAGTATTAACACTTAGTTTGCCTGCAAAGATTACAGCTGCAACTGGTATGGACGCGCTAGCTCATAATTTGGAAGCATATTGTGCACCAGGATATCACCCAATGGCTGATGGAATCGCTTTAGAGGGTATGAGGCTAATTAATGAATGGTTATTTGAAGCATTTAACAATGGATCAAATATTGAAGCACGACAAAATATGTTAACAGCAGCAAGCATGGGATCAACAGCATTTCAAAAAGGGTTGGGGGCAATTCATTCATTAAGCCATCCAGTAAATGCTTTAAATAATATTCATCATGGTTTATCCAATGCGATATTTATGCCTTACGTATTAACTTTTAATAAAGATGCAATTGAAAAGAAAATAATAAAGATTTGTGATTATTTAGAACTTAAAGAAAGATCTTTTGATGGTTTTGTTAACTGGGTTTTAGATTTAAGAAAAAAACTAGATATGCCGCATAAATTATCAGAAGTGATTGATGAAAAGGATTTTGATATTGATAGATTGTCAAAAATGGCCTTAGCAGATCCATCTACTGAAGGAAATCCAAAAAAATTAACCGAAAATGATATGAAGATAATGTATCAGCACAGTATGAATGGTGAATTGTTTAAATGAATAATTTGAATATTTTAATTGTTGAAGGAAATATTAGAGAAGATAGTGAGTTTTTTATTAAAGCAGCTGGAAGTTCTGCAGCAGATAATTTAAAAAATTTAATTTTAAAGATAGAACCATCAGCAAATACAGAAATCATAAATCCTGGTCATGATGATGAGACAGCAAGTGCTCTAAAAAATATGAGTAAATATAATGGCATTGTGTTTACTGGTGGTGCAATGAGAATAAATGATATGACAGATGTCATTAAGAAACATATCAATTTTGCATCTAATTGCTTTAATCATAAAAATAAGATTTTAGCAATTTGTTGGGGATTACAAGTCTGCTCAACAGCAGCTGGGGGTAAAGTAAATCCTGGAAAAAATGGTGCTCATATTGGAATTGCATCAGATGTAATTATTAACAATGAAGGTGAAAAACACTTTATATACAAAGATAAAAAAAAAGTTTTTACCTCACCAGCATTCAATTTTGATGAAGTAAGTGAATTGCCAAAAAATACTACTCTTTTATCAAGTGACAAAGTTAACAATGTAATGGGTGTTAGCTTTAATGCAGGAAGCTCAGAAATTATCGGCTTACAATATCATCCTGATTATGAATATTTTCAGATGCTTAATCTTATTAATGGTCGTAAAGAGCGATTATTTGTAAATAAAAATTTTTTAACTGAAGAAGAGTATGAAAACCATGTCTCATATATAAAATCCAAAAATGAATTATTGAATTTCAATGATAGAACATGTGAAGTTAGAAATTGGCTAAATTATATAAAGAACTAATTTTTAAAATAGACCTTCAATTTCACCATCTTTATTTAGCTTAATAGAGTCTGCTGCTGGAATTCTTGGTAGTCCAGGCATAGTCATAACAGCACCACATATCACAACAATAAACTCTGCTCCTGAAGAGAGTTTAATTTCTCTAATTGGCAAAGCATGACCTGTTGGTGCGCCTTTTAAGCTTGGGTCTGTTGAAAAGCTGTATTGTGTTTTTGCAATACAAATTGGAAAATCTCCATAACCCGCATTTTCAAAGCTTTTTAATTGATCTCTAATTTTAGTATCAGCAATAACCTCATCTGCTCTATAAATTTCTTTTGCAATTGTTTCTATTTTTTTAAATAGAGGAGTTTTACTTTCATATAAAAATTTGAATTTATCTTCGTTTTTCTCACATAATTCAGCAACATGGTTTGCAAGCTCTTTCGTACCTTCACCACCATTTGCCCAGTGGGTACAGAGACTTGCTTTAACACCAATAGTGTCACAAAATTCTATTAAAGCCTTTACTTCATTATCTGTATCTTTAATAAAATGATTAACAGCTATTGCAACCGGTAAACCAAATTTTTTAACATTTTCCACATGTCTTTGAAGATTAACTAAACCTTTTTTTAAAGCTTCTACATTTTCTGTTTTAAGATCATCTTTTGCTACACCACCGTGCATTTTTAAAGCTCTAATAGTTGCAACAATTACAACGCAGCTAGGTTTTAAATCTGACTTTCTGCATTTAATATCAAGAAATTTTTCTGCACCAAGGTCTGCACCGAATCCTGCTTCTGTTACAACATAGTCAGCAAGTTTTAGCCCAGTCTTTGTTGCAATTACAGAATTACAACCATGTGCAATATTAGCAAAAGGTCCACCATGAATAATTGCAGGATTGTTTTCTAAAGTTTGAGTAACATTAGGTCTAATAGCATCTTTTAATAATACAGTCATTGGACCGTGTGCTTTTAAGTCTTTAGCGTAAACTGGTTTTTTATCTCTAGTATAGGCAATTGTAATATTTCCTATTCTCTTTTCTAAATCTTCTAAATCATTTGATAAGCAAAAGATTGCCATGATTTCAGATGCAACAGTTATATCAAAACCATCTTCTCTTGGAAAACCATTTGCAACTCCACCTAAGTTTATATTTATAGATCTTAAAGAACGATCGTTCATATCCATCACTCTTTTCCAAACAATTCTTCTAACATCAATATCTAATTTATTTCCCCAATAGATATGATTATCGATTAATGCTGACAACAAATTATGAGCTGATGTTATTGCGTGAAAATCTCCAGTAAAATGTAAATTAATTTGTTCCATTGGAACTACCTGAGCATAACCACCACCGGCTGCTCCACCTTTCATCCCAAAAGAAGGCCCAAGGCTTGGTTCTCTTAAACAAACAATCGATTTTTTTCCAATTTTATTTAATCCGTCATTTAAACCAACTGAAGTTGTAGTTTTACCCTCACCAGCTGGAGTAGGAGTGATCGCTGTAACTAGTATAAGTTTTCCATTTGGTTTATCTTTTAAAGTATCTAAATATTCTAAATTAATCTTTGCAATGTGTCTGCCCATTGGGCTAAAAGCTGAACTTTCATCTGGTACATTTATCTTGGCTAAAATATCATTTATAGGTTGCATTTTAGCTTCTCTAGCTATTTGAATGTCTGACTTAACTTCGCTCATTTGAAACTCCTATAAGATTTATTTTTTAATGCTCAATTGATATCCTATTTTAATTTTTTGGAAACTTCTAAAAAATATATATAAAAAAAATAAGAACTATTTATATTCGTTTGTATAAAATTATCTTATGCAAAAATATTCTATATTTAATTTGATCAAAAATGCTTTCTCCGGTCATCAAAAATGGGACCTAGCCTGGAAAGATGCTACTCCAAAAAAAGAGTATGATGTTGTCATAATTGGTGGTGGAGGCCATGGCCTAGCTACTGCATATTATCTCGCAAAAGAACATAATATTACGAACGTAGCTATCATTGAAAAAGGATGGCTTGGTGGTGGAAATATGGGAAGAAATACTACAATCATTAGATCAAATTATATGCACGATGATAATGCATTATTTAGCGAGTTTGGAATGGATCTGTGGAGAAAGATGAGCCAGGATTTAAATTACAATGTAATGTTTTCTCCAAGAGGTATTATTAACCTTGCACACTCAGATGCTCAAATGAATGTTTTTGCAAGAAGAGGAAACTCAATGCGTTTAAATGGTATTGACGCAGTTTTGTTAAATAGAGAAGAAGTTAAAGAAATAATTCCAATGGCAGATTTTTCAGACAATGTAAGATTTCCTATATTTGGTGGATTAATGCAGCCAAGCGCTGGAACAGCAAGACATGATGCTGTTGCATGGGGTTATGCACGTCAAGCAGATTCAATGGGTGTAGATATAATTCAAAACTGTGAGGTAACAGGTTTTGATGTTGTAGGTGGAAAAATTCAAGGAGTAAGAACTTCACGAGGAGATATTAAAGTTAAGAAAATTGGTTTGTGTGTTGCAGGTAGTACAAATATTTTAGCTGAAAAACTAAATATGACAATACCAGTAGAAACTCATCTTCTTCAAGCGTGTGTTACAGAACCTGTGAAACCTGTGTTAGATAGTGTGGTTACTTTTGGAGCAGGACATTTTTATATAAGCCAATCTGATAAAGGTGAAATGGTAATGGGGGGAGATTTGGATGGCTATAATAGTTATGCGCAAAGAGGAAATTTACCAACACTCCAACATGTATTAACAGAAGGAATCGCAATGATGCCTTTTTTAAGTAAATTAAAAATGCTTAGAACATGGGGTGGGATAATGGATATGTCTATGGATGGTTCACCTATTATTGATAAGACTCATATTGAAGGATTATATTTAAATTGTGGTTGGTGTTATGGTGGATTTAAAGCCACACCAGCTTCAGGATGGACATTTGCTCACACAATTGCAGAAGATAGAGTTCACAAATTAAATGAAGGTTATAGTTTGAGTAGATTTAATACAGGTCACTTACTTGATGAAAAAGGACTTGGAACAAAGACTTGGATTTCATAAATGCTGCATATTAAATGCCCTCACTGTGGGATGAGATCTCAAAATGAATTTTCATATGGTGGCGATGCAACTGTTAAAAGACCAGAGCTTAATAAGGAAGTTTCAGATCAAGATTGGGATAACTTTGTCTATAATAGAAAAAGCTTAAGGGGAAAACACAAAGAGCTATGGCAACATATATCAGGATGCAGACAGTGGATTAAAGTAGAAAGAGACACCGCAACTCACGAAATATTTAAAACAGCTAAAGCTAACGAAGATATTTAAAATGACTCAAAATTATAGACTAGATAATATTGGATTAATAAATAGAGATAAAAAAATCTCATTTAAATTTAATGGAGTAACTTACTTTGGTTATGAGGGTGACACCTTAGCATCAGCATTACTTGCTAATGGAGTTCATTTAATTGGAAGAAGCTTTAAATATCATAGACCCAGAGGCTTTTTTGGTGCAGGGGTGGATGAACCATACGCAATTGTTCAGTTATACAGAAATAATGAAACTGAGCCAAATGTAAAAACTACAGAGCAAGAACTCTTTGAAGGTTTGGAAGCAACAAGTGTTAATTGTTGGCCTAGTGTAAATTTTGATATTGGAGCAATTAATAATTTTTTAAAGATATTTCTTCCAGCAGGATTTTATTACAAAACTTTCATGTGGCCAAAAAGTTTTTGGTACAAAGTTTATGAACCATTTATAAGAAAAGCGGCAGGACTTGGGGTTGCATCAACTAAACATGATAAAGAAAGGTATGAACACAAATATGAGTATTGTGATTTACTAATTGCAGGTTCAGGACCTTCTGGTTTAGCAAGTGCATACGCTGCGGCTAAAAATGGAGCAAGGGTAATTTTAGCAGAAGATAAACCTAGATTTGGTGGAACTTTATTAACGAGTGAAGTTAATATTGGAAATCAAACAGGAAAAGAATGGGCAGAAAATATTATTTCTGAACTTAAAGAAATGCCTAATGTTATTGTTAAGAATAGATCTCAAGTATTTGGTTACTACGATCATAATATGTTAGTGATGTCAGAAAAATTAAGTGATCACCTACCTAAAACTAAAAGATATAATCCAAAACAAAGACTTTGGTATATTAGAGCTAAAGAAGTTTTAATCTCCTCAGGATCAATTGAAAGACCTTTAGTATTTGGGAACAATGACACACCAGGTGTGATGTTGTCTTCTGCAGCAAAGGAATATTTAAAAGTCTACGGAGTTTTAGTGGGTAAAAAACCTTTAATATTTACAAATAATGATAGTGGATATGAAACGGCTATAGAATTTAAAAAAAATGGTGTTGATCCTATTATTTTAGATACAAGAAAAGATCCTAAATCAGAAATTATAGATGAAGCAAAAAAATTAGATATTCAAATTAAATTTTCTTACGTAGTAGTTGCGGCAAAAGGTTATAAAAAAGTTAAATCTGCAGAAGTTGCCAAAATCTCAGATGATAAAAACGAATTAGGAACTTTAGAAACTATTAATTGTGATTGTATTTGTGTTTCAGGCTTTTGGACACCAACAATTCACTTAGCCTCTCAATCAGGAAATAAAACTACTTTTAATAAAGATATAGATGCATTTGTGCCAGGACTATCAAAACAAAATGAAACAACTTTAGGTGCAGCAAATGGAACTTTTACATTAGAAGAAACTTTAAAAAATTCATTTGATAGCGGATATGAACTTTCAAGAAAAATTACCAATAATGATAATAAAACATCATCACCAATAGTTATGGAAAAAAAATCAACTACACACGATAAATTTTGGTGTGTACCTTTGCCCAAAGGTAAATCATATAAAAGATTTTTAGATTTTCAAAATGATGTAGCTGTTTCTGATATAGAAATTGCACTAAAAGAGGGTTATCGATCTATTGAACATGTAAAAAGATACACGACACTGGGAATGGCTACTGACCAAGGAAAAACAAGTAATCTCAATGGTTTGCAACTAGTATCCAATATAGAAAACAAAATAGTACCAGAAGTAGGTCATACAACTTTTAGACCTCCTTATACACCAGTCACCATTGGAGCAATTGTTGGAAGAGAAATTGGCAAACATTCTAAACCAACAAGAAAATCACCGATGCACACTTGGCATGAAAAAAATTATGGAGTGTTTGTAGATGCGGGTGCTTGGTTGAGACCTAGATATTACAAAATTGGAAAAGAAACTCTATTTGAAGGTTCAAAAAGAGAAGCTAAAAATGTTAGAGCTAATGTAGGTGTGTGTGATGTAACTACTTTAGGTAAAATTGACATTAAAGGACCTGATGCTGCAGAATTATTAAATCGTGTTTATACTAATGCTTGGTTAAAGTTACCAGTTGGTAAAGCAAGATACGGTGTAATGTTAAGAGAAGATGGAATTGTTATGGATGACGGAACAACAACGAGAATTTCTGAAAACCATTACCATATGACAACAACAACAGCTCAAGCAGCAAATGTTTTGTCTCATCTTGAATATTATTTACAACTTGTATGGCCAGAACTAAATGTAAATGTAGTATCAACTACAGAGCAATGGGCTGGAGCAGCAATTGCAGGACCAAAATCTAGAGACTTATTACAAAAGCTATTTCCAAATATAGATACTTCAAACGAAGGCTTACCTTTTATGGGATATAAAGAAGCTGATTTATTTGGAGTTCATGCAAGAATTTTTAGAATTTCATTTTCAGGAGAACTTGCTTATGAAGTGAATGTTGAATCTGACAATGGAAACTTTATGTGGGAGAAAATAATGGAAGTAGGGCAAGAATTTAAAATTCAACCTTACGGCACTGAAGCATTATCAACTCTAAGAATTGAAATGGGTCACATTGCAGGATCAGAACTAGATGGCAGAACCATTCCATATGATAATTCTTTAGAAGGATTGGTTAGTAAAAAGAAAGACTTTATAGGAAAACGTTCTTTAGATAGAGAAGCTTTTGTTGCAGAAGATAGACAAAAAGTAGTAGGTGTTGTTCCAATTGATAAAAAAACAAGTATCCCTGAAGGATCACATTTGGTTAAAGATTCAAATGCTCCGATACCAAACCCTAAATTAGGATATATATCTGCGTCTTGTTGGAGTGTTGAATATGATAATCCATTTTCATTAGCAATTCTTAAGGATGGAAAAAATATGATAGGGCAAAAACTATTTGCAATG
Source organism: Candidatus Pelagibacter sp. Uisw_094 (assembly GCF_047729535.1). GTDB lineage: Bacteria > Pseudomonadota > Alphaproteobacteria > Pelagibacterales > Pelagibacteraceae > Pelagibacter. The sequence goes on along the minus strand of NZ_CP159823.1, from coordinate 905,688 downwards.
TCACCTCTTAAAAACAAAACAATACCTGTAGAGATAGTTTCATCACACTACGTAGATCCAAAGGGTGAAAGGGTAAGATCATGAGCTCAATTTCTGCTTTAAATGTCATCCATAACAAAGGATTATTTGGTGACCATGAGGGAAAAAATGATGATGAGCTGCTAAAAGTAAGTGAACTAAAAGATTTTTTAATCATTCAAATAGTTAAATATAAGAGTTCCTTAACAGCCATTGAAAGTATTAAGATAGACAATCTGAGCTTAAAAAATGAACCCCTAAACATAAACTGCAACACTAATACAAGAATTTTATGGAATGGCCCAAATAACTGGCTTTTAGTTTCTTCAAAAAAAGAAACTCTAAAAGAAATTAATGAAAAATTACTAGAAGCAGATTTTGCTATAACAAATATATCTCATAGTAGAGCAATAATTCAAATAGAGGGAAAAAATACAAAAGAGATATTAAAAAAAGGATGTCCTTTTAATTTTAATGAATTAAAAAAAGATACTTGTTTAAATTCAACTTATAACGGAATGTCTGTTACAATTGATATGTTAGACGACAATCCAGACAAAGTCAGAATATTCACTCTAAGAAGTTTTGGAGAATCTTTTTATCATTCTATTACCGATGCTTGCTTAGAGTTTGGCTACAAAGGTATTTAAAATTTATTGCTTTCTAGTTGCGATATAAACACCAAGAGTTGCTACGGCAAAACCTATTAGATCTAAATTATTTAATTTTTCATTTAAAAATAACCAAGCCATTATTGCTGTAGTTGGTGGTATTAAAAAAAATATAGAAACAGTTTTACTTGCTGAGTTGTTTTTAATTAAAAACATTAAGATTGTAAATGCTCCAAAAGATACAAGAAATATTTGGTGACTCATTGCTATTAAGAATGTGGATGTAAAATTAATATAAGGTTCACTAAAAATTAAAATAATTATTATATGAAAGGAACAGCCACCTATTGCTTGATACATGTTGCTGACAGACAAAGATAAATTGTTACTTATTTTTTTTTGCCATAAAGTTGATGTTGTAATTGCTAGTAGAGCCACAAAAGAAGCTATCACTCCAAAAACAGGAAGACTTGACCCAACATCAAAACCTAAAACCAAAGCGGCGCCTATAAATCCAAGGATTACTCCAATCCATTGTCCAAAAGTAACTTTTTCATTTAAAAATTTTCCTGCTAAAGCGTTAGTTAAAATTGGTTGTAAGGTAACAATTAATGCAGCAATACCCGTAGGCATTCCTATTGAAACTGAATAAAAAACACCCCCCAAATAAATACCATGAAAAAGCACACCACTAAAAAGTGATTGAAGAAGGTTTTTAGTATTGGTTGAAATTTTTTGTTTTGTATAAATTGAAAAAACATAGAAACCAAAAGCTACAACAAAAAATCGAAAGGCCAATGCTGCAAAGGGATCACTATTGTCTATTATTGGTTTTGTCGTTACAAAAGCTGAGGACCATAAAATAATAAAAATGAATGGAAAAATTTTAACCATACCGAGGTTATAAGTCATATTTTATTGCAATATTAGAGATTAATATCCAAAATGAACACTTTCTCTCTTGAGTTGTACCTATAAATACCTAGGATTAGGAAGGAGTATAATGATTTTAAATAAAATAATTGCCGGATTATTTTTGCTATTTTTTCTTAATGGTTGTGTGCAAAGTGCAGCTTTATTAGGACCAGTATTCACGTTAGCTAGTACTGGCAACATTTATCAAGCTGGTCTCTCATATGGATCTAATCAAGCAGTTAAAAAAATTACAGGAAAGTCAACTACTGAAAACATTAAAAGCTTTGTAGATGATAACAAAATAAAAGTTAAGGAAGAAGAAAACCATGAGGAGTTTTTTGCATTAGTAAAAAGTAGAATAGAAAAAACAAGTAAAATTATTCAATTAACTAATCAGTAATATCTAATAAAAGTTGTTCTGATTGCCCAGTTTCTTTACACCACAGCTCATAACTTTCGCACATTCTCCATAAAAAATCAAAAGCACGCTGAGAAATTTCAAGTGGAAAAGAACTTTTAGCGTAATATAACTCTGGATACTTTATTAGCTGTTTTACTGTGGCATCCTTTTGTACGTTTAAAAGTTTAATAGTTTCATCTGGTATCTTTTCTCCACTATCCTTATCAACAAATTTGTTATTTTTTAAATATTCAAACCAATCATCATGAAACTTACCACTGCTTATTTCTTCATATTTTTTTGTACCTATAAAACCCTCGATGGCATCTATGTTAGATATATCTAAATTATTTTTTTTAATATCAGCTATATCTTTATAAATAACTTCAGCTAAATAAATAACATAAGGTTTTTTGACTTTAGGAAGCATCTTTTATTTTCTATATTTTTCCATAGCGGCATTAGCCAATATTAAATTTGGATCTAAATATAGTTTTGACATTTTTACATTTTTCAATGATTTAAAGGCAAAGATAGCTATAGGTAGCTCTGTACAACCCAATATAATTTTCTTACAATTATTTTTAATTAAATAATTAATAGCTGGTTTAATAGATTTTTCAGCCAGTTTTATGTTCCCCATTTTGACATGCTTGATGGTTTTATTGACTGATTTTATTTGTAAATCATGGATAGGTGTAATTAATTTATAGTTATTTTTAAATAGTTTTTCATATATCTTTGTTTTTAACGTTCCTTCTGTAGCAAGAAGTCCAATCTTTGAATTCTTTTTATAAATTTTTTTAGTATGTGAAAAAACTTCTTTAGGCATATTTATGATGGGAATTCTTATTTTTTTTTTTAGATCTTCATACCAATAATGAGCCGTATTACAGGGTATGACAATAAATTTACAACCGCTTTTCTCGAGTGATCTGCAACCTTCAAGTAAGCTTTTAAGAACCTTATTATATTTTAAATTATTTTTTAAATTTCTAGGAAGGTCTGTAAACCTTTTAGTTTGAACACCAATTGACTCTGGTCTTCCAGGTATATCGGACTTATTGTAAAGCATGAAAAGAGGGTACTCTTGATCAATCTTACCTCTATTAAGCATGGCTAGCTTGTTGCAAAAATCAAGCCCAGCTTGTGTTCCCATTCCACCTAAAATTCCGATCATAATATTTGTAATTTTTAAAGATTTATTTTTTTTGAGTTTTTAAATTGCTTTATTTATACCTCTCATAAAAACTAATACCAAACAACCATTTTTACTAAAAGAAGAGTGTTTAGATCCAGGTTCGAAAGTCACAAAGTCACCTTTTTTAAAAACTTTACCATCTGGGTCAGTCAATTCTCCATCCATCATTAAAAACTCTTCATAACCTGTGTGAATGTGAGGAATGCCTTCTGCACCAGGTTCATATTTTAGAATAAAGGTTCCACCAGAATTTTTTTTTTCAAAACTAATATTGTACCAACTTAATCCTGGAATAACTTTTCCATAGTTATCAAAAGGTTTAAATACAACATTTTTTAAATCAGTTATTTTTCTTTTTTCCATATTGCATAATAATGATAATTATTTATGTTATGCAATATCTTTATGATAAATTTAAGGCATATAAACAAATTTTTGGTAATAGTTATCTTTAGTTTACTGCTATCTAGCCAATCCTTTGCAGACAAAAAATTTGAAAAAGATTTAAAAAAAATTTCTAAAGATAGTGGGTTCGTAGATAATTTGGGAAAGATTTATCCAATTGATGACATAACAGATAAAAAAAATACTTTAATAGTTGTTTATAATCACGGAAGTCAAAATGACCAAACTTTAGATAAATGTAATAAAAAATGGAATAAAGTACCCCCAATTATACTTAATTTGCATGATAAAAAAATAAATAATTTAAAAATCAAGATTTTAAAATTTTGTTCTGGTGTTAGGGGTTGGGATAAAAATCATCAGGATAAAATGGATGCACGTTATAAAAATAAAAAACAAAAAGAATTTTTAAACATAATTAAAACTGATGGTGACAAAATTAAATTTGAAGCACAAAAACAATTTGTTAAACAAAAATTGATTAATCAAAAAATTGATAATTTAATAAATCTTGGATTCAATAATATTATTCTTGTTGGCCATTCAGCTGGCGGTTGGGCATCGATTACTTTAAAGTCTCAATTTCCAAAAAAGATTGGTGCTGTCATTGCTATTAATCCTGCATTCTCTGGAAAATTTAGCAATAGAAAAAATTGGCCTTTTTGGGCAATCATAAGAGAGTATGGTGTTAGTCAAATAGATATACCAAATTTAAAAAATACAATGGTTTATGTGCATGATAAAGATGAGTGGGAAACATCAGAATCTCTTTCTTTTTTAAATATAGATAATGTAAATTTTAAAAATATTAGTAAATCTAATTGTAAAGCAAAGTTGATTTTTGGCAAACATCACGGAATACCTTTAACCGAATGTTTTACAGAATCTGATGTTAATAAAAAAGAAATGATTAATTTCTTAGAGGGAATATTTTAAATTATATTTTGAGGGACTAATTGGTATTGGCTGAAATATTTAGCTAAATAATTAAAAAATTAATTTAATTAAAAAATCGCAGCCAATAGAAAGTGTGAATATTATGCAGTTTTTAAATTTACCGCTGAAGGACCTTTTGGACCATCTTCAACTTCAAAAGTCAAAGCTTGACCTTCATCTAAACCGTTCATACCAGCATCTCTAACAGCTGAAACGTGAACGAATACATCTTTTTCTTTATCTTCTCTTTCAATAAAACCAAAACCTTTAGTTGGATTGAACCATTTTACTTTTCCTTGTAGACTCATATTTATCTTCTTACTTTTTATTATGTTACTTTTATTACTTATAATTAAGTAATTCAGGCTTTGTTTAGATTTATTGAGGTTTTGTCAACTAAATTTGAAAGATTAAATAATTAAAGACTTATTTGTTGCTAATTAGCATAGTCATATAAATAGAGTTGATATCTTTTTTATAGTGGGAGAAGGGCTCACAGAGCTCAAAACCACACTTATTAAATAATTTTCTAGCAGTTAAAAAGAAGTCACCAGCACCAGTTTCTAAACTTAATCTTTTAATATTAAGTTTTTTTGCCTCATTAATTAGATGATTTATGATTTTTGTACCATTTCCATTGCCTCTAAAGTTGTCACTAACCCTTATAGATTTGAATTCACCATGTTCTTTATTTAGGAATTTTAATGCACCGCTACCCATTAAGTCACTTTCTTCCCATAAGCTCCAAAATTTAATAGTTGGATCTTTTAATCCAGCTATATCAAGTACGTGAGCACTCCCCTCAGGTGATACGGATCTTAACTCAATGAAATGCTTGATGAGAAATTCATGAACTTCTGGATTATCAAAATTTCCTTCAATTGATTTTAACATTTGGGCAATATCTACTTAAGAAGGGTTGTTAGGTGTCCCATTTTTCTTTTTTGTTTAATTTCTTTTTTAAGATAATCAAAGAAAAATTCATTTTCATTGTGTTCTTTATTTCTATAATTAGTAATTTGGTCACCAATTATATTTGTCATCATTGCATTTGATATTTTTTTAAGAGGTATTTGCTCTAATTTACAAACAGCTCTTACATGATTTTCAAATTGACTTACATTATATGCATTAATTGTTAGATGCCCTGAGTTATGAACTCTTGGTGCAATTTCATTTACATAAAGATTATCATTCCTATCAATGAAAAACTCAACACACAAAGTTCCAACATATTTTAATTCTTCAGAAATTTGAGTTGCCCATAGTTTTGACTGTTCTAATATTTTATCACTAATCTCTGCTGGAATTTTAGAGTTTTTCAAAATTTGATCTTCATGTACATTTTCAATAGGTTCATAAATTTCATATTTTTGATCATTAAAACGAGTAATAATTATTGATATTTCTTTTTTTAATTTTACTAATTTTTCTAAAATATAACCTTTTGAATAATCAACATCAATTGAATCTAAATTTTCTAAACTACTAATGGGGTGTTGTCCTTTGCCATCATATCCTAGTGTTGTAGTTTTAAGTATTCCAGGTAATAAGTCTTCAACCAATTCCATGTCAGATTTTTTTTCAATAGATACATATCTTGTAGTTCTTATATTAAGATTATTGATAAAATCTTTTTCTGCTAATCTATGTTGAATTATTCTATTTACTGAAGGCTTTGGTAAAACAGGTTTTATCTTATTAATTTCATTTAATGTTTCATAGGGAATGTTTTCAAATTCATAAGTTACAACATCAACTTTACTCAAAAACTCATTAATCTTATTTTTATCATTATATTCACCGTGTACAAAATCATTAGAAAAATTTTGCGCAGGGGCATCAATATCATCACAAAAAATAACTGTTTTAATTTCAAGTTTATTTGCAGCAATAGCAAGCATACTACCTAACTGACCTCCACCTATAATTCCAAGAATTGGTTTAGACATATTTTAAAACTATTTTGGTTTTTTTTTAACAGATTTGCTTTGACTTAAACGAAACTGGTTTAATTTTTTTTTGACAGTTAAATCACTAAGACTAATAATAGATGCAGCTAATAAGGCAGCATTAATTGCGCCATCTTCTCCAATTGCTAATGTTCCAACAGGTATTCCTTTTGGCATTTGTGCAATGGATAAAAGGCTATCAAGGCCCTTAAGCTTTTTGCTTTCAATTGGAACTCCTAGTACCGGTAGAGATGTAAGAGCTGAAATCATTCCTGGTAAATGTGCAGATCCACCAGCCCCAGCAATAATTACCGCGATACCATTCTTTTCTGCATTAATAGCAAATTCATACATTCTATTAGGGGTTCTATGAGCTGATATTATTTTTGTTTCAAATTTTATATTTAATTTTTTAAGAATATTTTGACAAAATATCATGGTTTTGTAGTCAGATTGACTACCCATAACAATTGATACTTTGTTTAATTTATTTTTAGCCATTTGTTGTAATTTTATTCTAACGTAAATTGTTATTTCAAATTAAGCCTAAAATTTCAATAAAATTAATAGAATTTATCTATCTTATTGATATTCTTTAAAACAAAGAAGATCACAATGAATTTTAAAATTGATAATTTACAATATTGTAACTGGTCTAGAGAAATTTTTCAGATCAATAAACAAGCAGGACTGGATGCAATCCATGTAACTATTGTTTACCACGAAGATTTTGATGAGTTAAAAAAGGTATTAAAAAACTGGGAAAATCACTTTTCAGAAAATTCTGACTTAATTTTTCACGGCAAAAGTTTTAAAGATATTGAAAAAGCTAAATCTGAAAATAAAACTGCAGTTTTTTTTGGTTTTCAAAATTGTTCACCTATAGAAGACGATATTGGATTAGTTGAAAAAGTTTATGATTTAGGATGCAGGTTTATGCAACTTACTTATAACAATCAGTCATTACTAGCGACAGGATGTTATGAGGCAATAGATAGTGGGGTTACTAATTTTGGTAAAGAGGTGATTAAAGAAATGAATAGACTAGGGCTTGTAATAGACATGTCTCATTCAGCAGAAAAAAGTACAATTGATGCAATTGAGATAAGTAAAAAACCAATTGCAATAACTCATGCAAACCCATCATTTTGGCATCCAGCTAAGAGAAATAAATCAAATGAATTATTAAAAATTTTATCTGAACATAAAGGAATGTTGGGTCTATCTTTATATCCTCATCATTTAAAAGATGGAACAGATTGCTCTCTAGAAAGCTTTTGTGAAATGACAGCTAAGACAGCTGAGATTATGGGAGTTGAAAAAATTGGAATAGGTTCGGATCTTTGTTTAAACCAACCAGATACTATTGTTGAGTGGATGAGAAATGGTACTTGGACTAAAAGTAAAAATTATGGAGAAGGGTCAAAAAATAAACCTGGTTTTCCAAAACAACCAGATTGGTTTTTAGATGCAAGAGGGTTTGAAAACTTAGAAGCAGGACTTAAAAAAGTTGGTTTTTCAGAAAGTGAAGTTAATGGAATTCTTGGAAACAACTGGTACAATTTTTATAAAGAGATGAACCAATGAATATTGCCTTAAGAGACCCCAATGTAGTAATGAAATTATCAAGACTAGGGTCTTTTCATCAATCTAAACTTTCATTTTTAAGAAGTTTTTTAAAAGAGTTTAAGGATTGGGATTATAAAAGAGATTTATTTGAATTAAATGAGCATGGTTATGGCACAGCGGTTTATTCATTTAAGAAAAAAAATAGAGTGTATTCATTAATTTGTTTTGCAAACGAATTGAATGAAAATGAAAGATCAGACAGGGTTATAGCTACTAAATGGGATGCAGCCTTTACGCTTTTTGACGGTGTACCAAAAAAACAAGATATTGAAAGATTAAAAAACGAAGTACCAAAACAAGAATTTGGTAGACTTTCTTATAAGGAGTTGACCCTTTCAAGAGCCAATAAATCAGTTAGAGTTTTCAATCATGTGGTTGAATGTTTAAGTGAAGGTAAGCAGCCTGATAATGACTTAATAACTAGTGTTGGTTATTTATATAGAACCACAGCAGTTTATGGGTCAGGTAAATTCGGCTTAGCAGATAGGTTTAGAATTAAAGATAGAGAAGAAATATACGGGCCTTTTAGATTGGAAATGATGTTAGTTTATTTAGTTAGGCAATTTACTTTTGATCAAGTTAATCACGTTGCAAAAAACAAGAACCCAAAAAAAGCTGTAAGTCTTGATATTAATATTTGTAAAAGCTTAGGAATAGGAAACTCTACAGGGTTAGGAATGGCTCCATTTATTGTTAATCATCCAACTCTTTTAAATAATTGGATTTCAGCAAGAGAGATTTCTTTAAAAAAAATAAGAGAGATAAAAACAATATCAGAAAAAGATAAAAACTTATTTTTAGAATGTTTAAAAAAATCAATAAAGAATATCACTTCTTGGAATACAGAAAGTGAGTATCAAATAAATAAAATTAAATCTTTATTAAAAGATCTTAATGAATTTATTATCCACTTAGATAACGATTTTAATTTTGAGCAAGATTATGCTTTTAATGAATTATATTTGCATTTAGAAAAAGAATATTGTGAAGAATGTATTGAGTATGTTGTCTCAATGATGATGGAGCCATATGACGATATAACGTCTCCGTTAATTAAAGAAATGAGTTCTGAAGAAGAAAAATATTTTAATATTCCAACAGAGCGTACGGTAGAAGATTTAAAGCTAATTTTAGAAAAAAAATATCCAGATATTCTAACTATAGATTTTACTAAAGATGAAAATAATTTAAATTTTTGGTTTATTTCAAAAAACAAAGAAGAGCCAAGACTAGCAAATAGATTTGATGAAGTGGGCGCTGAGTTAGAGCAACCTTTGGCAATAGCAAGGGATATTAAAAAACTTTATGAATTGTTATCGGTTACTAAAAATAGCTGGACCATTGCTAAATTTTTATCAACGAACAATGAATTAAGACACGTTGTTAGAAGAGCATTTATAGTAGAGAAATTTCCTTATTCTGAAATACAAGACAATACTATTGGCCAAAAAATAATGCCTATTGATATGCTGAGGTTAAAGTTATCATTTTTTGGAGCTTTAAAATTTGATCCACGTTCTGATAAATGGTTAAGAATATGCATGTTTCAAGGAGCACCCTTACCAGAGCAATTAAAAAACTATGATGAACATTGGGTTTATAATTAATCAATATGAGATCATTAAGTGAAATAGATACAGTTTCTAAAAGATCGAGCAAGGCTGCTGGATATTCATGGGGGATTGCTGAAGAGATTGGAAAAAATATAAGATTACTTGAGATTTTTAGCTTACCTGGAATTAAAAACTTAAATAGTTTTTTTAAGAAAAAAAAAGAATTAAGGTTAGAGAGTATCAGTATCATAAAGCAAGACAATGAGGCCAATAAAAATGAATATTGTCCAATAATTGCAGGAGTAAATTTTTTAGATCAGATTAAAACTTTAGAAACGTTAAACGAGATAACGTTTAAAAAAGTCTCATATCCATTACTTTTCTTACCATTTGTAAGTAGGGCAGCAGAGGTGATTGGTAAAAGAATATTCTTAAAAATGGATGATAGGGAATTTTTATTAAATTTTAATAACAATATTTATTCAAATTATACTAAAAACGAAATCATCGAAACTGCTGAAAATATTTACTTAAAGGTTTTAGAAAATAGAGACTCGTTTGAAGAAAAGGAATGGAATGAACTCTATAAGCTTTCAGAAGAAACTTTTGTTGAAGAAAATGAAAGCCTAAAACAAGGTGGAGCAGGAGCTGGTCTTACTGATAATGACTAAAGACTTTGATGATCAAACTAATAATGATGAAGAAGTTCTTCAATTAGATAATATTTGTGAAGAGTGCAAAAAAGAAGACGAAAGTGTTTCTCAAAATTTAATTTTAACAGGATTTAAAACCTGCAATTCTTGTAAACTTTCAAAAACTATATTTCCAATTTAACTAATATTGCTAATGGGTAGAGCATTCATTTTGCTCATTACAAAAGATATTGAAAGAAAAGCAATTATTAGAAAAGCTAAAAAGACTATTCCAAATGATTTAAAATTAGACTTTAAATTTAAAACTTCTTTTGTTGAGATTATTAAACTAGCAAATATCCAAAACTGAGTTAGAAATATTATTGGGATCATTAAATCTGGTGTTACAGCAAAAAATCTTAAAAGACCTGGCGCATGAGCAAAGCCTACAGCTGTTAATACTTTTTTAAATGAAACTTTAGTTTCTTTATCTGGAAATAATTTACACCAACACATAAAAAAAAAGGCCAAAAGGGTTAAACCAGACATTGCTACAGCAGTTTTAATAACAGTATTTGCAGCAACAGCCCCAGCTAAGCCATCTAATATCATTATAAGGCCTGCAAAATATATTGCAGCTTCACCAAAGTTCTTATTATCTTTGTAAAGAGTTTTATCTAATTTAATAGACCGAACAATTATATTTAAAAATTGACCAAACATTATTTATTTTTTTCTATTCTTCTGCGCTTTGTAAGAAACAAATAGTGGAAAGAGTATTAAAGCAATTACTATTATTATGCAAACTACGATTAGGAATGTTTTTGTCATTATTAGTGGGGGAGAATAAACCTCCCCCAAATAATTAATTTAACCTTTAACAACTTCTCTTGTGTTTGCGTTATAAGATTCTGTAAATGGAATGTCCACTACAACTGCATCAACAGGTGTTCCTGGTGTGTCAGAATATTTAGCAGGTAAGTGAACTTTGTACTTAGTTCCAACTTTACCTTTAGGGAAACCATTAGCATTTAATGTTCCTTCAAATGGTACATATCCCATTGCTATATTTTGACCTTTTTCAGGGTGATACCAAGGTGATGTAATAAATCCTACAGGATCTCCACCACTCTCAGGTGACACTAACCAAAAATCAGGAGCATATTCTTCAATTGGTTTTCCACCCAACTCAAGACCTACTAACTGAAGTTTGTAAGGTTTTTTCCCATCCTTAAGCTCTGCGCCCATTTTCTCTAGTGCAGCTTTACCAACATAGTCAGCTTTTTTATCCCACTCACCTTTACCAGATAGTGAAACTTGATAACCAAGGTTACACTGGAAAGGATTGTGTTGTTGATCCATGTCTTGTCCCCAAGAAAGAATTCCAGCTTGAATTCTTCTGTGGTGAGCAGGAGCAATAACCATTAGGCTATGTTTTTTACCTGCAGCAAGAACAGCATTCCACATATCATCAGCATATTTAGTTGCTTCTCTTAAGTAGATTTCATATCCAGCTTCACCTGAGAAACCAGATTGTGAAATCACACAACTTCTGCCGCCAACTTTAACTTCAGCTAAGCCATAGAAAGGCATATTGTCAAAATCAACTTGATCTCCACAAAGGTCTTTCATTAAAGCTTTTGATTTAGGACCTTGAATTTGCACTGGGCAAACGTCAATTTCTTCAACTGTACAATCAAATCTTCCATCAGCATTAACACCTTGAAGATACATTCCAATATCAGAGTCTGATAAAGAGAACCAAAATTCATCTTTTGAAATTCTAAGAAGAATAGGATCATTTAAAACTCCACCATAAGCATTGCATAAAATTACATATCTTGCTCTCATTGGTGAGATTTTAGTTGCATCTCTAGTTATAACGTAGTCAGTAAACTTTTCTGCATCAGGACCTTTAACTCTAATTTGTCTTTCAACAGCAACGTTCCACATTGTAACGTGATTTTTAATTGCTTCATATTCAACCATAGCTCCACCATCTTCAGGTTTTACATAACCTCTTGGGTGATAAATACGATTGTAAACAGTTGCTCTCCAACAACCAGCTTCCATTGATAGATGCCAGTATGGAGATTTTCTTACTCTCGTTGAAATTAACATTTCAACTTTTGTAGGCCCACTTTGTCTTAAGTTGTATGGTACTTCACGATCTGATTGATCAACTGAAGTAGCATGATTTAGTTTAGTATAGTCAAATTCATTAGACATAACCGTTCTCCTTCAACCACTTGTTAGTTTCCTTCAAGCCGCCGAATGTATAAATGTGGAAGTTGCCAGTAAACTCTTTCACTTTCCCAATTAATTCATTAGGGTCTTTAGGTTTCAATAAATCTAATGCCTTACTAAAATTAGACTTAAGAAAATTTATAGAATTTTTCGCCCCGACAATATTAGCAAATTTAATCAAGCTAGTTATTTTCATTGGCCCAGTAATTCCTACATGCACTGGTACTGACTGCTTAGAAATGAAATCTACGATAGGTTGACTCTCTAATAACCACTGGGTCACTATATAGTCGGCGTAAGGTTTTTTATCTATCATAGCCTTTTCTAATTCCTTATCAGAAATATCCTGACTTCCCTCTGGATGTCCTGCTATTCCTATTTTAATTCCATCAAAAAATCCTGTCTCTAAAATTTGAATTGAACTATCAAATTTTCCAACTGGCTCTCTACTTCCTCCAATAACTAATGCTTGTTTAACACCCACATCTTTACATCTTGCAATGTAATCTTTAAGCTGAGTATCATCCATAATTGATCGTGCTGGAAAATGTGGAACTGGATTAAATCCTTTTTTAACTAGCTCATCTGACTGGTCAGCTGTCTCTTTATAATCTCCTCCTGGAAGCATAGTTACATAAACATCCTTAACGGGAGGCAATGTATCAAGATCTGTTTGAGGTCCAACCTCAAGTGAAAAATTCATTTTTCCCGATGATTATCTTTTTTGTAAATGCTGTCAAAGAAATTCATCCTGTGGACAAAAATATTTGTTGCCAAAAATTGTGCTGGTGATAATTTTTTTTAATGTCTAAAGATCCTAAAAATCTTGAACTTTCAAAGATCTTAGATTTAGAGAAAATTAGAGTGGTTGGGAACCCCATCGAGAAAGCTCATGGATTACCAAACGAGTGCTACACTAGCTCTGATTATCTAGCGATCGAAAGAGAGAGGATTTTCAAGGATAAATGGACAGTGATTGGTGTTGGAAGTTCTGTGCCAAATGTAGGAGACGCTCAACCTTATAACTTACTAGGTATCCCTCTTATTATTCTAAGAGACAAAGGGAAAAAAATAAGAGTATTTCATAATGTTTGCAGCCATAGAGGCTTCAAGCTTTTAGATGAGCCTTGTTCTTTAAAAAATGTCTTAAGATGTCCGTATCACTCCTGGTCCTACGATTTTGATGGAAAATTAGTTGCAACACCTCATATTGGAGGCTTGAATGTTCATGAGACAGAAAAATTCGATAAATCATCAAGTAATTTGAAGGAAGTTAGAACCAAAGTTTGGATGGACATAATATTTATCAATATAAATGGTAATGAATTAGAGTTTGATGAGTATATCAAGCCTCTTGAGGAAAGATGGTCAAAATTCATATCTAAGAAAGATCAAAAATTACTTAAGCACTCAAAAGATCATGGGTATTTCAGTCTTGATGTTAAATGTAATTGGAAGTTTGCAATAGAGAATTATTGTGAAAGTTATCATTTGCCTTGGATTCATCCTGAATTAAATAAAGTTTCAAATATTAGCGACCATTACCATATTCAAGGTTTACCAAATAGATTTGCTGGCCAAGGTACAAATAAATACGATCAACCCATTAAAGGAAATCAAACTTTTAATAATTTTTCAAATTGGCCAACAGAACTGTCAAAAAAAGCTGAGTATATTGCTTTATTTCCAAATGTAATGATTGGTCTTCATAGGGATCATTTTTATGTTTTTTGGTTAGAACCTAAGTCTATTAGTGAAACTAAAGAACATTTAACGATGTATTATGTAGGTGATGATAGTGCGAATGGAACTGAGTTTACTGAGATGAGAAAAAAAAATGCAGAATTTTGGAAAGAAGTTATGTCAGAAGATATAAAAGCCATAGAAGGCATGCAGGAAGGTAGAAATTCACCAGCATATAATGGTGGAAATTTTTCACCAATAATGGATAACCCTACACATGAATTTCATAAATGGATTGCAACAAACTTAATTTAAAATGAAAATAATATTAATTATGGGTCTTCCAGGATCTGGCAAAACAACTTTAGCAAATGAAATTGCCCCATCACTAAATGCTAAAAGACTTAATGCTGATGAAGTTAGAAAAGAAGCTAATGATTGGGATTTTTCAGAAGAAGGTAGAATAAGACAAGCCAAAAGAATGGCAGATTTTGCAAAAAAATTAAAAGATGATGGAAATTATGTTATTGCAGACTTTGTTTGCCCAACGCCTGAAGCAAGAAGTTTATTTCCTGCAGATTATATAGTTTGGGTAAATACAATAAAAGAGGGACGTTTTGATGATACTAACAAGATGTTTGTTAAACCTGAAAAATTTGACTGTCAGGTTACAACTCAAGATGCTAAACATTGGGCACCAATAATAGTAAAGGAGATAAAATAATGACTTACGAATGGGATAATAAAAAACCGACAGCACAAATGCTTGGCAGATGGCAACCATTTCATGATGGTCACTATGCTTTATTTCAAGAAATTGTTAAAAAAACGGGTCAAGTTTGTATTCAAATAAGAGATGTTCAGGGTGTTGACGATAATCCATTTGATTTTGATACAGTTAAAAAGAATATTGAAGAAAAATTAAACCCAGAATTTGAAGGCAGATTTAAAGTAATGATGGTTCCTAATATTACTAATATTTGTTACGGAAGAGGGGTTGGTTACAAAATAGAAGAAGTTGTTCTATCAGAAGAAATTCAACAAATCTCTGCAACAAAAATTAGAGCCAAAATGAGAGAAGATGGCAAACTTAAGTAATATTAAAGTTAAACTTTTAAATAAAGATATTGCTTCAATCATCATTAATGAGCCAAAAACATATAACGCACTTTCATTTAAAAATTTAGAAGATTTAATTAAAGCCTTTAAAAAACTAGATGAAGACAAAAATATTAAGGTAATAATTATTGAAGGGTCTGGAAAAGGTTTTAGTGCGGGTCATAATTTAAAAGAAGTAAGTGGATTAAAGAAAAGAGAAAAATATCAAAAACTTTTCAATCTTTGCTCAAAGTTAATGCTTCAAATAGTTGAAGGAAAAAAGCCAGTTATTGCAAAAGTTCATGGGGCAGCATTTGCTGCAGGATGTCAATTAGTTGCGAGTTGTGATCTAGCTTATAGTGCTAGTGATGCAATATTTGCGACACCAGGAGTAAATATAGGCTTATTTTGTAGTACACCGATGGTAGCTGTTAGCAGAAAAGTTAATAGAAAAAGAATGATGCATATGCTGTTAACGGGAGATCCTATTAAAGCAAATTATGCAAAAGAAATTGGACTAATTAATAATCATTTTTCTAAATCAAAATTAAACAATGAAGTGTTAAAAGTTGCCAAAACTATTGCTTCAAAATCAAGTCTTACAATTAAAATTGGAAAGCAAACTTTTTATAATCAGTTAGAAATGCCATTAAGAAAAGCTTACACGTACACAAGTAAAATGATGACTAAAAATATGATGGCTATGGATGCTAAAGAGGGGATTTCTGCGTTTTTAGAAAAAAGAAAACCCAAGTGGAAGCATAAGTAGTGAGCGATAAAATAAAAGAAATTCTTTCAAAGTATAAAACAATAGCGATGGTGGGTGTTAGTAAGGATGATAAGAAACCATCAACGATAGTCATGAAGTACATGCAAAAGTACGGCTTTAAAGTTATTCCAGTTAATCCAAGTGCAAAAGGTCAAAAGATTTTAGGAGAAGAGGTTTTTGAAAAACTTGAAGATATTAAAACTCCCATTGATATTGTGGATGTGTTTAGACCATCAGCAGAGGCTAACAAGTATGCAGAAGAGAGTGTTAAAATTGGAGCTAAAGTTCTTTGGTTACAACTTGGAATTAAAAGTATTGATGCTAAAGAATTAGTAGAGAGTAATAATATTGAATATATTGAAAATAGATGCACGAAAATGGAATATCAAAAGCTTTTTTTAAATATAAACCCAGCTTTTCCAGTGTTACAAAGTTAAATGAATATAGTTAACTTTACTCCAATCTATGCATTTCTAGGTGGCTCCTTAATTGGCTTAGCTGTAGTTATTTTCTTTGTATTTAATGGTCGACTAATTGGGATAAGTGGAATTGCTAGTAATTTTTTAACTTCAAAAAATAATAGATTTGATAATTTTTTATTTATAGCAGGGTTAATAATTGGCCCTATTTTATATAAATTTTTTACATCTCAAGAAATTAATATTTCAATTTCAAACTCATTTTATTTATTAGCAGTAGCAGGTTTATTGGTTGGTGTTGGCACAAGAATTGGTGGGGGGTGTACTAGTGGTCATGGAATTAGTGGAATGGGCAGATTTTCTTTAAGGTCGATTATTGCAACAATAACCTTCATGATTGTTGGAATTTTAACTGTTTTGGTAAAAAACTTAGTATGAGTAAAATTATATCTTTAGTTTGTGGGATAATATTTGGAATTGGTCTTACTGTTTCAGAAATGATTGATCCTGCTAAAGTTTTAGGTTTCTTAAATATTTTTGGAGATTGGGACCCATCTTTAGTATTTGTGATGATCGGAGCCCTAATTATATCTTCTCCATTTTTTCACTTATTTAAAAATAATAAAAAACCTATTTTTGCTAAAAGCTTTAATTACACAACTAATAAAGAGATAAATAAAAAGTTAATTATTGGCTCTTCACTTTTTGGAGCAGGATGGGGTTTGGCAGGTTTATGTCCTGGACCTGCGATAGCATCTTTAGCTTTATTAAATATTAATTCAGCTGTATTTGTAGTTACAATGTTTGTTGGGTTTTATTTAGCTAAATTGTCAGAACCGACTACCCATGCTCGATGATAAAAATCATCTATATTTTTTTGAATTAACCCTTGGGCAATTTGGGTAGCTTCTTGCTCTTCAAAAGGACCATATTTTTTTTTAGTATTCTTTAGTATTGTTTCAATCTCGTTAGGGTTGGTATGCTCACCTTCAATTACATAAAAATTTTTCATGGCTTTCTTATAGAACTAGTTTAAAAATACACAAATGAAAAAAATATTTCTTTTATACGGTCATTATAACGAAAAATCTTTTAACGCTGCTATTAGAGATACATTTATAAAAACGGTTGAAGCAAACGGTCATTCAGTTGATTGCGTAGACCTATATAAGGAAAAATTTAACCCTGTTTTTGCAGGTGAACAAGCTGGTGAAGATGTTCTAGATCATCGTAGACGTATTGAGAAGTGTGATACCATTGTTCTAATTGCACCTATTTGGAACTTTAGAATGCCAGCAATTGTGGAGGGATGGATAGATAAAGTTTTGTCACCACCATGGGCATTTACATTTAAAAAATTAGTTGGAAATTATGGTTATCCAATGGGAAATTTAAAAGATAAAAAAGCTATAATTTTTTGTACTTATGGATCACCAAGGCTTGCTATTACAACCTTCTTTTTAAACCTGCCTATAAGAAGATTAAAAAGAGGGGTATTTCACATGTGTGGCATTTATAATATTGTTTACAGAAGATATTTTGCTGTACCGTTTGTTAGTGATAAAAAAAGAGAACAATTTTTGGAAGACGTCAGAACAACTGCACAAAATATATAAAGTAATTTTAATTACTTTATTTTTAACATCTCCATCATTTGCTGAATTAGTTAAGCCTAATAATGGGATTGAACCTTATCAAGTTGTCAAAATCCAATTAAGAAGTTTAAAACAGAATGATAATCCAAAAAAAGATAATGGAATTGAGCAGACTTGGGAATTTGCACACCCAAATAATCAAAAAAATACAGGTCCTTTAGATCGATTTAAAAAGATGATAAAAGGAAAGTCTTATGTGATGCTTCTTAATCACTTGGACCATAAGGTTGTGGAGATAAAATCTGATGATTTAACTGCTCTTTTTGAAGTAACAGTTCTTGATAGAGATAAGGTCTATTATAAATTCAACTGGTCAGTTGAAAAATATACAAAAAATGGTCCCCTCAAGGACTGTTGGCTGACCACAATGGTCTCCGCACCAATGCCTCTTGGATCTTCAGTTTAAGCTAATAACTAAACGAATTTTGTTTCGTTAATAATAAAAAAATAGTAGGAATCGGATTAATGAAATCTAAAGCTAAAGTTGTTGTAGTTGGTGGTGGTGTAGTAGGGGTTAGTGCTCTTTATCACTTGGCAAAAAAAGGTTTGTCTGATGTTGTTCTTGTCGAGAGAAAAGAATTAACTTCAGGATCAACTTGGCACGCAGCAGGTCTGCTTCCATTATTTAATATGAGTTATTCAGTTGGACAGCTTCATAAGTATGCAGTTGATCTTTACAAAAAATTAGAAGAAGAGACAGGACAAAATGTTGGCTTCAGTGTTGTCTCAAATATTCGTTTAGCAAGCACTAAAGATAGGATGGATGAGTATCATCAATATGCAGGAGTGGCACAAACTATAGGTGTTGATGTAAAATTTTTAACTCCAGATCAGGTAAAAGAAATTTGGCCTTTATGTCGTACGGATGATTTACTTGGAGCAATCCAACATCCAGAGGATGGATATATTCAACCTGCTGATTTAACCCAAGCAATGGCTACGGGTGCAAGAAATATGGGTGCAGAGATTTATAGAAACACGTCTGTAGTTGGAATTAAACAAACTAAAGATGGATGGACTGTTGAAACTGACAAAGGAGCCATTGAATGTGAACATGTAATTTCTTGTTCAGGAAACTTTGCAAGACAAACTGGAAAAATGGTTGGTTTAGATATTCCTGCCATACCTGTTGAGCATCAATATATTGTGACAGAAGCACACCCAGATATTTTAAAAAGAAAAAAAGAAGGCTTACCAGAGATGGGAGTTTTAAGAGATAGTGATAGTAGATGGTACATGAGAGAAGAAGCAGGTGGTTTAATATTAGGACCCTATGAGGATGGTGCTCCAGCTTGTTATGTTGATGGACCATCAAAAGATTCTGAGTATGAATTATTTCAAGAAGATTTAGATAGACTTGCTCCACATATAGAAGGCGCAATTCATCGTGTTCCAGCCTTTGGAGAAGTGGGTGTAAAAAAAGTTTATAACGGAGCAATTTGTTACACACCTGATGGAAACCCAATCGTAGGACCGGCGTGGGGACTTAAAAATTTTTGGATAAATGAAGGACATAGTTTTGGTATTACTGCAGCAGGTGGTGCAGGATGGCAACTTGCTGAATGGATTGTAGATGGAGAACCAACGGTTGATATGCTTGGCGTTGACCCAAGAAGATTTGGTGATTATGCAACAAAATCTTATTTAAAAGAAAAAAATGAAGAAGCTTACAACCATGTATTTAAAGTTCATTATCCAGACGAAGAAAGAGGTGCTGCTAGAGAATTAAGAACATCACCTTGCTATGATAGAATGAAAGCATTAGGTGCTGTTTTTGGGCAAAAATTTGGTTGGGAAAGACCTAATTTCTTTGCAGTAGATGGAATGGAACAAAAAGATGATTGGTCTTTTAGAAGATCCAAGTGGTTTGAAGCAATAAAAAAAGAATGTAAAAATGTAAAAGAAAATGTGGGTCTTTTAGATATGACTGCATTTGCAAAATGTAGAATTAAAGGATCTGGTGCTGAAGAATTTTTAGATTATTTAGTAGCAAACAAACTTCCAAAAAAAATAGGAAGAATTGGTTTATGTCACGCCCTTAATACTAAAGGAGGAGTGCATTCTGAATTTACAATAATGAGAGAAGCTCCAGGCAGTTTCTATTTAGTTTCTGCAGGAGCGAACCAAAGATTAGACCATGACTGGATTCAAAAATGGATGCCAAATGATGGGACAGTTCAATTTGAAAATCTAACTAATAGTATGGGTGTGCTAGTTGTGTCTGGTCCAAAGGCTAGAGAATTAATGACAAGAGTTTCCAGCGATGATTTTTCTGGTGAAAACTTTAAATGGTTGAGTGCTAAAAATGTGAATGTTGGAAATGCGCCAGTGAATGCTATGAGAGTAAACTTTGTTGGTGAATTAGGTTGGGAACTTCATCATCCAATTGAATACCAAAACCATATATTTGATAAATTAATGGAAGCTGGAAAAGATTTAGGTCTTAAGCCTTATGGAATTAGAGCAATGAATAGTTTAAGACTTGAAAAATCTTATAAACTTGTTGGGACAGAATTATCAATTGAATATTCACCTTACGAATCTGGACTAGATAGATTTATACATCCTAATAAAGGAAACTTTATTGGCTTAGAAGCACTTAATAAGTGGAGAGAAAAAGGTTTTAAAAATAAACTGGTTACTATGGAAATTCACAATGTTGAAGATGCAGATGTATTGGGAAATAATCCAATTTATGAAAACAATAAAGTTGTTGGACGTGCAACAGGAGGAGATTTTGGATTTAGACTGGGTAAATCTATTGCATTAGGAATGGTGAACCCTGATGTTGCGACAACTGGTCAAAAATTGAAAATTGATATTTTAGGAAAAATGTACGATGCTACTATATTAGACGAGAGTCCTTACGATCCTGAAAATAATTTATTGAGAGCATAATGAAAATATTAGTCGCTGTTAAAAGAGTAATTGATTACAACGTTCAAGTCAGAGTTAAAGAGGATGGAACTGGTGTTGTTACTGATAATGTAAAAATGTCGAGCAATCCACCCGATGATAATGCGATTGAGGAAGCTGTAAAAATTAAAGAAGCAGGTAAGGCAACAGAAATTATTGCAATTACAGTCGGTGAGGAAAAATCACAAGAAACTGTTAGAAAAGCTTTGGCAGTTGGTGCTGATAGAGGAATTTTAATCAAAACTGAAGGAATTGTTGAGCCATTAGCCGTAGCAAAAGCACTACAAAAAATTGTTGAAAAAGAAAAACCTGATCTAGTTTTTATGGGTAAACAAGCAATTGATGATGACTGTAATCAAACAGGTCAAATGTTAAGTGCTTTATTGAATTGGCCTCAAGCAACATTTGCATCAAAAATTGAAATAAAAGACAGAACTTTAGAAGTAACAAGGGAAATTGACGAAGGATTAGAAACAATTGAAGTTAATCTACCAGCTATTGTGACATGTGATTTAAGATTAAATGAGCCACGTTATGCTTCACTACCAAATATTATGAAATCGAAAAAAAAACCTTTGGAAATTTTAACAGCTGCTGACTTAGGAGTTGATACCACACCTAGGGTTCAACAAATTATAGTAGAAGAACCACCAAAAAGAAAAGCAGGAATTAAAGTTGCAAGTGTTGCCGAGTTAGTTAGTAAACTTAAAAATGAGGCAAAGGTAATATAATGTCAGTTTTATTAATAGCAGAGCATAATAATAAAGAAGTAAGACCTTTTACATTAAACGCAATTACTGCAGCATCACAAATGGATGGAGATGTACATGTCCTATTAATTGGAAATAATTGTGGAGATGTTGCTAAATCATTATCTGAAATGCCAGCTGTTAAAAAAGTATTACATGCTGAAGCTCCTCACTATGAAAACTATTTAGCAGAAAACTTTGCACCACTAGTTGTAAAAGTTTCAGAAAATTATTCTCATATTGTAAGTTCTGCAAATACATTTGGTAAAAATTTAATGCCAAGAATAGCAGCAAACTTAGATATATCTCAAGTAAGTGATATTACTAAAGTGATATCAGCTGATACATTCATAAGACCTATTTATGCGGGTAATGCATTTGCTACAGTAAAAAGTACTGATGCAAAAAAATGTATAACAATTAGACCAACATCTTTTGAACCTTGTGAAACTTCTGGTGGCTCTGCCCCAATAGAAAAAATTGAAGCTACTGAAGAGTTTACATTATCAAAATTTATTAAAAGAGAAGAAGTTAAGTCAGACAGACCTGAACTTGGTACTGCCAGAATTGTAGTTTCTGGTGGAAGAGGAATGCAAAATGGAGAGAATTTTAAATTAATAACTGATATTGCAGATAAGCTTAATGCTGCGATTGGTGCATCACGTGCAGCAGTCGATGCGGGTTATATTAGTAATGAACACCAAGTTGGTCAAACTGGTAAAGTCGTTGTACCTGATTTATATATTGCAGTTGGAATTTCTGGAGCAATTCAGCATTTAGCTGGAATGAAAGAAAGCAAAATTATCGTTGCTATAAATAAAGATGGTGAAGCACCAATATTTAGTGTCGCAGATTATGGTCTGGAAGCAGACTTATTTGAGGCGTTACCTCAATTCTTAGAAGAATTGAATAAATTAAATAGTATACAAAAATAATCAGTACTGTAAAAATTCAAGATATGCCTAGAGAAGCAATGGATTATGATGTGGTAATCGTTGGGGGTGGTCCTTCAGGACTATCTACGGCAATTAAACTTAAGCAATTAGATCCAGAATTAAATGTATGTTTACTTGAAAAAGCCTCAGAGATTGGTGCGCATATTTTAAGTGGTAATGTGTTTGAAACTAGAGCTTTAGATGAGTTATTACCAAACTGGAAAGAACTTAATTCACCTATAAAAACTAAGGTTTCTAAAGAAAAATTCTTATTTTTAGGAAAATCAAAATCATTAAGCTGGCCTACTTGGCTATTGCCTTCAGTTCAACAAAATCACAATAATTACATAATCAGTTTAGCAAACCTATGTAGATGGTTAGCAGAACAAGCAGAAACTTTAGGTGTTGAAATATTTCCAGGATTTCCCGCAAGTGAAATTTTATATAATGATGATGGATCAGTTAAGGGAGTTGCAACTCAAGATATGGGTGTTGATAAAAATGGGAATAAAAAAGATGGCTTTGAACCAGGCATAGAGCTTTTAGGAAAAGTTACCGTTTTTGCTGAAGGATGCAGGGGACATCTTGGAAAACAATTAATAGAAAAATATAATTTATCAGAAGGTAAAGATCCTCAACAATATGGAATTGGATTTAAAGAAATTTGGGAAATTAGTGAACAAAATCATGAAGAGGGAATGGTAATGCATACGGCAGGTTGGCCACTTGATAATAATACTTATGGTGGAAGCTTTATTTACCATGCAGAAAACAAGCAAGTTTTTTTAGGTTATGTAATTGGTCTTGATTACAAAAACCCACATCTTTCACCGTTTGATGAATTTCAAAGATTTAAAACTCATCCTGCAATTAAAAAAATAATTGAAGGTGGAAAACGTATTTCTTATGGTGCACGTGCTTTAATTGAAGGCGGAATTCAAAGTTTACCTAAAATGTTTATGCCTGGTGCTTTATTAATTGGTTGTGATGCAGGAACTTTAAATATGCCTAAGATTAAAGGATCACACACTGCAATGAAAAGTGGAATGATTGCTGCAGAAACAATAAATGAACATTTAAAAGAAAAACAAGATTTATCAATTTATGAAGATAAATTTAAAAAAAGTTGGGTTTATGAAGAACTGCATACTGCCCGAAATGTTAAACCAAGTTTTAGCTGGGGTTTAATTCTTGGAATAATATATACTGGAATTGATCAAATATTATTTAGAGGAAAATTACCTTTTACCTTAAGACACAAGCATGCTGATCATGAAACTTTAAAACCAGCAAGTGAAATGCCAAAAATTGATTATCCTAAGCCAGATAATGTTATTACATTTGATAAAACAAGTTCAGTTTATTTAACAGGAACTAATCATACCGATAATCAACCTGTACATTTACAGCTGAAAGATCCAAACTTACCGATAAGTTATACATTAGAAAAATTTGACGAACCTGCACAAAGATATTGTCCTGCAGGCGTTTATGAAGTTCAAAATGAAAATGGTGTAAATAAATTTGTTATAAACTCACAAAATTGTATTCATTGTAAAACTTGTGATATTAAAGAACCTTCTCAAAACATTACTTGGGTTACACCTGAAGGAAGTGGTGGGCCTAAGTATGGAAATATGTAGCTAAAAAGATAAAATAAGACCAACAACAAAAATCAGAGAGAGCGTTAATCCAACAAAAACTAGGTTTGTTAAATTTTCTTTTTCTTTTTCTTTTCTAGCTCTATTTAGAAGAATATTTATATCCACTCTTCCAGATGATGAAACTTCCTCACTCATTTCAAGGGTCTCTAAAGGAGGAAGATCATTAGCTTCTGTTGTAATTATTTTTTCAGTACTCATAGATATGAACAAATCATCTTTTATGAGAAATTAAAATAATCCAAATGTCCAAAATGGGTTAACTCTTACATATTGATTGTTCAAATTGGGTCTTTTAAAAATTATGAACGCTATACCAAGTATATCATCTCAAATTGATGAAAAAATAATCTTCAAAGTAATTGATAAACACTTTAGTAGATTAGCACCACATTATTACAAATGGATAAATAGTTGGCTGATTGGGGCCTACGAAAACTATGCAGATATAGATAAATATATAATTTTAATTTACATAATTAACAAAGACTTCATATTCTTTAGAAGAAATGGGTTAATAGTTGATTATGATACATTCTATAAGGATAAATCATTAGAAGTAGATAAAATTAATATCAGTGATATTTCAAAAGATCTTCAAATTCCAAAAGAGAGCGTAAGAAGAAAAGTTGAAGAACTAGAAAAAGCAGATGTCATTAAAAAAAAGGGTAAAAAAATTTTTATAACTAGAACAGCTTTTACTACATCTCAAGCAAATTTAACTTTAAAGAATATGACTACTGTATTGTATGAGTTTAATAAAATTCTTGAAGAAGAAAAAATTGTCAAGATAGCTTACCAATCTACAGAAATTTTAGATTTAATTAAAAAAAACTTTTCTTTTGTCTGGTATCAATTTTATAAGTTCTTATTCATTTTTACTAACAGATGGAGAAAAGAACTTGGAGACTTAGAAACTTTTACCATTGGAGTTATAGTTTTAATTAATGCAGCTGAGAATAGAATTTTTAGAGTAAAGGAATTTGATAGAAAAAAATATCAAATTTCAATTCAAGGGTCTGATGAAAGAGGAGTTAACGCAATGTCTCTTGCTGAGATAACAGGAATTCCAAGATCAACAGTTATTAGAAAATTAAAAAGTTTGATAAAAAAAGACCTTCTTCAAATTAATGAAAAGAATTTAATTACTATTAACATGAGGGGTGAAGGCTTTAAAATAGCTCAAAGATTACAAGATCAAAATATATTATCTTTAAGTAATTTTGTTTCTAGAACTTTTAATCAGTTGAAAATTATAAACTAATTAGATTTTCTTAAAATATAAATAAAGATAAAACCAGTTATATACATCAATAGTGCATACGCACCTGTTGGAACTACATATGCAATATCATCAAAAATTAATGTTGCAACAAACACTGCTAAAGTCCCGTTTTGTAAACCACACTCTAATGCAATACATTTTTGTTGAGGAATTCCAGATACAAATTTTTTAGCAATAAAATAAGCTAACGTCATCATTACAACATTTAAAATTAAAACTGCAAAGCCTGCTTGTGCTAAATAAGTAAAAATATTATCTTTTTCTTCAACCCAAATTGCTGCAAAAACAACTACAAATAGCCAACCCGTTAATTTATTAATGATATTAATTTTTGACGAAATAAAGTTTTCTGCAAAACTTCTAATAATCATTCCAATAATTACAGGTACTGTAACAACTAGTGCCATTTTCAATGCAATACCAGTCATTGAAATATCAGTTAAAATAGTAACATCCAGTAAATTTGCCGATGTAATAACTATAAATGGAACTGATAAAACACTAAGTAAACTTACAACAGCGGTTAAGGTGATAGATAGCGCTACATCACCGTTTGCAAATTTTGTTAACACATTGGATGTCACTCCCCCTGGAGCTGCAGCTATTATCATTAAACCAATTGCAATTGGTGCTGATAAATTAAGTGCTATCGCTATACAGAAAGCAACTATTGGTAAAAGTATTAATTGACAAATAAATCCTACAAAAAAATCTTTTGGGTATTTTAATACTCTTGTGAAATCTTTAATTGAGAGGCCAAGTCCAAGTCCCAACATAATTATAGCTAAAATAATTGGAGCAATTTTTGTGACTATTTCCATAACAATAATTGTTAAAATTAATGTAAATTATTTTAAGCAATAATAGTATGTAATAAAAAAATAAGTAAGAGTTGTATTATCTATTTTATGAAAGATCTATTGCATGTTTCTTTAGATTTTCCATAGAAACTAGTTTTAAGGTTTTTTCATGTGTTCTTTTCAAATAAACAGGACAACCTTTGCCAGCATCAACAGCTCTTGCGTACCAACTAGCACAAACACACCAACCATCTCCAGCTTTTAGTCCTGGAAACCCAAACTCAGGATGAGGGGTTATTAAATCGTTGCCAGCTTCTTTACACCATTCTAAAAATTCTGTTGTTACCTTTGCACAAACCGTATGAACGCCGTGATCATTTTCATCAGTACTGCAACAACCATCACGGTGCCATCCTGTTAAAGGATCGTTAGAACATTCTTCTAGATCTTCACCTAGAACATTTTTTTGATTATCACTCATTATATTTTCGTAGGATTTGGTTGGCCTTTGTAAACAACTTCAGGGTCAAAAGATTTTTCTTTTTCTTCAAATTTCATTTCAACTTCTCTACCATTTTCAATTGGACCAAGTGGAATGGATCTATAAAAACATGATCGATAACCTACGTGACAGCTTGAACCATCACCAATATCTACAGTTAACCAGATTGAGTCTTGATCATCATCAATTCTAATTTCTTTTACTTTTTGAGTGAAGCCACTAGTTTTACCTTTGTGCCAAATTTGCTGTCTAGATCTACTAAAGTAATGAGCCTCTTTAGTTTCAATAGTTTTTTTAAAAGCCTCAACATTCATGTATCCATGCATCAAAACATCTTTAGTTTTTGAACACATTGTGATGACTGGAATTAACCCGTCATTATCAAATTTTGGTGAAAGGAGTTTTCCCTCTTCAATTTCGACTATATTTTCTCTTTTTTTAAACATATCTAGGTGATTATGTAGCATATTGAACAATATATTAAATATTTTAAAAACAAGGATTTACTGTATAAACTTGCCTTATGAAATTAGTTGAAGAAACAGATAGCAAGATTTTAGATACCAAAAAAGTTTCTGATAAAGAAGCTGAAGAGGCTTTTAAAACTATTTTAACTTGGATGGGTGAAGATCCTAGTAGAGAAGGATTATTAGAAACTCCAAAAAGAGTTGTTAAAGCATACAAAGAATATTTTAATGGATACTCAGAAGACCCTAATAAAATTTTAGATAAAACTTTTGGAGATGTTGAAGGTTATGATGATATGGTTGTACAAAAAAATGTCTCTGTACAAAGTCATTGCGAACATCATATGGCTCCAATTATTGGAATTGCACATGTTGCATACATTCCAAACGAAAGAGTTGTGGGATTAAGCAAACTTGCTAGAGTTGTTGAAGTTTTTTCAAAAAGATTACAAACTCAAGAAAGACTTACAATGCAAATTGCTAAAACAATAATGGAATCTTTAGATGCAAAAGGTGTAGCAGTAACAATCGATTCAACTCATCAATGCATGACTATGAGAGGTATTAAGAAAGAAACTGCAACAACAGTTACAAATTATTTCTTAGGACAATTTAAAGAAGATCTTAGTATTCAAAATAGATACTTAAGATTTATTAGTAAGTAATTCTCGCAAGGAGGAAATAACATGTCAGATAATTTTAAAGCACTAGTTATTAATCAAGAGGGTGAAAATTTTACACGAGAAGTAAAATCAATAGATAAATCATTTTTAAAGCATGGTGATGTTACTGTTAAAGTAGATTATTCAGATTTAAACTATAAAGATGGAATGATTTTGAAAAATGGTGGTCGTCTTGTTAAAGAATTTCCACATATTCCAGGTATAGATTTCTCAGGTACCGTTCTTGAAAGTGAAAATAAAAAATTTAAAACTGGTGATGAAATAATTTTGACTGGATGGAGAGTTGGAGAAGCTTTTTTTGGTGGATACTCTCAGATTGCAAAAGTTAATGCTGATTTTTTAGTTAAGAGACCTTCAAACCTAACTAGTAAACAGGCTATGATGTTGGGAACAGCTGGTTTTACATCTTTAATGAGTGCTTTTGCTATTCAAGCTAGAGAAGAAATTTTATTAGGCGATAAAGTAAATGATGTATTAGTTACTGGAGCTACTGGTGGGGTAGGAAGTGTAGCGGTAATGGCTCTTACTAAATTAGGATACAATGTAACAGCTGTTACAGGAAAAGATTCTAAAACAGATTATTTAAAATCGTTAGGAGCAAAAAATGTTGTTAATAGAGCTGATTTTGACAAAGATCCAAGACCTATTGATAAAGGATTGTGGGATGGTGTTGTTGATACTGTAGGAGGTAAAATTTTAGCCAACGCAATAGCTCAAACTAGATCAAATGGAATTATAGCTGTTTGTGGTAATGCAAATAGTAATGAACTAAATACAAATTTATTACCATTCATGCTAAGGGGAATTAAAGTTTGGGGAATGGATTCAGCAAATTGTAGTATTAAAAGAAGAGAATTTATTTGGGCAGAAGCAGCAAAGCTTGTTGATTTTGAAGTTCTTGAAAAATCAATCTTAACTGTAAGTTTAGACGAATTATTAGAAACATATCCAAAAATTTTAAAGGGTGAAATTTCAGGAAGAGTTTTGGTAGATTTAAATAAATAGATGGATTGGGATAAATTAAAAATATTCCATGCAGTTGCAGAAGCAGGCAGCTTTACTAACGCAACAATAAACTTAAATTTAAGTCAATCTGCAATAAGTAGACAAATTCAATCATTAGAACTGGATCTTAAAGTACAACTCTTCGAGAGACACGCAAGAGGTCTTACTTTAACTGAGAATGGTGAATATTTATTTAAGACAGCTCACGATGTAATTAGTAAATTAAAAGAAGTTGAGTCGACACTTGGAGATCAAAAAAATAAACCAACTGGAAAATTAACTATTACAACAGTAAGAAGTTTTGGTACTCACTGGCTAACACCTCGTATTCAAGAGTTTATGACTTTAAATCCAGAAATTGAAATTGAATTAATTTTTGATGATAAAGAATTAGACTTAAGTACAAGACAAGCAGATATAGGTATTTTTATGAGAAGACCTAAGCAGCTTAATTATATTCAAAAAAAATTAGTAGATATTAAATATTATATTTATGGATCTAATAAGTATTTAGAAAAATATGGAATGCCAAAAACAATCACAGACCTAAATAAACATAAATTTATTTCTTTTGGTAAAGGAGCACCATCTCCAGTCTATGATCCAGATTGGGCTTTAAAACTTGGAATTAAAGATGCTAAAAAAAGAAAACCAGTAATGAAAGTTAATAGTGTCATGGGTTTACTTTTAGCCGTTGAAGCTGGTGTAGGTCTAGCAGCGCTTCCTGAATATTTAGTTTCAAATTCAAACAATGTAATAAAAGTACTTCCTAATTCAGAAGGGCCCATAACAGAGGCTCACTTTGTCTACCCTCAATCACTTAAGAATACTGCAAGAATTACTGCTTTTAGGAACTTTTTGTTTAGTAAAATCGGTGATTGGAAGTCTTAGTTAATTAGAATTATCATTAACATAAACTGAAACACCTCTAGAATTAATATCCACATCAAATTTTTTATGTAAAGGTGGAAAAGCTCTTTGTGGACAATCCAATCTATCACAAGTTCTGCAAGATACACCGATAGGTATTTCAGTTGTTTTGTCACTAACATTAATGTTTTCAGTGTACACAAAATCTTTTGCGTATTTTGCATCACAACCAAGACCAATTGATAATATACTTTTTGATTGACCAAAACGTCCTACACCTTTTTCAACTGTTCTTGCAATACAAACATATTTTTCACCATTGGTCATTTTACTAACAGCTGCTTGAATTACACCAGGTCGCGTGAATGCTGAATAAACATTCCATCTAGGACATGCACCGCCATATCTTGGTATATCAATTCCTGATAATGAAAATCTTTTTGAGATATTTCCTGCCATGTCAACTCTTAGCATGTGAAAAGGAATTCCAGGTAATTTTGGATCTTGTAAGCATGTTACACGGTGAGCAACTTGTTCAAAGGAAGTTGCAAATGTATTTTGTAATAACTCTAAGTCATATTTTAATTTTTTACATTCAGCATGAAAAGGTTTGTAGGGCATTAAAATTGCAGCACCACAATAATTTAATAAAGCAACCTTAGTTAACTTTTCAGACTCTTCTGAAGGAAAAGAAAATTTTGACAGGTAATTATCAATATCTTTCATTGCACCTTCTTGTGCAATTTGAGCTGCTGCATGAAGTTTTTTTGTTTCCAATGAACTATAATCACTTAATAGAAGTTCTTTTTTATTTTTATTATAGATTTTAGAAAATGGCTTTCCTTCTTCTGGTAAAATATCTTTAACTGTAATTGAATATTCTTTATTTAAATATTCACATAAGGCAATATATCTTGTCCTATTATTTTTTTGAATTTTATCAAAAACTTTATTTGCAAACTCTTCTAATTTTGGAAAATAGTTTTTATGTTCTTGAAGAAAGTCAGATATTACCTCACCAGGAAAAGAGTTTTTTCTATTATCAACTATTTTTCCTGAAATTTTTTCTATTTTATTAATTAGTTCGTGATCTTTCTTTTTAAGAATATCTCCCAACCTAACAAGGGCCCTACCTATCTTTGGGTTTGTTCCGACAAGGTCTTTAACTTCAGGACCAAGAATATCTAGGTCTTCAAATAATTTATCATCTAGAATTTCTGAAATAGTATTTTCTAAATTAACATCTGATTTTGATGTTAAGTCTGAGAGTTGGATATTTAATTTTTCACAAACCTTAAGTAATAAATCTCCATCTATTTTTCTTTTTCCACTTTCAATTAAGTTTAAATAGCTTGGAGAAATACCTAGTTCTTCTGAAAGTTTGTTAGCTTGCAGTCCTAACTGTCTTCTAAAAGCCTTTATTTTTGGACCAATTTTTAAATCAATTTGACTCATAAGCTCTATTTGTAAATTTTGTAAATTTAAATTTACAATAAGTTTCTATGTTTTACAAGGTTTTTAACGATTTAATTAGATTTTGTAAATTTAGTAAATTATAAAGTTTACATGAACGATAAAAACATAAATAAAAACCAAGAAAATCAAAGAGAAATTAATGAAAACAACAATCAGAATCAATTTAGTCAATCAGGTATTTACCTAAGAGACGATCATTGTGATTGGGGTTCTAGTGGGATGAATGAATTCACTCAAGAATTTAGTGAAAAAAAATAAGTCCTCTTACTGTTAATTTATACACGATTTAATTTTCTTAATACATAATCTAGAAAGACCCACCTATGAGCTCAGAAGCTAAAGTTTCATACGATTTAAAAAGATTTTTAGGAATTAAAAAAGACTACACTTCAGAAGAAGTAGAACGATTAAGAGGTTCTATCAAAATTGAATATTCGATGTGTAAGCATCAATCTAAAAAATTATGGGATCTATTAAATTCAGAAAATTATATTAATACATTGGGTTCACTCTCTGGAAACCACGCTATTCAACATGCTAAAGCTGGATTAAAAGCAATTTATTTAAGTGGATGGCAAGTAGCAGCTGATGCAAACACTGCTGGTGAAATGTATCCCGATCAATCTCTATACCCATATGATAGTGCCCCAAAATTAGTCGAATCAATGAACAATGCTTTAATAAGAGCAGATCAAATTCAGCATATGGAATTACACGATGGTGATATGCAATCAAAAGATAGAACAGATTATATGCTACCAATTATTGCAGATGGTGAAGCAGGATTTGGTGGTCCATTAAATGTTTTTGAATTAACAAAAAAATTCATTAAAGCAGGAGCTGCTGGAGTTCACTTCGAAGATCAATTAGCTAGTGAAAAAAAATGTGGTCACATGGGTGGAAAAGTTTTAGTTCCAACTGGTACTATGATTAAAAATTTAAAAGCTGCAAGACTTGCTGCTGATATTGCAGATGTACCATTAATAATTTTAGCAAGAACTGATGCTAATGCTGCAAAATTGATTACCAATGACTTTGATGAAAATGATAAACCATTTTTAACAGGTGAAAGATCTCCAGAGGGTTTTTATTATGTTAAGCATGGAATTGAGCAGGCTATCTCAAGAGGTTTAGCCTACGCACCTTATTCAGATTTAATCTGGTGTGAAACTGCAACACCAAATCTTGAGGAAGCAAAAAAGTTTGCAGATGCAATTCATGAAAAGTTTCCTGGTAAATTATTAGCTTACAATTGCTCTCCCTCGTTCAATTGGAAGAAGCATTTATCAGATGCTGAGATTGCAACATTCCAACAAAAGATTAGTGAGATGGGTTATAAGTTTCAATTTATTACCCTTGCTGGATTTCATACTCAAAATATTGCAGTTTTTGAACTTGCAGAAAAATATAAAACAGAAGGAATGACTGCTTATTCGAAAATCCAAGAACTTGAGTTTGCTAGAGAGAAGGATGGATACACAAGTGTTAAACACCAAAGAGAAGTTGGGACATCTTATTTTGATGCAGTTTCAAACACTATAAGTAGCGGAAAAAGCTCTACAACTGCTATGGCAGGCTCTACAGAATCTGAACAGTTTTAATTAGTCTTTACTTAAACTTTAAATATGTTCTAATATTTAAATGATCTTAAGTGGAATACTTTTAATCATTTTCTATATTTCTCATCAATATATTGTTGCTTGGATTATCTATTATAATAACAGCGATAAGAGATTTGGTAATTCTATTTGGCGTTGGACTTATGATTATAAAGTTATTGGTGAAAGAGATATTTCAGATCTTGATGATAAGCCCTTTGTAAGAAAAAGAAGGATTAGAAATCGCACAGTTACCTTAATGTATTGTAATTTTTTTACAGGTTTTGTTATCTCCCTGTCTTTTGTGAGTAATTTGCTTATCCTGATATTATCTTAATTAAACCATACAAACTGCGACATTTAATGCGATTGATAATCATTCGCAATGCTAATAATAAGCATTCCAAACTAAATAACCAATAAAAACAGGAAATAATAATGAAAAAAATTACAATTATTGCATTTTTCATGGCTTTATTTGCAAACATGACGTTTGCTGCTGAAGTTAATGTATTCAGTGCAAGACATTACGATTCAGATATTCAACTTTATGAAAAATTTACAGCCAAAACTGGAATTAAAGTAAACGTTGTATCTGGTAAAGATAAAGCTCTTCAAAAAAGAATTACTGAAGAAGGTACTGATTCAAAGGCTGACCTTTATATTACTGCTGACGCAGGAAGATTAGGAGCTTTCGCTGCAAAAGGAATGTTCCAAAATTCTATGACTGCTGCAATTAAAGCTGCAGTTCCAGCAAATTTTAGAACTGCTAAATGGACTGGAATAGCTAAGAGAGCAAGAATTATGTATTACTCACCAGAAAGAGTAAACGCAAATGAACTTAACGGTATGACTTACGAAGGTCTTGCTGATCCAAAATGGAAAGGTAGAGTTGTTATAAGAAAATCTAACAATATCTATAACCAATCTCTTGTTGCATCATTAGTAAAAAATAATGGTAAAGCAGCAACTTGTTCTTGGGCAAAAGGTGTTGTGGCTAACATGGCTAGAGACTCTAAAGGAAATGATAGAGCTCAGATTTTAGCTGTAGCTGCAGGTGAAGCTGATCTAGCAGTAGCTAACACATACTATTATGCTTTGATGTTATCTGGAAAAAAAGGTCCAGAGCAACAAGCAGCTGCTAAAAATGTTTTACCTTTTTTCCCTAACCAAGGTGATAGAGGAACTCACATGAACATTAGTGGAGGAGGAGTACTTAAAACTTCACCAAACCCTGATAATGCAAAAAAACTACTTGAGTTTTTATTAACTAAAGAAGCACAAGAGCACATAGTTAATAATACATTTGAATATCCAATGATTGATGGTGTTGAGCCTCATGCTTTAGTTAAACAAATGGGTCTTGGATACAATCAAGATTTAGAAACTAAAGTTGCTAATTATGGAAAACAACAAGCTACGGCACTAGAGTGTATGTTAGCAGCAAGTTGGAAGTAATAAGTTAGTGAAAAAGAATTTATTTAATATTGATTTAGATAAATCTTCTGACGTATATGGGTCTCAATCTCTGAAAGCTTGTGATCCATGTGCAGCAGAGTGTGAAAAAATCAATAGAAAAATGAATAATAGAAAATTATCAGATATTGAAGATAAAGAGGTTGCACATATCCTCTCTCCTTTTAATACATAATTTTCTTTTTAATGATTGTGCTCATAGCTCTACAAAAGGTATTTACCCTACCTAATTTAACTATGAGCACTAAAAAATTCAAATGAAAGTAATTCAATTAAACAAACACTTAAAAAACAACGGGAATAGAATGATAGAAGGAAAAAAATGTTCAAATATAGTTTTGAAAACAAGAAAAATTGGAAAGTGGGTTGATGTAAGTACTGATGAAATATTCAAAGGTAAAAAAATAATACTATTTTCATTACCGGGTGCATTTACACCAGTATGTTCTGAAAAACAGTTACCAGGATTTGAAGAAAATTATGATAAATTGTTAGGCTTAGGCATTAATGAAGTTTATTGTATTAGTGTTAATGATGGCTTTGTGATGAATGCTTGGGCCGATCAACAAAAATTGAGAAAAGTTAAGGTATTACCAGATGGAAATGCTGATTTTACAAGGGCATTGGGCATGTTAGTTGACAAAAAACATGTTGGTTTTGGTCAAAGAAGCTGGAGATATTGTACGATTATTAATGATGGCATAGTTGAAAAATGGTGGCAAGAGGACGGTATGAATAATGATGGAAGTGATCCTGATCCATATGAACAAACAACGCCAGAAAACTGCATAGAGTATCTGTCTAAACAATAAAAGCTGAAAACTTAAAGCGTATAAGAAATTTTTAAGAATTAGCTCTATAATCTCTCTCTCAAATTGGTTTTAGAGTTGGTATTGACTTCCCTTGGTAACAAGGGAAGTTTCTTAAAAATAATTATTAAGGTAATATAAAATATGGGATTTGGAAAAATAAATATTTGGTATGTATCATCACTACTTATTTCTTTAGTAGTGGCTGCACCAATTTTAACTGTATTCAGTAGTTTTTTTGAAACCACCGGAAACTATAGTTTAATTTTAAAGAATACTTTTCTTTACGATTACATTTATAATTCCTTAGTACTTTTAATAGGTGTTTTATTTTTAACATTTATAATTGGTGTTGGATGCGCTTACTTAGTTTCATTTTATAATTTTCCAGGTGTAAATTTTTTTAAATGGTCTTTGATCTTATCTTTTGCTGTCCCAGCATATATTTACGCATATTCCTTAACTGCTTTTTTTGAAAATTATGGAACAGCTTTTTCAATTTTAAAAAATTTATTTGGAGAAGGGAATTATAATACTCATATTCCTAAATTTGATGGAATGATGGGTGCCATAATTTCAATATCCTTTTCATTATTTGGTTATGTTTATGTTTTAACCAGAACATCATTTCACTATCAGTCACAAAATTTAATAGAACTTGGAAAAAATCTTGGCTTTTCTAAAAAAAAATCTTTTTTTAAAATAATACTTCCTTCTGCAAGACCTGCTATCGTTGCTGGTCTGTCCTTAGTTGCAATGGAAACTTTATCAGATTTCGGATCTGTATCTTTTTTTGGCATATCTACTTTTACTACAGGAATTTATAATGCTTGGATTTCTTTTGATGATCTTACTCTTGCTAACA
Organism: Candidatus Pelagibacter sp. Uisw_094; assembly: GCF_047729535.1. Classification (GTDB taxonomy): domain Bacteria; phylum Pseudomonadota; class Alphaproteobacteria; order Pelagibacterales; family Pelagibacteraceae; genus Pelagibacter. The sequence continues at coordinate 869,468 of NZ_CP159823.1, read as the reverse complement.
GATTATCATTTTACCTATTAATTTTTATTCTTGGATTGTTTATTTTGGAAAATTTTTCAAGAAAAAAAGCCCAGTATCACACATCTTCTAAGGGTGGATTTAAATCTAAATCAGTTATCAATTTAAGTGGATATAAATCATTTTTAGCATTTTCTTTTTGCATGTTAGTTTTTTCTATAAGTTTTTTATTTCCTGTTCTACAAATGCTTTATTGGACAATTATATTTCCAAAACATTTAACTGATTTGGATCTAATTAACTTATTTTCAAATACTATAATTTTAGTAATTTTATCTAGCTGTTTGTTAATTGCCTTAGCTTTTATTTCAAATTATGGGAATAGAGTTTCTAAAAGTAAATTTTTAGAAGCACTAACTACATTTTCAATATCAGGATATGCAATACCAGGGATTATTTTAGCTGTAGCATTCATTACCTTTATCTCATGGTTTGACAGCAGTATTCTAGGTCAATTTGAAATGAACAGTATAAAGCCAATTTTTATAGGCTCTATTCTTGGCCTAGTTTTGGTATATTTTATTAGATTTTATTCATTAGCAAGCAATGGAATTAAATCAGGATATTTAAAAATTAATTATTCCATTGATGAAGGTGCATATCTGCTTGGATATTCTAAATTCAAGACATTCAAAAACATACATGTTCCATATCTAAAAAACTCAATTTTATTGATAGGAATTTTATTAGCCATTGAAATCATTAAAGAGTTACCAATTACGCTAATTATGAGACCATTTAATTTTGAAACTTTTGCAACAAAGGCATATATCTATGCTTCTCAGGATTTATTAGAGGCCGCAGCAGCCCCATCATTATTTCTTATAATTATTGCAAGTTTCTTTATATTAATTACATCTAAATATATTCTTAAAGACTAAAATTATGACAAAATTTTTTCTAGAAATTGATAATGTAACATTTACTGCTAGCGCACAAAACAAAGTAAGTAATGTCTCATTAACTATTGAAAATCAGGGAGACATTATCTGTTTATTGGGTCCTTCTGGAATTGGTAAAACCACAATACTTAGAACAATCGCTGGCCTGGAAAAAATTAATTCAGGAAAAATTATATTAAGGAACAAACTACTTTCTTCCAAAGACACTCATGTGGAACCTGAAGATAGAAACATATCGATGGCCTTTCAAGATAACTCACTTTTCCCTCATTATAATGTTTTAGAAAATATTAAATTTGGTGCTGAGAGAAATACAAAGAAAAAAAAAGGCTTAAATATAAATGAAATAATTAAATTTCTTCATATTGATCATGTAGTTGATAAATTTCCACATCAAATAAGTTCTGGTGAAGCACAAAGAGCTTCTTTAGCTAGATCGTTATTATCAAATCCAGATTTATTATTATTAGATGAGCCTTTATCAAATGTTGATCAAAGTTTTAAAGAAGAAATCCAAGTTAAGTTAAAACAAATATTAACTGAGCAAAAGATAACAACTATTATTGTTACACATGACTCGTATGAGGCTTTCTACTTAGGCACAAAATGTGGAATAATTCTTGATGAACAATTAAAACAATTTGATGATCCGTACAATGTTTACCATTTTCCAAATTCTATAGAAGTAGTTAATTTTCTGAATAGAGGAATTTTAATTCCAGCAAAAGTCACAGGTGAAAATAGTTTAGAGAGTGCTGATTTAGGTACAATAACTGGTGATTTTATAAAACATTATCCAAAGGGATCCGATGTTCAGCTTTTACTTCAACCAGAAGATTTAGAACATGACGATCAGAGCAATTTAAAATTAGAAGTAGTTGATAGAAAATTTAGAGGAACAAATTTTATCTACACCCTTAAAACCGTAAGTAATAAATTAATTCCTGTATTTGTACACTCTCACCATATTCATCAACATCAAGTAGACGAAAAATTTGGTATCAAGAGACCAATTAATATTGATCATATAGTCTGTTTCTAATACAAAACTTAACTTAAAATGAATGTTAGATTAAAAACCTTATCCAAAGGAATAATAGACGTAAGTCCTTTAATGATACCCGTAGTTCCGTTTGGAATTATTTATGGTGTTATTGGGATGGAATTAGGTCTGAGTGCGTACATGACATTTGGGATGTCTATTATAATTTTTGGTGGAGCTTCTCAAATAGTTTTACTTCAGTTATTTTCAGGCGGTGCATCTTCTTTAGTTACAATAACTTCTGTTGGTGCAGTAAATTCTAGACATTTATTATATGGGGCAGTTTTTTCGGAATATTTATCTCATTTAAAATTAACGTGGAAAATAATTTTGTCTTATGTGTTAATTGATCAGGCATTTGCTGTCTCAAACACTTATTTTAAAAAAAATAAGAATAATACCTTCAAGCATTACCATTTATTAGGAGCTGGTTTTACCTGCTGGACTATTTGGCAGATATCTACAATTTTAGGTATAGTTTTAGGATCAGTTGTACCAGAAGAGTTAGGTCTAAGTTTTACTATTTCTTTAACATTTGTGGCTTTATTAATTAATGATTTAAGAAAGTTTAAAAATATTATTGTAATGTTGGTGTCAGGAATAGTTGCAACTATTGGCTACAACACAATACCATTTCAAGCATATATTATTGTTGCAGCAATAGCTGCTTTACTAGTGGCTACATTATTAACCTTGATAACTTTAAAGAAAAATTAATGCATTGGTCGACAATCATTTACTGTGGAATTATTACTTATCTAACAAGGTTTTCTACGATCTTTTTATTAAAAGAAGACATATTAAACGATAAGACAAAAAAAATACTTTCTTATGTACCTTCTGCTATTTTCCCTGCAATAATCTTTCCACCAATATTCCTAGATAGTGCTGGTTCCTTAGATATTGATAATAATCCAAAAATATTAGCTGTTCTATTTGCTATAATTATTGGTTTTTTCAGTCGAAGTATTATTGCCACAATATTTGCAGGGCTTATTTCTTATTGGTTTTTGATTTTTGTATATTACCAATAGAAAAACTTATAGTTAAACCCCTCATGTTTCATAAATTTAAAGTTAGCAACGATTTACTTGGCATATTTTATATGCTCTTATGTCAATTCTCATTTGCAACAAATGATGCCTTTGTAAAAGTTATTTACGAAAACTATGATGAGATATTTGTTTTAAACCAAATCATTTTTATAAGGGGTATTTTTACATTACTTTTTATTTTATTATTTCTTTATATAAAAAAAGAAATAGATTTTAAGTTAATCTTCTATTCAAAAGAATTAAGAATAAGAGGTCTCCTAGAATCTCTAGCTGGATTATTTTTTTTTATTGGAATTGCTTTATTACCTTTTGCAAATGTCTATATTTTATTAAGCATGGCACCAATTTTATTAACTGCATTTAGTGCAATATTTTTAAATGAAAAAGTTAGATGGAGAAGATGGAGTGCAGTGTTATTGGGTTTTGTTGGTGTGGTGGTGGTAATTAATCCTGGAAAATTAGAGACTAGTTATTATTTTATCTTTCCTATAATTGCAGCAATTATGCTTTCGATTAGAGACATGTATACAAAAAATTTTAAAAAAGATTATCCCAGTCTACAAATAGCATTTATGACCTGTTTTGTGGTCACTATATTTTTTGGCATATTAAGTATTTATAAATTTTATGATTTTAGCTTAAAAGATATTTTTATTTTATTCATTTCAGCTTTTTTTCTTTCGATAGGCTATATTTTTTCAATAGCAACAATCAAAATTGCATTAGTTTCTGTCACATCAACATTTAGATATTCAGTTATTTTGTGGGGAGTATTATATGGATACTTCCTATTTGATGAAGTTCCATCAACCAATAGTTATGTAGGGGCTTTAATAATTGTTGTTAGCGGATTAATTATTATTTCAAGACAAAAAAAGATTGGGGTTATAAAATAAATCAAATTCTTGTTAATCAAATTTTTAAGGCATATAATTATTATATGAAGAAAATATTAATTATAATTTTTGCATTATTTACAATTAAAGCTTTTGCGGTCGATAAAAGCACAACTTTTAATAATGAAATTTTTCAAAAAGCTCAACTTGAAGGAAAAACAGTTGTTATTAATTCTTGGAATGAAACTTGCTCAACATGCAAGGCACAGATAAAAATTCTAGATCAAGCTGAAAAGGAATTTAAAGATGTTCTATTTTTAAGTTTTGAACAAACCAAAGATAAAGAAATAGCAAAACAATTAGGCATTGATTATTGGACTACAATAGTTGTTTATAAAAACAATAAAGAAGTACAGAGAAGTATTGGCCAAATGGATAAAGCTAAAATTTACGAATTAATAAAATCTTAATCTCGAATAATAAAGCCTATAAATAATTATTTGAAGATCCAAAAAATTATATTTATTATATAAACCAAAATACCATAAAACATGAACATGAGGATTTTGTCTTTTCCTGTTTTTTCTTTCCAGTTTAATTTAAATAATACTGATGGAGAAGCTACTAATAGGATAATCCCAATTACAATTACAAGTAATGATAAAATTATAAATACATTCATAATTAAATTTATTTAATTAATTCTAAACCAGCTTGTTTCCAGTTTTTTAGACCACCAATTAAGTGTAGGCATTTACTATATTGATAAGACTTTGATATTTGTACTGCTAGAGTAGATCTTTGACCAATAGCACAATAAAACAAAATTTTTTTATTCTGTAATTTAGTTTTATTTTTATTTAAGTAATCATTAATTTCTGGAAAAGAAACTCTTGTACTATCTTTAATCTTACCAATTTTATCTAGTTCATTTTGCTCTCTAAGATCTATTAAAATTATATCTTTTTCTAATAAGCAATTTTTAAACTCACTAGGTTCAATTCCGTTATTAACTTTTTGTTTATGAAGATCTATTCCAAGTTTTAAATTATTAGGAACTGCTACATCCATTAATTTAGGGTCAGGTAAATTTAGATTATTCATAATTTCTATATATTCATTAACTGACTTTACTTGCAGCCGTGGGTTAAATTTTTTTTCTTCTAAAATGGTACTTACAGTATCTCCTTTATAATCATGAGCTGGATACACCAAAGTTTCATCAGGTAATTTTAATAATTTATTAAAAATAGAATTATAAGAATCTCGTGGATCACCATTTTGAAAATCAGTTCTTCCAGTTCCTCTAATTAATAGTGTATCACCAGTAAAAACCCTATCATTCATTAAGAAACTAAAACTTTCTGATGTATGACCTGGTGTGAATAAAGCTCTAAATTCTAAACCATCAATTTTGATTAATTCTTCATCTGATACTTGCATAGATACAACATCTACTGGTGTTTTATCACCCATAATTGTTACACAATTTGTTTGATCTCTTAGTTCTGCAATCCCTGAGATATGATCTGCATGTATGTGTGTATCTATTACTTTTACTAATTTTAAATCTAACTCTTTTAATAGCTGTATATATCTTTCAACATTTTCTAATACAGGATCAATGATTAAAGCCTCCCTACCTTTAGCGGAAGCAATTAAATAAGTGTAGGTACTTGAACTCTTGTCAAATAATTGACGAAATAACATTTGAATACATTATCATTATATTGAGAATAGTAGAATCTATTTAATAGTACCAAATCTTAAATAAATTTTGTCTAAATAATAAAATAGAGATAATGCTCTTAACAACATAAACAAACACAAGGAAATCCATATTCCAGTATTGCCTAATATTTTTGTTAAATATAAAGATATTAATAAATAAGAAAATACTGAGAAAATCATCGCATTTCTAAGTTCTTTTGTTTGTGATGCACCAATAAATATTCCATCAAATTGATAACAAAATGATGAAATGAAGGGCATAAGTATAAGCCATACAGCATAAGACGAACTTAGATTTCTAATACTTTCAATATCAGACATTAATGTAATGACGTATTTGTTAATAAAAAAATAAATTATTGAAATAATTAATCCAGTAAGTGTGCTTAAAATAAAAGAGTTTTTAACAATCTTTTTAAATAAATTTATATCTTTTTTACCCAAGGAATAACCAACCATACCCTCAGTTGAAAATGCATAAGCATCAAGAATGAAAGCAGACAAAAAAACTAAGTTAATCAAGATGGCATTTGCCGCAATATAGTCTTCCCCAATTTGACTGCCAAGGTAAGTAAACCAAAAAAATGAAAAGGTTAATAATATAGTTCTAATAAATATGTTTAGATTAATATTAAAAATATTCTTAAGTTTATTAAGATCTATTAATTTACTAATATTGATATTGATTTTAGACATCTTATTTAAATACCAAAATGTATAAATTAGAAAAGTTGTAGATATTAAAAGTGCTGAGAATAAAGTCCCATAGGCAACCCCTTTAATATTTAAATTAAATTTTGAAACTAAAATAATACTTAAAATTATATTTAGAATTGAAAAAAGACCAACGGCTAAACTTGAGGTTTTAGTCTTTTGCAATCCAACAAATAAACCAGTTATAATGTAAAGTGTTAACTCACCAGGCGCTGAATAAATTCTTATTTGAAAGTAATCCTGATAAAATTGCTTAGTAGTGTCTGATAAATTAAAGATACCCACACTTAGATTGAATATATAACTTTGTAATAAAATTAAGATCAATGAAATTAGTAAAACAAAAACTAAATTTCGAACAACAATATTAAATATTTCTGTGTAATCTTCTTTACCATAAGCTTGTGAAACTAAACCAACAGTTCCCATTCTTAAAAAACCAAAGCTCCAAAAAATCATAGAAAATAAATTAGCAGCAACAGAAGTTGCTGATAAATATGATAAATTACCAAGATTACCCATTAAACCAGTATCAATAATGCCAACCATTGGAATGGCTAAGTTTGCAAAAAAAATAGGAATAGATAATTTTAAAATGTATTTAATTGAGGGGTTTTGCATTTAAGCAATAAACTTCAGTATAGATTTAGCAGGATTTGTTTTTTTAATCCAATCTTGAGGGATACCTTTTATACCTTTGTAAGCTGCAAAATAAGCACCAACAAAATTAGCACGAGAACAATTACATCCACCAGCTTTAATTGTTTTAATAACTGCAGTTTTAAAATTTTTAGAGGTGATGATTGAATGTATTGCTCCATTAAAAGTACCTGGATAACTACATGCTTTACCAAATTTCTTTACAACAAAATTGTGTGGTTTTGACTTTATTTTTTTAACTTTTTTGATGTTTCCAATAACATTTTTAAAATATTTGTTTTTTATGTTTTTTCTTAAAAAACTATTAATTGGATCCTTGTCTCCTTTATCGGCTAAATCAATAATCTTAAGTTTTGCCAAAGCAAATTGTTCGCTAATCTTGTCATTAGCAACAGTTCTTATAATTTGTTTTGTTTTATGGTCAGAATTATTTGAAAAATAAAAGGGTAGACTTGCACAATACCCATCAGACTCGTTAACCTTAGTACCACCTGTAATAGTTTTTTTTAATTTAATATTTTTGATAGTTTCTAAAATATTTTGATGAATCCATGGACCTTTCATAGCTATTTTCCATTTAATCTTTTTATATTTTTTTCTTAAAGATAAATTTTTCCAATAGCTTGAGCCTGGTCCAAAATTTTTGACAATATTTTTTTTAAAGAGTTTAATGACCTCCTTATGATTGGTTGTCTTAGCTAATGTTTTAAACATCACCTGACCTACATCGTTGTATCCAGAAACTTCACCTGTTTTAATAGAATAGAATGGAGATCTATTTTTCCTAAAGAAAGCAATATTCTTTTTTCCTTTAATATAAGATTTAAGTTTTTTTTCGTCATAGACCCAATGCAAAGGTCTTGCTGCTGCATCCGCAACAGTTGCGCCAAGAAATATATGTAATTTATCAAACATCAATAACTAATACTTTATTTGAATATAAGTTAAAATGTTTTAAATTAAGAAATGTTAAGTATTAAAAATTGGGATAATAAAACTTGGATTTCATCTACAAAATATATTAAGTCCTTCAATAATTTTTTGGTAAAACAAAAAAAATTAACTAAACACTCAAAAATTTTAGATATTGGATGTGGTCGTGGTAAAATAATTGGCTCATTATCCTCTAAGCTCAAATTAATAAATAAGCCTATTGGACTTGATATTGAAAATCATAAAGATTTTGACAAAAGAATTATATTTAAAAAAACAAATGCAATTAAATACCTTAGAAATAATCAAAAGAAATTTAATTTAATATTGATTAAACAAACTATTCATTTATTTAATCTAAAAGACATTAAGAAGATATTAAGCTATTCATATGCCAGTTTAGAAGTGGGAGGAATTATTTTAATTTTAACTTTAGATACAAAAAATAACGAAATTCCTACATTTTCTCTAATGAAACAAAAACTTAACCAGTCATTTAAAAGAGATATTCTTATTTGGAAAAAACTACTTCAATTAAATATAAAAAAAAGCATTACTAAATTTAATTTTAAAGTGAGTATTAAAAAAAACATATACTTAAAAATGATAAAACAGCGCTATATATCCACTTTATTAAAATTTAACTCTCTTCAAATTTCTAATGGAATTAATGAGATTAACCTTAAATATAAAAAAAATATTTTATTTAATGATAAACTCAAATGTATAATATTTACTAAAGTTTAAAGAATTCTCTTTAAAATATTTTCTCTTAATAAAAATTTATGAAACAGTACAGCTAAAATATGTAATGTGATTAATCCAATCAATGCATAATTTGCTAATATATGAATTGAATAAAACTGCTCAGAAAGCTCATAATTATAATTTAAATTAATTTTTTTAAAAAATATAACTATGCTTTCACCATTAAATAGTTTTTTTAAGATACCAGAGGTTGTGATTGATAGTAAAGCAAAATATAAAAAGAAGTGATTTAACTTTGCTAAAATTTTTTGCCCTGGAAAAGCATTATCTTTGAAATCAGGAATTGGCGTTAATACTTTAAAGATCAGTCTTATTAGGGTTACATAAAATATGATTAATCCAAATAATATATGATAATTTTCTATATCAACTCTAGATTGATCAAAGTCCAAATCTACTAAATAAAACCCTAAAGGTATTTGAACTATTAATCCTGCGGCAGTTAGCCAATGGAATAATTTACTTAGTAATCCATATTTCGCTTTGTTATTTAATATAGACATATTTAAATTAAACACATTATGACAACAATTAAAAATACTTTATTTTTTATATTTATATTATTTTACAGTTTCAGTGCTTTTTCAGAGCAAACTGTAGAAGAGATTATTAAAGAAAGAAAATCTATTTTTAGTAAAAATTATAAAACTGCAAAAAGAGTTAATAGTCTTGCTTCTAATGGAGATATAGATGAAGCAAAAAAACTAATGATTGAAATGAGTGTTAATTATAAAAGATTAATAGATCTTTTTCCTGAAAATTCAAAAGTAGGATTTGGAACAGAAGCATTGCCTTCTATTTGGGAAAATAAAGATGAATTTAATTTATTAATGACAAAAGCTTCAAATAATATGATTGAGTTAACAGCTGTTATTGATGAATCAGATGATATGAAAGCAACTCTTGGAAAATATATGTGGAGTAGCTGCAAGTCTTGTCACTCAAAATTTAGAGCTGAAAATTAAGATTTAGTTGTTTGTATTTGAAAATTTTAATATTGTTAAATTATAAATGTCTGCCGCATTACCAAAATCAGCAAAAGTAGTAGTTATAGGAGGAGGCATTGCTGGTTGTTCAGTTGCGTATCACCTTGCAAAGTATGGTTGGAAAGATACGGTATTATTAGAAAGAGATCAGCTAACATCAGGTACTACTTGGCATGCAGCAGGTCTTGTTGGTCAATTAGGAGCTTCATCTACCATTACCCGTCTTAGAAAATATTCTTTAAATCTTTACAAAGAATTAGAAAAAAAAACTGGATTATCAACTGGATTAAAACAAAATGGAGCAATCACAGTTGCAAGCACACCTGAAAGATTACAAGAATTATTAAGACAAGCAACAGCTGCACAATTGTTTGATGTCAATGTTGAAAGTGTTAACAAACAAAGAATAAAAGAACTCTATCCAGTTATAAATGACGATGATATTTTAGGTGGAGTTTATATGCCAGAAGATGGTCAGGCAGATCCTATAGGGGTTACAAATGTATTAGCAAAAGCTGCAAAGATGGAAGGGGCTCAGATATTTGAAAAAACTCCAGTTGAAAAAATATTGGTTAAAGATAAAAAAATTGTTGGCGTTCAAACTAAATTTGGCAAAATTGATTGTGAATACGTTGTAATTGCAACCGGGATGTGGTCGAGGCAAATTGGAGAAGATATTGGTGTAAGTGTTCCTTTATATCCAAATGAGCACTTTTATATAATCACAGAACCATTAGATAAATTGCCTAAAAACTTACCAGTTTTAAGAGACTATAATTCCTGTCTTTATTTAAAAGAAGATGCTGGGAAAATGTTAGTTGGAATATTTGAACCTAATGCAAAACCTGCCTTTAAAGACAAAGGAGTAGTCCCACAGGACTTTTCGTTTGGAGAATTTCCAGATGATTTTGATCACTTTGAACCTTATTTGGAAAAATCATTTCAAAGATTACCCATGTTAGAAACTGCCGGAATTAGAAAATTTTTTTCAGGACCTGAATCTTTTACACCAGATACTCAATATCTTTTAGGAGAAACCTCTGAGGTTAATAATCTTTTTACATGTTGTGGATTTAATAGCATTGGGATCGCAAGCTCAGGGGGTGCTGGAAGAGTTACTGCCGAATGGATGATTAATGGTTATATGAATGAAGATTTATTCTCTCTTGATATTAAAAGATTTCAAAAATTTCATTCATCTAAAAAATTTATTATGGAAAGGGTAACGGAAACTCTTGGTGACTTGTATGGAATGCACTGGCCTTATAAGCAGCATAACACCTCAAGAAATCAAAGACTATTACCCTATCATGAAGAATTAAAAAAAGAGGGAGCGTGCTTTGGTGTATCGGGTGAATACGAAAGACCTATGTGGTATTCATTAAATAATGAAAAAGCAGAATACAAATATAGTTTTGATTATCAAAACTGGTATCCTTCAGTTGAATTTGAAACAAAAAATACAATTACCAATGTTGGTTTGTACGAACTCTCTCCTTTTTCTAAATATGAAATAAAAGGAGAAGAAGCACACAGTGAATTACAAAGAATATGTACAGCTAACATTAAAGATGAAATAGGCAGATCAACATATACACAAATGCTGAATAAGGCTGGAGGAATTGAAACAGACTTAACTGTTATTTGTATTGATAAAAATCATTTTAGAATAATAAGTTCAGCTGCAACGAGAACTCATGATAAAGCGCATATTATAAAACATCTATCGCCAAATTTAGAGTTAAAAGATATTACTGATGATCTTGTTTGTTTAGGAATTTTTGGACCAAAAAGTAGAAATTTAATTTCAAAAATTTCAATTGATGATTTTAGCAATGAAACATTTAAATTTGGTTACGGAAAACTTGTAACCATTGGTTCAAAAAAAGTTTGGGCCCAAAGATTATCTTATGTGGGTGAATTGGGATTTGAACTTTATATAGAGAATAAAGATGCTAAAGAAATTTATCAATTAATTATTGAAGAAGGGAAAAATCACAATTTATCTCACTGTGGCTCACATGCTATGGATACCATGAGAATGGAGAGTGGATTTTTACATTGGGGTCATGATATTTCACCTGAAGAAAATCAATACGAGGCAGGGTTAAAATTTGCAATAAGCTATAAAAAAGAAACCAATTTTATTGGTAAAGAAAGCTTATTAAAAATAAAAGATCAAAAACAGAATAGAAGATTTATTATGTTATCACTTAAAGATAGTAAACCAGGTACACCTCTATTATTACATGAAGAGCCAATTTATCTTGGAGATAAGATTATAGGGAGAACAACTTCCGGAAATTATTCCTTTAATTATAAAAAAAACCTATCTTTTGGATATGTAAGCTCATCGCATTCAAATGAAGAACTTTCAAAAATGAACCTTTATATTGAAGTTGCTAAACAAAAATTCCCAGTACTAGTAGAGATCACTCCCCTAAAAGACAAACAAGTTAGATTTTTATAATTTTAGTTGTGTAGTTAAATAATTGGTGGTTAAATAATATATGATAAGAATTTTTGACAACAATAAATCTAAAAGTGAAAGTAAAGGTAAAAAAAAAAATATTCCAGTTCAATACATTGATCAAAAAAGAATTGTAGATATCAATAAATTACTTAACAGAGTAAAAATAGATCAAAAAAATGAAAGAAAACGAAAAATCATTTTTTATAGCTTTGGTATATTGGGACTTTCTTTGTTAGGAACTTTGATCACGTTCTTAAAGTAAACAACTCTTTCAAATACTTGATTGCACTAAAATAAAAATCTATTATAAATCAACAATAATTAAGTGGCGAGGTAGTTCGGTCGGCTAGAGTGCAGGACTCATAAGCCTGAGGTCAGTGGTCGTGTTCCGTGTCCTTCAATTAACATCTTCATATATCTTGGCCCACTCTAGGCACAACTGGAGGCAATAAAAAGGTGACAAGAGGAAACAGTTTTAACCTTTTAAAATTATAGCAATGTAACTACATAAGAAAAAAACTGACAAACCAATGAGATAAATTGTTTCCCTAGTTTTTCCAAATTTTTTATATTGAATTACACTTAATATTATAAATGATATTGAGGTAATCAAAAAATATATTGGTTCAATAATTCCATCTAATGTAGCCATAATAAAACCCTACCAAATCTTAAATTGAGTAGCTATACGCAGGATAGTCGCTAGTTAGCTTAAATTTTAGCTTTAACAGCTGCTGTTTCTTTACATTGAAAAACATCTAACAATCTTTGTGTTTTTACAGTTTTACCATTAGAAAATAAAATGTCCTCATAAGACTTGGAATAACCATCAGCTTCTTTAAACAATTTATCTATTACCCCATCTGTATATTTTTTATTTCTTCGTAGAGCTTTTACCCACTCATTTTTGTAATCTAGCATAGTAAGGTCATCTCTTTTTATTATTATATGTTGAGCTGTTGCTTTAGATATCTCTGAAGACCAAAAAAAATTATCATCTATTTTTTTATAAAAAACATAATACTTATCTGAAACATAAATAAGAAACTGTTTTTTTTTATAAATAGTTTTAGTGAACCGAGTCTTATCTTCATGTATCTCTATAGTAGGTCTGGCTTCTTCCGCCCTTGACTTAATGACGTTTATAGATGTTATATCCTCTACCCACCTCTGTTGATAAATATTATAAATAACCTTTTTTGTATTATGGAATTTTATATACTGTGGTTTTTTCAACCCTTTGTCTGCCTCACATAACATCCAATTAGGCTCATCAACAACTCTACTTTCATAGCTGGTTACTCCAAAAGATATTAAAAATCCAACTGATACAACAGAGAAAATTATCCACGAAAGCTTTAGGAGGTTGATTGGTTTACTCATTTTTTTAAACGTTAACTTAAATCTTGGCACACTAAAAAGCCATATATTCTTGGCACCCTATAGGCACAGTCAGCAAGGAAAACAGGCAAATACTTGATTGCACTAAAATAAATATCTATTATAAATCAACAATAATAAATGGCGGGGTAGCTCAGTCGGTTAGAGCGCAGGACTCATAAGCCTGAGGTCAGTGGTTCGATTCCACTTCCCGCTACCATTTAATGCCCTGGAAAATCCATTAAGTTTTCAACCTTGTAACCTCTTTTAATTAAAATATCAGATCCACCTAGATCAAAAAGATTAATGGCAAAAACAAATGCTGCAATTTTAGCATTCGACATTTCCACAAGTTTTGCTGCAGCTTCAGCTGTTCCACCTGTTGCTATCAAATCATCTATAATTAAAACTGAGTCATCTTTATCAATTGAATCTTTGTGTACTTCAATAGTTGCTGTTCCGTACTCTAATTGAAAATCAACAGAATGAGTTTCAGCTGGAAGTTTGTTCTTTTTTCTAAACATAATAAAAGGTTTTTTAAGAAGATAAGAAACAGCAGAAGCAAATACAAACCCCCTTGATTCGATCGCTGCAATTTTATCTATTTTATAATCTTTAGATCTTTCAATTATTTGATTAATGCATTCTTCAAATGCATCTGCATCTTTAATTAGAGTTGTTATATCTCTAAATAGAATTCCTTTTTTTGGATAATCTGGAATAGATCTAATATAATCTTTTAAATTCATAATATTAATATATTTATATCTTTAGTAAAAAAAATCTATGGACAAATTATTCCTTGCAGCAATTAAAGAAGAAACGATTGGATTAGACTATTTTAATCACGTTGGGGTTGGAAAAATTAATGCAACTTACAACACAATAAAGTTAATTAATATTTACAAACCAAAACTAATTATCAATTATGGTACTGTAGGAGCGATTAATACTAAGCTAAAAGGAATCGTTGAATGCACTAAATTCTATCAAAGAGATATGGATGTTAGAGGATTAGATTTTGAATTGGGAGAGACACCCTTTGACAAAATTAAAGAAATTATTACATCAAAAGATGGTTATTCTTGTGGAACAGGAGATAGTTTTGTCAATAAAAAGATAGATATGGAAGTTGATGTGGTTGATATGGAAGCCTATGCTATTGCAAAAGTTTGTATGTTGGAAAATATTGAATTTAAATGCTTTAAATACATATCTGATAATGCAGATGAAAATGCTGACAATGATTGGGGTAAAAATCTAACAAAAGGGGCTACGGCATTTGCTAGCTTAATAAGTACTCAGTTTTAATTTAATAAGTAAAATATCAAAAAATTCATTAATTGTTGAAAATTATCAATACACCTATATAAAATCTTCAAATTTAATATTAATAAAAAATTATAAGAGGGAATAATTTTTATGACTAAAGTAGGTGAGCATATAACTTTAGACATCATAGGCACTACTCAAGAGTATGACCCTTCAGTCTACGAAAATGTAATTCGTAAAATTGCAAAAGCTGCAGAAGTTACAATTCTCAAAATTTCAAAGTATAAATTTGAACCTCAAGGTTTCACTATACTTGCCTTATTAGCCGAAAGTCATATCAGTTTTCATACGTTTCCAGAAAAAGGAATTATTAGTTTTGATTTTTTCACATGTGGAAAGGTAAGCCCTTCTATTGCACTCGATATTGTTAAAAAAGAATTCAAACATAAAAGAATTGTTAAAAAAGAATTTAATAGAGACACAAAATCCCTTTATCATGATATTTATAGTTCATCTGGTTTACAAAAATCATATGTAGTAAATGATGTGATTGAAGATTTTAAATCAAAAGTTGGTCAGCATATTGAAATTTTAGAATTAGAACAATTTGGTAAATCTTTATTTATTGATGGCGAAATTCAAGTTGCATCAACTGATGAACATTTATACAGCTCAACATTTGTAGGTGCAGGTCTTAATTTAAATAAAGACAATGAAAAAGCAGCTATTATTGGTGGAGGTGATGGTGGTGTTGCTAGAGAATGTATTTCTAAAAATTTTAGTTTTGTTGATTGGTATGAACTTGATCCTGAGGTTGTGGATGTTTGCAATAAACACCTCGGTGATATTGGAAAAAAATCTACAGAAAAAAATTCAGTAAAATGTGTATGGGGAGATGCTTTTGAAAGTATAAAATCAGTACAAGATGACACTTATGATCACATATTTGTTGATCTTAATGATGATCAGTTATGCATAGATCTCGCTGCAAAAAACATGGATTCTATGATTAGAATTTTAAAACCAAAAGGAGTGATTACAGCTCAAGTTGGTAGCCAAGATAAAAAACCCAAACAAGTTGATAGCTGGTTAAATGTATTTAACCATCATTTTGGAAATACTAAAATATCTAGAGTTTACATACCTAGTTTTGATTGTTCCTGGAATTTTTCTTCTTCAATAAATCATTAATTTTTCTTTTTTAATTATTAAATTTGTGAAATAATTGTCTCAAATTAAAGGAGAAAATAATGAATATATTTAAAAAAACAATATTAAGTGTTCTTGCTTCTTTATTAATTATTGGAAATGTTTATGCCGATAAAATAAAGATTGGAACAGAAGGCGCTTACCCACCATGGAACTCTAAGGATGCATCAGGTGCTCTTATAGGTTTTGAAGTTGAGCTAGCTCAAGAACTTTGTGCAATTATGAAACATGAATGTACAATCGTTGAACAAGATTGGGATGGAATGATTCCAGCTTTGTTAATGAGAAAGTTTGATGCAATCATGGCAGGAATGTCAATTACTGCTGAAAGACAAAAAACAATTACTTTTTCACAAGGTTATGCTGACGAAGTAGCAGCCCTTGCAGTAATGAAAGGTTCAAGTTTAGAGAGCATGGATACACCAGAAGGTATTAATTTAACTTTAGGTGGAAGTGCTGTTAAGAAAACTCTTAAGACTTTAACTGCTGCACTTGCTGGAAAAACTGTTTGTACACAAACTGGAACTATTCACCAAAACTTTTTAGAGTCTGGTGATGTTGGTAAAGTAAATGTTAGAACTTACAAAACTCAAGATGAAGTAAATTTAGACTTAACTTCTGGTAGATGTGATGTTGCATTAGCTGCAGCAGTTGCATTCACTGATTATGCAGATAAATCAGGAAAACCAGTAGTACTAGTTGGACCTACTTTTTCAGGTGGTGCTTTTGGTAATGGTGTTGGTGTTGGAATTAGACAAGGTGGAGATGATGCAATTGGTACAAGAGATGCAAAACTTCTTAAAGATTTCAACAAAGCAATCAATACTGCTAGAAAACAAGGAATCATCAGCAAATTAGCGATCAAGCATTTTGGCTTTGACGCTTCTATGTAAATAATATTTTGAAAAGGCGACTATTTATTTAGTCGCCCTTTCGATATGGACCTTTTATCATTCGGAAAAACAGGCTGGGGAGACGAGTTGTTTTATGCAACTCTAATGACAATTGCAGTGGCAGTTACTGCAATGTTAATTGGTTTTTTATTTTCATTAATCTTTACGCCACTTAAATTATCTAATAACAAATTTCTAAATTTTATTGGAAATACGTACACAACAGTCATCAGAGGTGTTCCAGAATTATTAGTAATTTATCTTTTCTTTTTTGGAGGTAGTGGAGCGATAATGTATGTTGCTTCAATTTTTGGATACTTTGAATATATAGAAATTAATGCATTTATTACGGGTTCAGTTGCAATCGGTATTATATCTGGGGCTTATTCAACAGAAGTATTTAGAGGTGCTATTCAATCAATAGATAAAGGTCAATTTGAAGCTGCTAAAGTTTTAGGTGTTAGTAAATTTGTACAATTTTATAAAATAATTTTACCTCAAATGTTAAGACTTGCTATTCCGAACTTAAGCAATGTTTGGCAAATCACTTTAAAAGATACATCTTTAATATCAGTTACAGGTTTAGTTGAGATCATGAGACAATCTTATATTGCAGCGGGTTCAACTAGAGATCCTTTGTTCTTTTATTGTTTTGCTGCGGTTTTATATTTGATGCTTACATTTTTAAGCATGAAGCTAATTAATAGACTTGAAGTCAAATATAATAGGGGCTTTTAATGGATTTTGATTTAATGATAACAAGTTTGCCAAAATTACTAAGTGCTGCAGTTATAACCTTAAAATTATTATCAGCATCTTTAATCATTGGCTTATTTATTGGGTTTTTATTTGCAGTATTAAGATTAAACAAAAACCCATTTATAAATAAATTTGCTTATGGGTATTCTTATTTATTTAGAGGAACCCCTTTATTGGTTCAAATATTTATAATTTATTATGGTCTTGGACAAATTGAGTGGTTAAGATCAACTTTTCTTTGGGTAATATTAAAAGAGCCGTATTGGTGCGCAATTATTGCATTTGCTTTAAATACAGGAGCTTATACTTCAGAAATTTTAAGATCAGCTTTTCAAACTATAAAACCTGGAATTATAGAAGCTGGCAAAAGTCTTGGGATATCAAGCAAAATTATTTTATATAAAATTCAAATTCCAGTAGCGATCAGACAATCTTTACCAGCTTATGGTAATGAGATTATATTAATGATGAAGGGCACATCCCTTGCAAGCACGGTAACCTTAATGGATATTACTGGTGTTGCAAAACACATTGTATCAACGACTTATAAACCCTTAGAGGTGTTTCTTTTAGCGGGTGGAATTTATTTATTTATGACTTTTATCATTCATAACTTGATAAAATATTTAGAAAAAAAATATAGTTTTCAGTAAGAAGTATATTCTTTAATCTCTTTTATCTTAGAGCCTGTATGAGTATTCATCTCTAGTTTGATTTTAGCTCGTTCATCATTTAAAAAATGAACATCTCTTGAAAGTTTTATAAAATTTTCAGTAAAATCAGAATTTTTTTCACACAATCTTTTGTCATCTTCAATCACCCATAATTTTGTATTGATATCTTTTAGGGATTGAAAAAGGTTATTAAGCTTTTCATCAGATTTAACATTGTTATCTAATTGATCTTTTAAAATACTGTGTTCATCATTAATAAATTTTAGTTTTTCAGGATCTTTAATTTTTTCTTGTTTAATCTCTAAAATAGAAATTTTATCTAAAAGTTCACCAACAGATACTTCAACTAGAATTTTATTCATAAAAATTTATACTATGTTAAGTTGTTAGAAATATGTCTAATATTTTAATTATCAAACATGGTTCTTTAGGAGATATAGCGCAAGCTTGTGGGGCAATTCAAGATATTTCTGAAAACCACCCAGAAGATCAAATACATATATTAACAACAAAACCCTATTTTGAATTATTTAAAAAAAACCCATTTGTGAATAATGTTATTTTAGACAAACGTCTATCAAGGTTTAATATAATTTATCTATATTTACTGATGAGAACTTTAAAAAAACTAAAGATAAAAAAAGTTTATGATTTACAAAACTCATCTAGAACAAAATTCTATAAAAATATTTTATTTCCAAAAGCAAATTTTAACACTTGGTCTAGTTCAGAAACTACTTTACCAAAAAATATCTCAAAAGAAGAATTTGATAAAGACCCAGTTTTGAATAGATTTGATCATCAGCTAAAAGCTTCTGGTATTAAAACTGAACACACTATGAAACCAAACTTTAGTTGGGTTGTCACTAACATTGATAATCTTAAACAAGAATTTAACTTAGATAAATATATTGTTTTATTTCCT
Source organism: Candidatus Pelagibacter sp. Uisw_094 (assembly GCF_047729535.1). Classification (GTDB taxonomy): domain Bacteria; phylum Pseudomonadota; class Alphaproteobacteria; order Pelagibacterales; family Pelagibacteraceae; genus Pelagibacter. The sequence continues at coordinate 850,238 of NZ_CP159823.1, read as the reverse complement.
TTTTGTTCAGCTCATCTAACTCATAAAAAATGGCCTCATTACAATGAACTAATAGAGTTAATTAAAAATAAATATGAAGACCAAATTAAAGTTGTAGTAGCTCCAGGACCATCTGAAATTGATGATGCAAAAAACATTAATGCTCTTTCAATTTTAGATAAAGGTAAAGCTCTAGATATTTCTCAACTAGCAAGCTTGATTAAAGAAAGCTCATTTGTTATTGCAAATGATACGGGCCCAGCTCATATCTCCTCACACCTTGATGCAAAAGGACTAACTTTATTTGGTAAACATACAACTGCCTACAAGGTTAGCATTGAGAGAGAAAACTTTAAAGCAATTCAAGTTGATGATTTAGAAAAATTAAGTGCGGCTAAAATTTTAGAAAAAATATTAATTTAATTTCTTACCAATAATTTTCAATATTATAGGAACAGTGAAGAGTATCATTAGTAATCTTATAATATGATGAAATGCTACAAAGTTAGGGTCTAAATCAAACGCAATTGCTATGACTGCTACTTCATAAATTCCTCCAGGAGAAAAAGATAAAAGTAGAGTTAAAAAATTGGTATCAACAAAATATGTTGCAACAATTGCAGCTAACAATCCAAGAGCTACCAATATTGCAGTTGCAACCAAACTATGAAATGAATTACCTGCAACTTCTTTTAATGATTTATCTGCAAAACGACAACCAACAGAAGCACCCAAGATAAGTAAACAAAAATTTATACTTTCATTTGGTAGTTTATAGGAAGCAACTTCAGTTATTTGTAAAATTCCACTTGCAACTAATGTTCCTGATAATAATGCAGCAGGCACACCAATTTTATCAAATAAGAAAATTAATAATATTGAACCTATTAAGAGGATTAAAAGATGAAAATGGTTTTGATCAAGATAATCAAATTTTTCAATTGTTAGAGCTTCATTTGTTGAATAATTAACAACAAAAAAGGGAATAACAGTTATTATTATAATTAACCTAATTAAATGTGATGTAGCAACTTGTGATAAGTCAGATTTTTCATGTTCAGCTAATATCATTAAAGGTCCTAAAGCACCCGGTGCTGCTGAAAAAATAGAAGTTTTGACATTATAGCCTGAAAATTTTTGTAAATATTTAGATACAATTAAAATACTTATTAAAATATAGACAAACATTATTATTGAAGTCCACACCCATTCAGTCATTTGATTGATTAAATTTTGATCGATATAATTTCCAATATGAAGACCAAGAACTATTAAAATTGAACTTAAAGCTAGCTTTGGCATCTTAATTTTTATTCCACTTAATGCTGCAATTGAAACTGCAAGCATAGGACCAAGCATCCACGCCAATGGAATATTAAAATAGTCAGCTACAATTGCACTTGGGATAGAAATTAAAATAACTAATAGAAATTTTTTAGAAAATAATTGTTTTAAAGCATTTTTGTTTAAGTCAAGAGAAGCGTTCATATTATGAAATTTTTTTAAGTTTTTTTTCAATCTTAATTCTTGATAATCTTAAAATATTTAAAAATGATAAACAATTTTTTTTATTAAAATTACTAATGTGTCCTGTAATTGTTAGTGATCCTAAAATTTTGTTTTTAGTTGGTATTACTGGAACAGAAACAGAAGCGATCTCTCTATCTCTTTCACCAAAAGACATCGAATATTGGTTTTTAAGAATAGTTTCTTTATTTTTAATTGGTAAATTATGAAATGATGAAAGAACATGTCCGCTTGAACCTTTGTCTAGAGGTCTTTTTAATCCAGTTTGGATTGTGTGTTTTATGGGTTTATTGGGTTCACTAGTTATCAAACAAGTTCTATAATTTTTTTGTTTTACAAAAAAACTAGCTGTTTCATTTGATTTTGTCATTATGAAATCTAATTCATCTTTTATAAGTTTTTTAAAATTGAAACTATCATCATAAACTTCTATTAGCCTACCAATTGAACTTCCAAGTTTAAATGTACCGTTATCAATTCTTCTTAAAAACCCATAATTTTCTAATGATCTTGATATTCTAGAAACTCTACTTTTATAATCACCTGTAATTTTTGAAATTTCAGTTATGCTTAATGTTTCTTTCTTTAGTGTGAAACAATTTATAATCTCTAGTGCTTTGTTTACTGCCTCAACGCCATCAATTTTTTTTTTTATTTTAATCATATTCTACTAGGTAGAATAGCATGTTCTAACTAATAGAACAACATGGTAGAGTGGTATTGACTATTGATAAAGATTTCAAGTAAATGTCTTATTAACTAATAATAAAGAGGAAATAATGAAAAACATTAAAAAAATAGTTTCAGTACTATTTTCAGCAATTGTATTATTCTCTGCAACAGCAACAAATTCAATCGCAATGGATAAAATCCATTTCGTAATTGGTGGTGGTGCTGGTGGTGGATGGGATGGAACTGCTAGAGGTACTGGAGAAGCTTTAACAAAATCAGGAATGTTAAAAAGTGCATCATTTGAAAATATGTCAGGTGGTGGTGGAGGAAAAGCTTTAGCTTTCATGATTAACACCCAACCTAAAAATACGGTTTTAGTACAATCTACACCGTTAGTTTTAAGATCTATTACTAGACACGAAGGTTATGTTTCAGGGTCTGGAGTTCTATCTTATAAAGATGTTACACCAATCGCAGGTGTAATTGGTGACTATGGTGCAATTGCAGTTGCAAAAGACTCACCTTACAAAAACTTTAAAGATGTAGTTGATGCATACAAAAAGAATCCAGGCTCTATCAAAATGGCTGGTGGATCAGTAAGAGGAAGTATGGACCATTTAATTGGTGCTTTAGCTTTCCAAGCTGCTGGTGCTAATCCAAATGATGTTGTTTACATACCTTATGATGCTGGTGGAAAAGCGTTAGCTGGACTTTTATCTGGAGAAACTCAAATTATCTCTACAGGTTTAGGTGAACTTATGGGTGCAAGAGACCAAGTAAGAATTATTGGTATAACTGCTCCTTCAAGAGTAGCTGATGCGCCGGATGCACCAACTCTAAAAGAACAAGGATATGATGTTCAGTTCGTAAACTGGAGAGGATTTTTTGGACCTCCAAATATGAGCAATAAAGATAAAAAAGCTTTATCTACAATGTTAGGTAAAGTTATGGAAACTCCTGAATGGGAAGCTGTTAGAAAAAGAAATGCTTGGGTTAATATTTATAACTCAGATAAGGATTTTGTTAAATTCTTAGAAAAGCAAACTGTAGAAATGACAGCTCTTATGAAGAAATTGGGAGTTATATAATCCTTTAGGGTTATTTAAAAATTAGAGCAGTGAATATAAATACTACTAAAATTATATCACTGCTCTTTTTTATTTTCTCAGCATTCTATTTATATATCGCGTATCAAATTCAAGTTTTTTCATTTGATGAAAACTCACCTTTTAATGCCAGAACATTTCCAATTTATTTAGGTTATGCAGGTTTATTCTTTTCTAGTTTAAAAATTATTTTACCAGAACGTAATACCATTAAAGTTGATCATAATAATTTAGAGTACAAGAAAACGGCTATACTTGTGATTATAGCAATTATTTATGGAGCAACTATATTAAAAGTAGGTTATTTTTTAACGACCTCTCTATTTTTAGCGTCCTCTTATTATGCGTTAGGTGAGAGAAGGTGGAAATTAATATTTTTACTCTCTTTCCCTTTTGTTAGTGCTTTCATGTATCTTTTACATGGTGTGCTTGAAATTTATTTAAGAGATCCATTTTTAAAATTAATTGGAGTTATGGGGTGATTGAAGGAATTTTAATTGGTTTAAAAACAGCTCTTACATTTCAAAACATATTTATGGTTATGATTGGTTGTTTTTTTGGAACCATCATTGGGATGCTACCCGGTCTTGGGCCAATGACGGCAATTGCATTAATGATACCTATTACTTATGGTTTTGATCCAGCAACTGGATTAATTTTAATGGCGGGTGTTTATTATGGTGCAGTATTTGGTGGATCAACTTCATCAATTTTATTAAATGCTCCAGGCGTTCCTGGAACTGTTGCAACATCATTTGATGGATATCCAATGGCTCAACAAGGTAAAGCTGGAAAAGCCTTAGCGATTGCTGCTTGGAGTTCTTTTGCAGGTGGAACACTTGCTTCAATTTATTTATTATTTCTTGCGCCAAGCTTATCTAAAGTAAGTTTATCTTTTAGATCACCAGATTATTTTGCTTTAATGATTTTAGGTTTAACAGCAATTGCAGCCTTTTCATCAAAGGGACAATTCTTAAAAGCAATGATGATGGTTGTTCTAGGCTTAATGCTGGCATCAGTAGGGCAAGATTCATTATCTGATATTACAAGATTTACTTTTAATAATATGAATTTATCCGATGGGATAAGTTTCGTTTTAGTTGTGATGGCAACTTTTGCTATGAGTGAAGCCTTAACAATTATTTTAAAACGAAATGATCCATCTGCAGTTGCAAAACAAGTTTCATTAACAGAACTTGGTTCAATCAAGATTAATAAAGAAGAGAGAGGCAAAATGTTGAAAGCTATTCCTCGAAACTCAGTAATTGGTTTTTTAATTGGAGTTTTACCAGGTGCTGGAGCAACTATTGCTTCATTTCTAGCCTATGGAATGGAAAGAAATTTTGTTAGCGATGAAGAAAAAGAAAAATTTGGTAAAGGTAGTGTTCATGGTTTAACTGCACCAGAAACTGCAAATAATGCAGCGTGCTCTGGAGCTTTTGTTCCTTTATTAACTTTAGGAATACCCGGAAGTGGAACTACTGCAGTAATGCTTGGTGCTTTATTAGGATTTGGAATTCAACCAGGACCTAGACTTTATATAACTAATCCTGAAATTTTTTGGTCGGTAATCATGTCTATGTATATTGGAATGGTAGTGTTACTTATTTTAAACTTACCTTTGATACCTTACATAGCAAGAATACTTGCGGTACCTAAAAACTATTTAATTCCACTTATTCTATTTTTTTCAATTACAGGAATTTATGTAATGTCATTTAATAATTTTGATATTTATCTAATGATTGGGATTGCAGTTGTTGCAACTTTTATGCGCTTATATGATTTTCCAATGCCACCACTCATATTAGCTTTTGTTCTTGGTGGATTAATGGAAGAAAATTTAAGAAGATCTTTATTAATAAGTGATGGTTCATGGACTTTTTTATGGGGCAGACCTCTTACCGCTTCAATAATAGGAATAACAATATTAATTGTTGGGTGGCAAATTTATAAAACAATTAAAAATAAAAAGATTTAGTTTAGAATTTTTTTATATTCTTCAATAATCGTACTCCACTTAAATTTAGAAGAATTTTCTTTGGCAGCTTTTCCATACTCATGGAATTTATTATTTTCTAACATTAAATTGATTGATGAATAAACCTCATCTAATTCATTGCCATCACAGATTAAACCCGTTTTCTCATGTTTGATTGCATCTGCTGCACCCCCATCTTTTCCTCCAAGAGAGGGCAATCCATATTGAGCTGCTTCAACATAAGCAATACCAAATCCTTCAACTGATTTTTTATGAACAATTGATGGCATTACAAAAATATTAGATTTAGCAACTAGTGCATTTTTTAATTCATTAGAAATATCTTTAAAGAACATCACTTGTGGCTGAAGGCCCAATTCTGCCACTAATTTTTTAATATTTTCTTCTTCATCACCATAACCCACACAAATGTAGATAATACCTGGGTATATTTGTTTTAAATTTCGAAGAGCCATGATTACTTTTTCATGATTTTTTCTTTTATCAAATCTAGAGACAGTAATAAGTCTTGGAGATTTATGTTTTAATAAATTTTCTACTTTGTCTAAGGTTTTTTTATCTAATTCTTCAACAGCATCAACACCAGGGTTAATAACTATAATTTTATCTTGCTGAACCCCCAATGAAATAGCTAAATTTTTAGTGTATTCAGAATTAGCAACTATGGTTTCAACATTATCTAAAACCTCTAATACTCTTTTATTAAGAGAGGTACCTTTTTTATGATTAATTTCTTTACCATGGATCAAGCATATCTTTTTTTTATTAGTCTTAAGGTGTTCTAAACTTTTCCAGTGATCAGCAATAATACCATCAATCTTATTTTCTTTAATAAATTCATTAATCAATTGAGCTTTTCTATATTTTCTAAGAAGCTTTATTCCACCCACACGTTCTATTGAAAAAGAAACTTGTTCATCAAATAATTTATGATTTTCATAATAATCAGCAAATACTTTTATCATGTAGTGTTTTGAGAGTTCATTTGCTAAACCCCACATTAAATTTTGCATACCACCAATTTCAGGGGGAAATGTTTTTGTAACTATTAAATACATTAATTATCTAACCATTTAATGGCACATCCAGCACTTGGAATTTGTGTTTCAGGACCTTTGCCTGTCTCAGCTATTTGTTTCATTGCTATAAATAAATCACTATCACCAGCTCTTACTGGTTTTAAATTATCTAATTCTCTTATTCGACCTCTGTATTGTAATTCTAAATTATTGTTGTATCCAAAAAAATCAGGAGTGCACACTGCATTATAACTTTTTGCAATATTTTGAGTTTCATCAAGTAGATAAGGGAAATTAAACTGATGTTTTTTAGCAAATTCAATCATATTTTCAAAACTATCTTCAGGGTAATTAATTGTGTCATTAGAGCATATGGCCACTGCTGTAATACCTAATTCTTTTAAATTTTTACAATCTTCAACAATGTCTTTAATAACCGCTTTTACGTAAGGGCAGTGGTTGCAAATAAACATAACCAAAGTTCCATTTGTCCCTTTAACATCGTTTAATTTAATAATTTCGTTATTAGTAGACTTTAATTCGAAGCTTTTAGCAGCTTGTCCGAAATCACATATTGGAGTTTTTAACGGCATGTTATAATAATATATAAGTTATGTTTTATGATTTGGAAGATAAAAAAGTTAAAAATTTAGGTGAAAATTGGTCTGCATCTAACGCATCTATCATTGGTGATGTTACGCTAGAAAAAAATACCAGTATTTGGTTTAATGTTACTTTAAGAGGTGATGTTGAAAATATTTATGTAGGTGAAGGCTCCAATATTCAAGATGGCAGTGTATTGCATACTGACCCAGGCTACCCATTAAAAATTGGTAAAGATGTAACTATAGGTCACTTAGTTATGCTTCATGGATGCACAATTGAAGATAATTCTTTAATTGGAATTGGTGCTGTCATTTTAAATGGAGCAAAGATTGGAAAAAATTGCATCATAGGCGCTAATGCACTGATCACTGAAAATAAAGTCATTCCAGATAACTCTCTAGTAGTTGGTTCACCTGGTAAAATTGTAAGACAAGTATCAACTGAAGAGGTAAAGTTAATTACTAAAAATGCTGTTCATTATCAAGATAACTGGAAAAAATATTCTAAATCAGTATTTTAAGGAATTAACCAAGTATCTTTGTTATTTTCTAAATCAAATCTAGCTCTACGGTGACCCTTAGCTGCTAAATAAAGCCACTCAATACTTTTAATTTTACATTGAATAACAGTAAAGTTTTTATAACCCACCTCACTTTGCTCCATAGTAAATTCAAAATTATCTAACTCAGGTTTTAATCCTGAAGTCGGAGTTTCAGATTTCGTTCCTGGACCATTATCAACTAAATAACACTTTCTACTCATATGACCTGTTTTTAACCAAGACTGTTTTGTAATGTCATTTTCATGATTAACAATGCATTCAACTTTAAGCCTAACTTGAATCTTCTCTTCCTTGTCATAAAAAAGCATTGCTGCATTTTTATTTGATTTTAATTTAGGAATTTTATTAGATCTAATATCACTATGGTATTGGATAATATTATTTTCCTGATCAGATTTTCTAAGAACTACAATTCTTCCATCAAAGTCATCTTGACCACCACAAATAAATACAGGAATTCTAAAAGGAGACCCTCTATCTTTGATAGCATTATCCAACATTGACCAAATTTTATTTTTGATCTCAGTAAAGTCCTCATAGTAAGGAACAGTATTAGTCACTAATAATTATTTTTTCTTCTTTAATAGAGCAATCAAGCTTGAACTATCCCAACGGTTACCACCCATTTCTTGAACTTTAGCATAATAACTATCAATAAGTTCTGTTGTTGGAACTGGTGAGCCATTTTTCTTTGCTTCTTCAATTACAATTTTTAAATCTTTTCTCATCCATTCAACAGCAAAACCATAATCAAACTTATCATCAGTCATTGTTCTGTATCTATTTTCCATTTGCCAAGATTGAGCAGCACCTTTTGATATGGTTTCCATTACAATATCCATATCTAACCCTGCATTAATTCCAAAGTTAATAGCCTCTGATAAACCTTGCACAGCTCCAGCGATACACATTTGGTTCATCATCTTAGTTAATTGACCACTTCCAGTTTTACCAATTAGTTTTACTTTTCTGCTATAACAATCAATAACTTCCTCAGCTTTTTTAAAAACATCTTCATCACCACCAACCATTACAGTTAGTATTCCACCTTCTGCACCTGCTTGACCACCTGAAATAGGCGCATCTAAAAAGCCAAATCCTTTTTCTTTGGCTGCAGCATATAATTCTCTAGAAATTTCTGCTGATACAGTTGAGTTATCAACATAAACTGAACCTTCTTTGGCTGTTTTAAATAATCCATTTTCTCCAAGAGAAACTTCTCTTAAATTTTCATCATTACCAACGCAAGTAAAAATAAAATCTGCACCTTCAGCAGCTTTAGCAGGAGTATCTGCTTTTGAGCCCTTGTATTCTGTAATCCATTTATCAGCTTTAGTAGCTGTTCTATTATAAACAGTTACATTGTGACCAGCTTTTGATATATAACCTGCCATTGGATAACCCATGACACCAAGACCTATGAAAGCAACATTACAAGACATAATTTTTATTTCCTATGTTTAATAGTTTGAAGTTTAAAGTAATTCTATTTGGATTTATTTTTACATTTTTTTCTAGTTTTGGACAGAGTTATTTTTTAGGGCTGTTTAATTCAAGTATAAGAGATGCACTATCTATCACTCATGGACAATTTGGCTCAATTTATGCATCTGCCACTTTATTTAGTAGCTTATTATTAATTTGGGTTGGTAAGAAAATAGATGATGTAAATATTTTTAAATTTGCTTTATTTGTAATTATTCTTCTATCTTTTGCATGTTTTTTCTTCTAAAAGTTTCATCAGTTTTTTTACTTTTTATTGCAATTTTTTTAATGAGATTTTCAGGTCAAGGATTGATGTCTCATACAGCATCAACTACTATTTCAAGGTACTTTACTAGAACAAGAGGTAGAGCATTAAGCATCAGTTGGTTTGGACTTTCGTCTGCAGAATTTATTATGCCTGTATTAATTATATATCTATTAACTATCGTAGATTGGCAAAATCTTTGGCTTATAGTTTTCAATTACGTTTTAATTATTTTACCTATAATCCTTTTTATTAATTAAAAATTTAAATTTAGATTCTAGAGAAGCTAGTGATGAAAATATTAAAGAAGTTGAGATTAAACAATGGAGTAGGAGAGAAGTAATTAAGGATTACAGATTTTATATAATAAGCTTAAATATGCTTGCCATGCCATGGATTTTTACTGGTTTTGCTGTTTTTCAATCTTTTGTGCAAACCTCTAAAGGTTGGGGACCCTATGTAATTGCTCAATCATTTATGTCTTATTCAATACTTTCAGTACTAACTTTATTTTTATCTGGGTTTTTAATAGATAAATTTACAAGTAGAAAACTTTTGATTTATATGAATATTCCACTTTTATTGTTGCAGTTGTTGTTTTATCTATTTTGATACTCCAATTTGCATTTTTATTTTTAGGGTTAGTTGGTGTTTCTAATGGATTTGCAAATATATTAGGTTCGGCTACGTGGGCTGAATTATATGGAGTCAAAAACCTTGGATCAATTAAGGCCCTCACAACTGCTTTGATGGTTTTTGCCACAGCTTTTGGTACTGCTTTATTTGGTTTATTGATCGATTTAGGTTTTACAGTAGGTGATATTGCTCTTATCTCTGGCTTTTATATTTTTATTTCAATAATCGTTCTTTTTTTGATAAGAAAAAAATTAAATCCAATAATAATTTAGAAAATCCTTGCATTTTTTATTATGACGGTATAGATAATCGCCCATGGCTAGAGTAACAGTAGAAGATTGCATAGATAAAGTAGAAAGTCCTTACGAATTAGTATTGGTTGCTAAAGAAAGAGCTGTTCAATTAAATTCAGGTCTTGAGCCTACACTTGATAGAGATAATGACAAAAATACAGTTATATCTTTAAGAGAAATTGCAGAAGAAACCATTAAAGTTTCAGACTTAACTGATAGCGCTATTCACAAACTTAGAAAACATGTTGAACAAGTTGACGATGGTACTGATGATGATGAAGTTATCGGTGATGATTTTGACAGTATGTACAAAGGTGAAATTTCTAAAAGTGGAACACCTATTTTACCATCTAAAAGAGCTAGAAAAATTCCAGAAAAAATTCAAGTTGCACCAGAAGATTTAGAAGAACTAACTGCAAAAGCAGAACCAGAAGTAGAAGTTAATCCAGAACTTGAAGTTGCTAGTGAAGAAACTGAAGTTGCTAGTGAAGACACTGAAACTGGAATTATTAAATTCCTTTAAGATTTCTTCCCTGTGTTCATCTAAGTCTGGAATATCACCACGTGTTGTTTCATCCTTATAATTAGACATTTTAATTGGATTACCCGCTAATTTAAAATCTCCAATTACTTTGTGATGTGCTTTAACAATCATATTTCTTGCTTGAACTTGAGGGTTTTCAACGGCTTCTTTAATATTAAATATTGGACCACATGGAATTTTTTCTTTTTCCATTTCACTTACCCAGTCATTAGTATTTTTAACAATAAGTTTATCTTCAAGTATTTTTTTAAGATCATCCATATTTTCTGATCGCAATGAGTTTGTATTAAATTTTGGATCTTTAGATATTTCAGGAATATTTAAAACATTACAAAGTTTTTCAAATAATTTTTCATTACCAGCTGCTATAATGATGTGACTATCTTTTGTTTTAAAAGCCTCAAAAGGAGCAATAGATGGGTGACGGGATCCCATTGGTTTTGGTATTTCATTTTTAGCAAGATATCTTGCAATAGCATTTTCTAAAATTGCTATTTGACAGTCTAGCATTGAAACATCAATAAAAGTTCCTTTGCCAGTTTTTTCTCTATCATAAAGTGCAGCATTAATTCCAACTGTAGTAAATAAGCCCGCAGTAATATCACCGATAGATGTACCAACTCTTGTTGGTTCAGAATTTGGCTGACCGGTAACACTCATTAAACCACCCATACCTTGAACAACCATATCGTAAGCAGGCAATTCTTTTAATGGACCTGTTTGTCCAAAGCCAGAAGCTGATGCATAAATTAATCTTGGATATTTTTTACAAACATCTTTCCATCCATATCCCCATTTTTCTAATGTACCTGGTTTAAAATTCTCAACTAAGATATCTGCTTTAGCTAATATTTTTTCAAATATTTTTTTATCATCAGTGTTTTTTAGATTAAGTGCTATACTTTCTTTCCCTCTATTTAGTGACATAAAATAGGCTGAATAATCCTCAATAAAGGGCCCAAATTTTCTTGAATCATCACCAACCTCTGGCGCTTCTACCTTTATCACTCGTGCACCTAAATCTGAGAGCATCATTGTGCAATAAGGGCCAACAAGGACCCTAGTTAGGTCAAGAACTAATAGGTTTTTTAAAGGACCGTCCATATTTTATAGAATAATGTTTTTGTGTAGTGTTGACTCTTATCAATAACTTTAATTATATGCATCTCTTAAATAACATAATGAGAGGAATAATAATGTTTAAAAAAATATCGTTATATTTTACAGCATTAGTTTTAGTTTTATCAACAGTTGGTTCTGCTTATGCGGTAACGTTAAAAGCAAGTCACCAATGGCCTGGTACTCCTAGAGCTGATGGATCTTTTGACCCACGTCACGAAATGGTTCAAATTATTGCTGATGAAGAAACAAAAGCTAATGTTGATATTGATATCAGAATTTACCCTGAAAAATCTTTACATAAACCGAAACAACAGTGGAAGCCAATGACTACTGGTCAATTAGATATATCTGCTTTCCCTTTAGGATACGCATCAAAGTTTCACCCAGAGTTCAGTGCAACTTTAATGCCAGGAACAGTTAAAAACCATGATCATGCACTAAGATTTAATAAATCTCCAATGATGACTGAGATTAAAAAAATCATTAATGATGCAGGTGTAGTTGTTTTATCTGATGCTTGGTTAGGTGGTGGTTTTGTTTCAACAACAAAAGGTATTAGAAAACCAAGTGATGCAAAAGGTGAAGTAATCAGAGCAGCTGGAAAGCATTTAACCAAATGCTTGAAACAACAGAAGCTGGTATTCAAAGTATGCCATCTTCAGAAATTTATACTGGTCTACAAACAGGTGTATTAACTGGTGCAAATACTAGCTCAGGAAGTTTTGTAAGTTACAAAATTTATGAACAAGTTAAATGTGCAACACCTCCAGGAAAATTTGGTCTATGGTTTATGTATGAGCCGATCCTTATGTCTAAGAAGTCTTTTGATGCTTTAAGTTCTAAGCAACAAGAAGCTCTTATGAAAGCTGGAAAAGAAGCTGAAAAATATATGACAGCACAAGTAGCTAATCTTGATAAGACATTTGAAGATGCTTATAGAGATGCTGGTGTTGAGTTAGTATATATGACAGCTGCAGATCACGCTGAATGGATTGAGATCGCAAAGAAAACTGCCCACAAAGCGTTTGCAGAGCAAGTACCAGGTGGTGCTAAGCTTATGGAAATGGCTTTAGCAGTTAAATAAATTAATATATAAAGCCCTTGTTTTAAAATAAATAAGGGCTTTTTTTATGATAAAAAATTATTTAAAATTTTGTAATTACACAGCTCAAGCTTGTGGAGCTTTTGCTGTAGGCGCTTTAATCTTGTCTATCTTGGTAATTGTCGAACTAGTTTTTGAAAGATATTTTTTTCAACATGCAATTACTTGGCAAACAGAATTGGTTACAATGTTGCTTGTTGCATCTACTTTTATTGGTAGTGCTTATGTTTTAAGTGAAAAAGCTCATGTAAGTATGGAGTGGATCTACGACTTTATGTCTGAAAAAAATATTATTAAACTCAAGATCTTTACTTCATTTTTAAGCTTAGGGTTTTTTCTAACATTGTTTTATTTTGGTTTCTTAATGGTAGAGGAAGCTTTCATTAAAAATTACACTACAGGCACAATATGGGATCCTCCTTTATGGGTGCCTTATTCATCAATGTTAATAGGTTCTATTTTAATGAGACTTCAATATATTGCTGAAATAATAAAACTATTTGATGAAAAGGATTTTAAATAATGGATCCGTTAACGATTGCAATAATAGTTGCTGTTTTTACACTAATAGTTTTATTCTCAGGTATTCCAATTGCTTTTGGATTAAGTTTTGTTTCAATTACTCTCTTGGTTGCTTTCGAAGGACTGCAAATGTTAGATGTATTTGCTGAAACTTTTTATGCAGGACTAAATTCTTTTGTATTACTATCAATTCCAATGTTCATTCTTATGGGGATGGCTGTTGCTCATTCACCTGCAGGCAAAGATTTATATACTGGTCTTGATAGATGGTTATGGAGAGTTCCAGGTGGTTTAGTTATATCTAATATTGGTGCATGTTCAATTTTTGCAGCTTTAAGTGGATCAAGTCCAGCGACATGTGCTGCTATTGGTACTATGGGAATTCCAGAAATGAGAAAAAGAGGGTACTCAGATGAAATTGCCACAGGAACAATTGCTGCTGGAGGAACTTTAGGAGTTTTAATTCCACCTAGTATAGTTTTAATTGTTTATGGTATGGCAACTGGAACTTCTATTGGAAGACTATTTTTATCTGGTATTATTCCTGGGTTTATGTTGGCAAGTCTTTTTGCTGTTTGGGCATTAATACACAGTTACTTCATTGATAAAAATGCATCAAAATTATTAAGAAATAGAAAGCCACCAACTTTAAAAGAAAAACTAGAAGTTCTTCCTAGAATTTTTCCGTTTTTAGCAATCATTGTTGGGGTTTTATATGTTCTCTATGGAGGAGTTGCGACACCATCAGAAGCGTCAGGTGTTGGAGCATTTTTAGTTTTTGTAATGATAGCTGTTGTTTACAAAATTTATCAACCTAAGAAAATCTGGAATATTGTTAAAATTTCGATGAAAGAAAGTGTAATGATAATGTTTATTATTGCGGCATCCTATCTTTTTGCATTCACACTATCCCAACTTTATGTAACGCAATCCCTTGCTCAAAGCATGATTGAGTTAAGTAGTAATAAATGGATGATTTTTTTAATGGTTAATGTGTTTTTACTTGTTGCTGGTTTCTTTTTACCGCCAGTAGCTGTTATTGTAATGACTTCAGCTATATTATTGCCTGTTATTACTACACTAGGCTTTGATCCATATTGGTTTGCAATAGTATTTACTATAAATATGGAAATAGGCTTAATAACACCACCCGTTGGATTAAATCTTTATATAATTAAAGGAATAACGCCTGATGTAAGTTTATCTACAATCTTAAAGGGATCGTTTCCATTTATGATGATGATGGTTTTATCCATATTGATATTGTGTATTTTTCCTGAAATTGTAAGTTGGCTACCTGATAAATTAATGGGTAAACCTCTTGGATATTAAAAAAAAAATTAATAGAAAAGTTTCCGTTGCACCCATGATGGATTGTACTGATCGTCATGAACGTTTTTTTTTAAGACTGATCAGTAAAAATACATTGTTCTATACTGAAATGGTTGTCACAAAATCTGCTATTCATAGAGGAGATCAAAAAAAAATTCTTAGAATTTAATCCAGATGAAAAACCAATAGCTCTTCAAGTTGGTGGATCTGACAAACAGCCTTAGCAGAGGCAGCAAAAGCTGGTGAGGACATGGGTTATGATGAGATAAATTTAAATCTTGGTTGTCCTAGGAAAAAAGTTGAAAAAAATAAATTTGGTGCATGCTTAATGAAAGAACCAGATTTAGTTGCAGAGTGTTTAAGTAAAATGGCAATCGTTGTAAAATTCCTGTTACAATTAAAACAAGAATTGGTTACGATGACACTGAAGACTTTGAAAATTTACATCATTTTATACTAACGATAAAAAGGACTGGTGTTAGAACTTTTATATTCATGCAAGAAAAGCTATTCTACTGGAATGTCACCTAAGCAAAATTTAAACATTCCTCAACTAAAATATGGAATTGGTCTACAAAATAAAAGAAGATAATCCAGACCAAGAAATTATTATTAATGGTGGAATTACAACAACTGATCAAATGAAAGATCATTTAGGTATAGGTGATGGTGTTATGATTGGACGATCTGTTTATCACACTCCTTATTCGTTAGCTGAAATTGAAAATGAAATATTTGGAATAATAAAAACGTACAAGAGAAGAAATTGCGAGAAATTACTAGAGTACCTAGAGGAAGAAATTAAGATAGGCACACAATTAAATCAAATTATGAGACACACACTTGGATTATATCATGGTCAAATAGGTTCAAAAGAATGGAAAAGATATTTAAGTGAAAATATGATGTGCAAGAGATTCTGATGTTAAAAAGATCAAAACATATAATGACCATTGTGCAAAATAACGAGAAAGCCAATCAAGTTAGTTCATAATCGAAAACTTAAACTATGGTGAGATAATTAACCTACTAGCGGTCCTTGGAATATCTGCGGCTGTTGGTTTTGTGGCTGGATTACTTGGTGTTGGAGGTGGATTAATTACAGTTCCATTTTTGTATTATGCTTTAACTGTATTAGAGTTTGAATTAGCAACTAGTAATGCACTTAGCAGTTGGAACGTCTTTTGCAATAATAATCCCAACGTCAATAATTTCGACCAATCATATGAATTTAATGCAGTGGATTTTAATATGGTAAAATGCTATGGAATATTTATGTTATTGGGGGTGTATAGCGGGGACATTATTTGCTGTAAATCTAAAGACACCAACTCTAGTACTATTCTTCTCAATATTTGCTTTTATGGTGGGTTTATTATTTTATTTTCCTAAGAGAAAAACTTGTGGAAAATCCTGAAACAATTTCTAACATTGTTAAAAATATATCTGGCGATTGGTTGGTTTTATTTCAGGCCCCTAGGTATTGGTGGTGGATCATGAATGGTACCATTTATGAGAACTTTTGGTTATGCCATAAGAAAATCAATAGGAACAGCTGCAGCTGTTGGTTTTTTAATTTCGCTTAGTTGGAGCAATCACCAGGATTATAGGTGGGAAGATAATTGATAAAAACAAACTCCTTTTAGTGTGGGTTATATAAATCTATTAGGGTTTGTAGTCTTTGTTCCAGTTACAACTTTTATGGCAAGGTTGGGTGCAAAAACCGTTTACAAAATAGATAAAAATACAATTAAGTAAAATACTTGGTGTTTTTTTACTAATAGTTGCAGCAAAGTTTTTATATGAATACTTTAAATATAATGAACAAATAATTAAATGTTTAATTTAAAACAGATAATTTCATCTATTGCAGACGCAGGCCAAAAACTTTTTAGTATTAAAAACATTAAAAAAAATAACTTAGAATCTATTATACCTTTATGTGATGATTTAATTTCTCATAAAGGTGCTGCATTTGGAATTACTGTTGCTAGAGATATTACTGAATTATACCAATCACTATCACCAGAAAAAAAATTATTATTTTTCAAACAAATTAAGAAAAATATAAACCCAGCTTTAAAAAAGTTAATGAAGCAATAGAAGATTATACGAAATCGCAAAACGAAAGAACCTTATCTGATCTATTTAAGGTTTCTGAGGGTAAGCGAAGAGAACTTTTTAGAAGAATGAACATGGCACCTAATGGAACAGCGATTATAGTTGCCTTAAGAGAGGATTTGTTAAAAATATTAAAGATCCAATAAAGAGCTTTCAGAATTAGATAATGACCTTAGACATTTATTTAGAGCCTGGTTTAATCCTGGGTTTCTCAAACTTGCAAAAATTACATGGGACACGAAAGCTGCAGTTTTGGAAAAAATAATTAAATATGAGAGAGTTCATCAAATAAAGGATATGAATGAACTGAAGAGAAGATTAGGTGAAGATAGAAGGTTTTTTCTCTTATTTTCATCCAGCTCTTGAAGATGAGCCAATTATTTTTGTCCAAGTAGCTCTTACAAAGGGTTTGGGTAAATCAATACAAGAGTTAATGAAACCTTCAAGCAATGATCAAAAAAAATATGATACAGCTACCTTTTACTCAATTAGTAACTGCCAAGAAGGGTTATCAAGAGTTACCTTAGGTAATTTTCTAATCAAAAGGGTTGTATATGAAATACAAGAGGAGCTACCTCATATCAAAAATTTTGGAACATTATCCCCAATACCTGGATTTGCTGACTGGTTTTCATACTTGGAGGAAAGTAAAATTAAAAATATTTTAGGAGATTTAACAAATCAAAATGTATCTTTCCTAAAATCAAAAGATATGAAAATTGGTGATAATAGAATTGTTGAAAATAAAGAAGCAATAATAAAATTAGTTGCTCACTATATAATTAATGAAAAAAATAAAAAAGGTCTTCCAATTAATGATGTTAGTAGATTTCATTTAGGTAATGGAGCAATTGTTGAGGATATAGTTGTTAATGCAAATGTATCTGAAACTGGGTTTAAAAGATCTTATGGTGTTATGGTTAATTATCTTTATGAGCTAAAAAATATAGAAAAAAATCATGAAGATTATATGAACAATAATAAAGTAATCGTATCTGATAAAATAAATAAATATCTATAACAATATTTTGATATGGCAAATAAAATAAACAAAAGTTTTATAAAAAATTCTCATTTAATAGCTGACTTAAAATTATGTAGTATTCGTTTAATTGATAATGCTAAATTTCCCTGGATCATTTTAATTCCTAAACGAAAAAATATTAATGATATCTCCGAACTTAACTCAAAAGATCAAATGTTATTAATGAAAGAAATTGTTTATTGCAGTAAATTAATGAAAAAAATTTTTAAAACAAAAAAACTTAATGTTGAGAAGATTGGTAACATTGTTCCTCAATTACATATTCATATTATCGCAAGATCTACTAAAGACAGTACGTGGCCTTTGTCAGTTTGGGTGGTTAAAGGGAAACCTTATTCAAAAATTCTATTAGCAAAAACTATCAATAAGATTAAAAAGTATTTTAAGGATTAAAGGTTAAGGACAGAGGTAGTTTTAGTCTCCCGCCACTACCTCTTAAGTATTATGTATCTGATTCGTCCCAAATTTGTTAACACGTATTAATTGAAAGTAGACTTTATCAACCGCTTGCTTTAGTAAATAGATAACACCTCGATTCACAAAAAATTAAATTAAAATACATTGATTAAAACCACACTCTCATCATTTGCAAAATCTATTGGTTTTAACTCACAAAATTATATTCCAAAGGAAGGGGCATCCTTCTCCCTGTTTAGAATTGAAGTTTTATCAGGTTTAACGGTTGCTTTAGCATTAGTTCCAGAAGCTATTGCTTTTGCTTTTGTTGCAGGAGTTGCACCTTTATCAGGACTTTATGCGGCTTTTATTGTTGGTTTAATTACAGCTGTATTTGGAGGAAGACCTGGAATGATTTCAGGGGCAACTGGTGCTTTAGCTGTTGTTATGGTTTCACTTGTTATGGATCACGGTGCTCAATACTTGTTTGCAACTGTAGTGTTAATGGGAATTTTACAATTACTAGCAGGGGTCTTTAAGCTTGGAAAATTTATTAGAATGGTACCACAACCGGTAATGCTCGGCTTTGTTAATGGCCTTGCAATTGTTATTGGTATTTCACAACTTAGTCAGTTTAAAACCTTTAATGCAATGGGTGAATCAGTGTGGATTTCAGGGAATACTTTATATTATTCAATTGGGTTTGTAGTTTTAACTATGTTAATCATTTGGTTACTGCCAAAGATTACTAAAGCAGTTCCAGCTACACTTGCTGCTATTTTAGCAACATCTGTATTAGTTTTAGTATTAAAGATTGATATTCCAAGTGTTGGAGATCTTGCAAGTGTTAAAGGAGGATTACCTATATTTTCAATTCCAAGTGTTCCTTTAAACTTTGAAACTCTAAAGATTATTTTCCCTTATGCATTTATATTATCTGCTATTGGCTTAATTGAAAGTTTGTTAACCCTTAACTTAGTTGGTGAAATTACTAATAAAAGAGGAGGCGCTAGTCAGGAATGTTTAGCGCAAGGTTTCGCAAACACAGTTACTGGTTTTTTTGGGGGTATGGGTGGATGTGCGATGATTGGCCAATCTATGATTAATGTAAAATCAGGTGGTAGAACAAGAATTGCGGGAATAGCTGCAGCATTATTCTTATTAATTTTTATTTTATATACATCAAGCTATATTGAGATGATCCCAATTGCAGCTCTTGTTGGTGTAATGTTTATGGTGGTGATTGGAACGTTTGCGTGGAATTCTTTAAAGATATTATTTTTTGTACCAAAGAGTGATGCACTAGTTATTGTTCTTGTAACCGTTGTAACTGTTTTAGAAGATCTAGCCGTTGCAGTAATTGTTGGAGTGATTGTATCCGCATTAGTATTTGCTTGGAAATCTGCCTCAAGAATTAGAGCAGTTGAGAGACCCTCCGTTAGAGAAAAGGGTGCTAAAGTCTATGAAATAGAAGGTCCACTTTTCTTTAGTTCAACGGATAGTTTTTTAGAATTATTTAAACCAGAAGAAGATCCTGAAGTAGTCATTATTGATTTTGCAGGATCAAAAGTAATTGATCAATCAGCTTTAAAAGCAATTGAAGACATTGCTGATAAATATAATAGCTTTGGAAAAAAAGTTAAATTAAGACATTTAACTCGTGATTGTCATAGATTATTAAGCAGAGCTGGCCAGCTTGTTGTTGATAGTGATGACGATCCTGATTACGGAATTGCAGTTGATTATGATGTTAAATTAGGTATTTTTGGAAATTAACATGAGCAAAGAGATAAAAGCCGATGACGTTATTTTCAATTTCTTTAAACAAATTTGTGATGAGAAGGATGATGTTAAATGTGTAGAGCTTGGCAATAGTTGGATTAATGCAATGAAGACTAATCTTACTAACATGGAAAAAAATCTAGAAGAAGCTGATAAAGCTAAACATCAAGAAAATATAGATAGCAATATGAACCACCTTAATAACCTTAAGGATAAATCAGCTGAGGAATGGCGTGAATATGCAACTCAGTGTATGGTAGAGATCCTTGATCACAAAAGTAAATCTTGAATTTTTTTAAGAGATTATTTTCAAGTAGCAATTTAGAATTAGAAATCAATGACGGGGGACGAGCTGCCGCTGGTTATAAAGGAAAAGCTGGAGACTGTGTAGTTAGATCCATTGCAATTGTAACAAATCTTCCTTACCAAAAAATTTATGACGATCTTTATAAAGCAAATGAAGAATTTAGAACTACATCACGAACTAGACTTGCAAGAAGTTTAAAACAAAAAAATGATAGCCCGAGGTCTGGCACTCATAGAGTAGTTGTTAAGAAATACCTTGAAAAGTTAGGATGGCAGTGGACGCCAACGATGTTTATAGGACAAGGTTGTAAGGTTCATTTAAAAAAAAAAGAACTTCCAAGTGGGACTTTAATTGTATCTTGTTCAAAACATATAACTGTTGTTAAAGATGGTGTCTTGCATGATACTTATGATTGTTCAAGACGGGGCACACGATGTGTTTATGGGTATTGGACTAAGCCTCATTAGATAAAGATAAAAGTGGTTAATAAATTTCATTAATATATGATTTTTAAAAATGAGCTTTAAAGATAACGTCAACTTACATGTAGACAAATCAGCTAAATTACTAAACTTTAGTGATGACTTACTTGAACATTTAAAATCCACTCACTCATTAATTAAAGTAAATGTAGGTGTTGTCTTAGATGGCAAAATTAATAATTTTACAGGATGGAGGGCAGTTCACTCAGAACACATACTTCCAACTAAAGGTGGGCTAAGATATTCTGAAACCGTTGATCAAGATGACACGGAAGCTTTAGCATCTTTAATGACTTACAAATGTGCAATAGTTAATATTCCTTTTGGTGGTGCAAAAGGAGGTTTAAAAATTAATCCTAAGAATTACACAATGCCTCAACTAAGAGAGATTACTAAAGCCTTTGCAAGTAAACTAATTAATAAAGGTTTTATTTCTCCAGCATTAAATGTTCCAGCTCCAGATGTCGGAACATCTGAAAGAGAAATGGAATGGATTTTAGAGACATACAAAACACTTAAACCTGATGATATAAATTATAGAGGTTGTGTAACGGGTAAACCACTACATCGTGGAGGTATTGCTGGAAGAACAGAAGCAACCGGTAGAGGTATTGAAGAAGTAGTTAGAGAAATATTTAGACACGAAGACGTCGTTAAAGAAGCTGGTTTAAAAAATGAATTAAAAGATAATGAAATTATAGTTCAAGGCTTTGGTAACGTAGGAAGTAATTTAGCTAAACATTTATATAATAGAGACAATGCAAAGATTATAGCTATTGGAGAGTTTGATGGTTATTTATATAATAAAAAAGGCATTGATATAAATGCACTAATTGAATTTTTTCAAAAAAATAAAAGTATTAATAATCCTAAACTTGGAGAATTTAAAAATAACCCAAGTGAACTCTTAGAATTAGATTGTGATATTTTAATTCCAGCTGCGTTAGAAAATGCAATTACTTTTGATAATGTAGATAAAATTAAAACAAAATTAATAATTGAAGCTGCTAATGGACCCATTTCATTTGAAGCAGATCAAAAATTATTTGAAAAAGGAGTTGTGATTATCCCTGATATTTATGTCAATGCAGGCGGAGTAGTAGTTTCTTATTTCGAGTGGGTTAAAGATATTTCTCATATACGTTTTGGTAGAGTTGAAAAAAGATTTCAAGAACAAAAAATATTAGACATTATTGATTTGATAGATAAAAAAACTAATACCAAAACAGATTTTGACACCATTAAAAAAATTATCCATGGAGCGGATGAAGAGGATTTAGCTTTTTCAGGTCTAGAAGACAGTATGAGAAATGCATTTATTGAAATTTATAATGCTAAAAAACAAATAAAAAGATCATTTAGAGACAGTGCTTATTATGTGTCTCTAAAGAAGATAAGAAACTTCTATACAGTAGAAGGCTTTCCTAAACGATAAATAGTGGCTTAATTTTAACTATATTTAAATTAACTGAAGACTTCTTGGTAATGATTTGTTAGCATTTAATTGTGAAAAAAATATTAGTGACTAGCTTTATTAGTATGCTTTTGAGCGTTTTAGTCTTAAGCTTATTGTTAACTAGTGGTGCAAAAGCAGGTTGTGATGATGCTCCAACTGATGGAGTGGATTATTCTAATTGTCAATTCTCAGAAGGCCAAGATTTAAGCAGAGCCTATATACCAAACTCTAATCTTTCTTTTATTAGCTTTATTCAAGTTACCCTTGATAAAGGCGTAATGATGAATGCTACATTATCTAATGGTAATTTCGTAGAATCCTCTTTTATTAGAACTAATTTATATGAAGCAAACCTTGAAGGGGGTATTTTTGAAAAAGCTAATTTTTCAAGTGCTAACTTAACAAGAGTAAATTTTAAAGGCTCATCATTAATTGAGACAAACTTTAGTAATAGCAACCTCTTTGAAGCTGATTTTACAGGTGCTAATATTCTAAATGCCACCTTTGAAGGCGCCAATCTAAACAATGCAACTTGGATTGATGGCTCTAAGTGCTCTTTAGGTTCCATCGGCAAATGTGCTAAATAGTTAAAAGTTAATTTACAAAACATTTATGAAAAAATTTTTAACCACTTTAGTATTTTTTATTTTTTTCATAGTAAATGCTAACGCTAATCAATTAAGTAAGTCACCTTTTATACCAGATGATGTTTTAAATGATTTCACATCTCTCTCAAAAGAACACAAAGTTAATGTTTGCTTTAAAAGTTTTGATCCATTTATAGATAAAATAAATGAAAGATCTTCCAATGAAAATTCAAGGCTACAACTCAAAAATGGATAATGAGAATAAAGTAAAAGGCACCCGTGCAATGGATGTCTTTAGAGAATTTGCCTCTACGACAAATTACGCATTCATTTCTGAAAATCTTGAATTACAAGAATTTTTATTTGATAAACTATTTGAATGGGCAAATGATAAAGCATTAACGGAAACTAAAGTTTGTTACACTAATATTGAGAATAGATTTATATTAAAAGAATGTGAGGGTTCCTGGAAAGATCCCAAAGGTCAAGATCCAGCACCAACTCACGATTCTTCAAGAACTTTAGAAGTCATTATGGGTTTAGATTATTTATATAATTTTTATTTTATCGATTATAAAAAAGATGACCTAAGGCATAAAGTTATCAATGAATGGATTAAACCTTTCTATAAAAGAATAAAATATGTAAAGGAATTTACTTATTTTGGTAACTCTGCAGGTTTTTTCTTTCCAAACCTATCAATCAAGCATGGTCAAAATAAAAAATATAAAACTTTGGTAAAGAAACTAATTAAAGGATCAGATAAATTATTATTAAAAGATGGAAGCATTAAGGATAGAACTACAAGGGGAAACCGTGCATTGTGGTATCATCATTCAGCTTTAGGAGAGGCTTTTATAATAATGGAGATAGCAAAAGCAGCCAATGTTAAATTACCAAAAAATTATGAAAAAAAATTATTAAAAGCTGTAGAATTATTTCATGACGCATATCTTGATCATTCAGCAATTGAGCCATGGGCAAAAAAGAAATATAACTCTCATGCAAGTAATGGAAAACAGGACTTTAGGAGTGACTTTAACTCAACTTCTCATGGCTCAGCCTGGTTTCACATCCTTCAATATAGATACCCAGATCATAGAACTTCTAAATTTATAAAAGAAGAAATGTATCCAAGAGCAACATCTTTAAAGTCAGATCAAATACTTGGTATCAGTTTAGGCTGTATTTATAATGCTTTAGCTAATTAGCTTATTATACAGGTTTAACTTTTTGATTAATAACAAGCACAGCACCAATTATTAGAATAGGTAAGCCTATTATTAAATCTTGCTGCCATTCTAAATTTTCAAACACTGTTGAGATTAATAAAGCAAGTACAGGCATTACAACTCCTACATAACCCGCTCGACCAGCTCCAACTTTCTCTAACAATCTTAAATAAAAGATAAAAGCAAATATTGAGCCAACTATTGATAAATAAGCAAGGGATGCAATATAGCTGAAGCTGTATTCAAATAATAACTCAGTACCTTTTATCTGAGTGATTAACAAAGTAACTAATGACCCATAAAGCATTGCATACGCAAGTGTTGGTATTAATGGAAAGTTGTTATTTAAGTTTCTTTGGTAAACCATGTTACCCGTCGATGCACTAAATGTACCAAGCAATGCTAAAAATAATCCAACATGAGTTCCATTTGCTAAGCTGAAATTGAAAATTTCATCACTAAAAATGATTATAATTCCAATCATCCCAATGGTTGCACCAATTAAAGTTTTTAAAGAAGGTTTTTTTTTAAAATAAAAATGTTCACCTAAAATATTCATAATAACAACTGTTGAAAAGACAACCGCTGGAAATGCACTTATTAAATAAGTATTTGATAGATAAAAGAAAACATAATTTAGAGAATAAAGACAAGTACCAAATAACAAAAACCAAAGGTGTTGATTTAAAGAAAACTTAAGATTTTTTTTCTTATAAATTAGATAAACAAAAATGATTATTGCAGCAATTAAAAACCTATAAAACACTGATACTAATGGATCAACGTAACCTAGTTGAAATTTGATGACATACCAAGTAGGTGACCAGCAAAAGAGTGTGACAATAAATAAGATAAAATTGTTCATTAGCAAACACTTATAATCAATCAATCTTAAAAAAATATAAGATTAATCTAACAATTTTAATATATAAATTTAATAGTTATGAAAAAAATACTTCTAATTTTAACTCTGTTTATATCGTTAACTAACCTTTCTTACTCAGACAATCATTATCCAATTACAAGAGATTCTGTATTAATGATCGCTAGAGGTAAAATTGCATATCAAAATAATTGTGCAAGTTGCCATCAGGTTAATTTATCTGGAGCTGAAAATTGGAAGGGTGTTGATGAAGATGGTCATCGAAAAGCACCCCCTTTAAATGGTACGGGTCACACTTGGCACCATGATGATGAAACATTACATAAAATTATCAAATATGGATTAGCTGGAATTATCAGTGATTACGAAGGAAAAATGGGTGGGTTTAAAGATAACCTTAATGACAAAGATATAGATTCAGTTTTAGCTTACATTAAAAGTTTTTGGCCAGATGATTATTATCAACATCAAATAAATTTAAGTAAATAAATCATATGGCAACAGATACTTTTCATTGGGGATGCAAAGATAGCTGGAGAATTAGTGCGAAGAATACGATGTGGTGTGTTATCGGTTGTTCTATTGGAGATTTTGGAACCATATTATTTTTTCAATTAAGTAAAATTCCTTTTCCAGTTTTAGGTATTATGACTTTAGCAATCATTAATGGTTTACTCACTAGCATTATGCTTGAGACTTATATTTTAATGAAACAAAAATTTGATTTTATCAGTGCGTTAAAGACAGCTTGTGGCATGAGTTTTATCTCTATGGTTAGTATGGAAATTTCTATGAACGCTACAGATTATTTTTTAACAGGTGGAGCGATGCTAACTTGGTGGGTAGTACCCATTATGTTAATGGTTGGTTTTTTAACACCATGGCCCTATAATTACTGGAGACTTAAAAAATTCAATCAAGCGTGTCATTAAATATTAAAATGGTTACAACCTCTGAAATTATACTCGCAGTTATTATCGTTTCCTTATCTGTTGTGATGCCTATCTATTATTATTATCAAAGAAAGAAAAACCCCAAGCAAGACGATAAACCTACAGATAACCCTGAGATAAAAAATTATATTGATAGAATTAATGAGATAACACGTACTAAACGTAAATGAAAAAAATTTTAGGAATCATAATTCTGAGTTTGCTCGTTAGCAATATAACTTTTGCAAATAAAAATAAGAGGACCTGGGATTATCCTCTTTTAGAATATAGTGGATGGGTAATTAAAGGTTCAGAAAATCATTACAAATTTCAGTCAAACTTAAGAGAAGATAAAGACGTTTTAAAAGAATTTAAAAATAATAAAAATACAGGGATAATTAGTTATTTGTTATTTGAGGACGATAAAATTGTTATCGATGTGTCTGATATTCCTAAAAAAGTTAGCAGCGGAGATACAATAATTGATGGTTTATTACCATCACATTCAATGGGTAAAAGTTTAGTTTCTTATGTAACAGGGCACGCAATTTGTGAAGGTTATATTGATAACGTAAATGTAAAATTAGATGACTGGCCATTAATAAAAAGTACATTGTATGATAACTCGGTATTACTTGATCTTCTAAATATGAAAGGTGGTGACCAAAAATGGGTTGGTGAAAGAAGAAATATTGGTTCAGATAATAGGATTAAAGGATCAAAGAAAGAAGAAAATGTAAATGTTATTGGTTTAATCAAAGTGATGAATAAATATTTAAAAGGTACAGAAAAAAGTAAATTGATTTACAACTACAGTGCCTTGACCACTAATGTAATTATGAATTATGTAAAACATAAGACTGGTGCTGATTGGGACAAATTATTGCATAAAGTTTTCAATGAACACGTTGGAGTTAAAAATAGTGTTCAATTTCAAAAATCTAGAAAATATTTAAAATATGAAGATTTTGTTTCTGGAAGATACTCTTTTTATGCTGATAGATATGATTATTTAAGAATAGCAAAAACAATGATGGATGATTGGCACAATGATACTTGTGCTGGAAAATATTTAAAAACTATTTACGATAATAGAGTTCAAAAAAAAGATAACACAAAGCATGCAACTGATGTTGGTCTTTATACAAAATCTTATGGTGGTCAAATTCATTTTGATATTTTTGGAATTGATAAAACAAGGAAGATTATAGGAATGAGTGGATTTGCAGGTCAGCAAATATTAATCGATTTAGATAATAAAAGAATAATAGTAGTTAGCTCATTATACAGAAACTATAATTGGAAAAAGATCGTTTATTCAGTAATTAAGAATTAACTATGAAAAAGCTTTTAGGAGTTATGGTTCTCAGTTTATTGTGGTGTAGTACAAGTTACGCAAATATTATTATGCAAGATTTAATCGAAGCTTTAGTTGAAACAAAAAAACCCAAAAGTATAGAGGTTGCTAACAATTTAAAGTCCACAGGCAATAATGATAAATCTTATGATTTAGTTATTCGGAAGGCTAACTTAAATATTAAAGATGCAAAAAATATTGCAATGGCAATTAAAAAAATTGATCAAAACAAAGGACCACAACTTGGTACGATAAGCATGAGTTTTAATGAAGATTTAAAAGATGAAGGGGTAATTACAATTCTTAATCATATTCCTTTAACAACTTCAGTTATTGCTTTTGTTGAGTGTGGTATCACCGATAAAGCAGGGCAGGCTATTATTGATTGGGCTGCTAAAACCAATAATCTTAACGGCATATATATAGAAGGAAATGATTTCTCAAAAGATATGGAAAAAAAGTTTGAAAAGTTAAGAGCAGATAATCCTAGATTAACTGTTTTAAGTGAATGGGCCAGTGAAGAGTTTAAAGAAATGGTCAAGAAAAGCTTTAATTAATTGTGAAAAAACGTTTATCAGGTTGCAGTGAATGTGGAGATGATACAGCAATCTTAACACAAGTGAGTTCAGGTCCTGAAGTTATCTTGCTTTGTACGGATTGTTATAATCTTAAGCATTCAAATGAAACACAAAACCATATTAGTTATGAAGAAGAAAAAAGCTAAAAAATTAAAGACTAAAAAACCAGCACCTAATTTCTATGGTCTTGGTAAATTTAACTATCTTATCTTTAAGTTTCTTTGCTCAAGGTTTAAGCTTAGATAATGAGTAGGGACAACAATTCAAAAGGGATAGTTTTAATACTGATTGCAATGAGCTTGTTTGCAATCCAAGACTCGTTAATTAAATATATTTTCGAGCAATCTGCTTGTATGAGATCTTTTTTGGAAGGTATTTGATTGCAGCAACAGTGCTTTTTATTTATTTAAGTTTTAAAAGACAGAAAGTATCGCTTAAAACACATTATCCTGTATTAACTTTTGTAAGAGTGTTGTTGCATTTTGTTGCTTTTTCAACCTTTTTTATCTCTATTACTTATATGCAATTAGCAACTGCTAATGCTTTATTCTTTTCTTGTCCTTTTTTCGTATCCATTTTTGCTAAATTTTTCTTAAAAGAATTTATTGGTATTAGAAGATGGTCAGCTATTGCCTTTGGTTTTTTTGGTGTATTAATCGTCTTAAATCCTGATTTTGAAAGTTTTGATTATAGAAATTTGTTACCAGTGTTAAGTGCTTTATTTTATGCAGCATCAATGACTATTACTAAATACACATCTGATAAGGATGATGTAAATACCCAGTTATATTACTTCTATTTAATTGCTCTTGTTTTATGTGGCATCATTTATGTCTTTATGGGCAATGGTCAATTCAACAACACTGATTTTGATCCAACAACTCAGTTTATATTTAGAGAGTGGTTTACAAATTTTGATTATACTTGGAAATTTATATTATTCTTTGGAGTTGCAGCATCTATTGGGTTCTTATGTATCTTTTCAGCTTATATCATTGCATCCCCATCCGTTGTCTCATTATTTGAATATTCATTGATTATTATGTCGATGATCCCAGGTTATTTTCTATTTAATGAAATTCCATCTCTTAGAACCTTGTTAGGGGTCATTTGTATAATTTCAGCTGGGGTTTATATTTACTTTAGAGAAGGCGTTCGAAAACAGTATGTTGCATCTAAAATTCCAACTAGAAGATAAACTAATCAATTATCATTCCACCACCTAGACACCTGATTTAAGATTTAGTAGTATACTTTTATGTATTGGGTAATCTTAATATCTTTTCTAAGTCCTTCTTGCTATTAGCTTTGTTGTATCAAAGCCTGGAAATAAACTTATAAAAAATAAAAAGAATAAAACTCATTTATTAGATGTTTTATCCTCTTATATGGGTGGTTTTTTACTTGTAATAATTGTTTATCTTTTTGTTTCAGCCTCTAATGGTAAAGAAACATTTGATATTGGTATTGATTTTTTTAATGCTAATAGATGGAATTTTGCAAGTGGTATGGGTAATCATAGATCAATTTTAGATGAATTTGCCTTTGGTTTTGTCTTCACTTACATAATAATCTTCATCAGAAGACAATATAAAAAACAAAATTAAAAAGGAGAATAGATGAAAGGTTATAGATTTATTACAAATGATGACACTTCAGAATTTTGCCATCGTGTAACTGAGGCCATATCTAATGGATGGAAATTGTATGGTGAACCGAAAATGACTTTTGATAAAAAAAGAGGGGTAATGCGTTGTGCTCAAGCTGTTATAAAAAATGCTCCTAAGAAAAAATATTCAAAAAAAATAAAGCTATCATCAGTATAGAAATAAATGAAAAAGCTTTTATTCTTTTTATTTTTTATAAGATTACTTCAATAAAATTGAGACGGTTTAAAGTATTTTTTATACGGGAAAAAGTATGTGAAGAAGATTTGTTTAAATTTCTGAAATTCTATTATCTTGGTAAACCATATTCAATAAATATATTTAACATAAAAGAAAATAAATGTTTTGAATAGGGTATTTGGAGAGGGTATAATTTAAACAATCAATAAAGGAGGTCGATTATGAGCCTATCACCACCTGAAATTTAGCTGGTTGTGACTAAATAATAAAAGACTAACTAAGATCAAGAAAACATAAATCCATTATTATGGATTTTGGCGTAGACCGCCACTTATAGGGGAACTCTTTTGGAGTTTACCGAAAGGGTGACCCCCTTAAAATTAGAAAATATAATTTTAAAATAATTATGTCTACTATGATTTTAAAAAGTCTTAACATTAATTTGCATTATAAATTTAGTAAAATTACACAATACGTAGAGATTGTTTAATTGGAGTACGAAAAGTTAAGCAAGATAATAAATTTATGGAGATTGTTCGAGGAATAAGATTTAAAAAATATTTAGAAGAAGAAGCTGAAAAAGAAAGAAATCAATTAGCAGAAAGTTCTGAGGAATCTAAAAGAAATAAAAAAGAACAAACTACATCAGAAAAACTCCAAGAGAAATTAGAACCATTATCACCTTGTCCAATGTCAGATGAATAAAATTAATATGATAAATTGTTTTATTCAGAGTGATTATGATCAAATAAATGAAAATAAAAGAAAAACACAAAGATCTTAAAAAAAAAGTAACTGTTGCTGAAAAACAAAGAAGCTCAAAAAGAGGACCTAAAAGTTGGTACGATTTAAAAACCTTAAAGAAGCTTAAATTAGCTATGAAAGATGAGCTGTCAAAAAAATAAATGGGGTTATTCTGTAATTCTTAATTAACAACAAGTTGATAGAACAAAAATTAGAGGCTTGAACAAAACTAAAACCTATCTACGAGTAACATTTTTGTGCTAGGATCATGATGGCAATAAAATAAACATATAATATAAAATGACGAGAAAACTTGTTACAAAACTTTCTAATAGAGAATGTTTTACATTAACTGAAAAAGATACATTAAAGACAGCAAGCAACAAACTTCAAACACATAACGTTGGTGTTATGCCAGTATTAAGTGAACACGATAAAAGTGTAATTGGAATTATTTCTGAGCGAGATCTTGCTCGATATATTTATAAAGATGAATTCAGCAGTGAATTACTGGTTACCAAAATAATGACTACAAATATAATATCTTGTAATCTAAACACTTCTGTTACAGAATTAATGGAAATAATCTCTAATCATAAAATTAGACATATCCCTATAATAGAAGAAAAAAAACTATTAGGCATTGTGTCTATTGGAGATGTGGTAAATCATATTATTGAACAGTATAAAGATGAAAATCAACATTTAAGAGATTTTATAAATAAATAATAAAATTTTAATAATAAAAAAAAATACTTCTTAGGCCATTCCAAAAAACATATTATCAACTATAGTTTTAGCCCTGTTATGGTTTAATATTGTATTGCTTATAACTCTAACTATGACAATTGAAAATTGATAAAACATTCAACCTTATTTGCTTATTCTGATCGCAGTTATTCTAAATTTATTTTGAAATTTTTAATGGCAGATCTAATGTTACATCAAATCTTTCTTTTTTTGTTATATCGTCAACCTGTTTAGCTTTTTTTTCTAAACACCATTTTTCATAAATTTTACAAAATGTGAATATCCCATTGTATCTATCAATCACTCTTACATTATCTAATTCATCTTTTATCAAAAATTTAATATCATATAATTCCTTAATATTAACTTCTGTTAAAATTTCTCTTGAGTCAGGGTTATAGTATCCAGAACCATCTTCACAGGGTGTTTCTAAAACCTCATCTATATATTTTTGAAAAACTTTTCCTCTAATAAAATTATCTTCAAAGTCTTGAGAGTTAATAGTTTCATAAATTAATCTTCTTAAAGGAGGCTTATTCATTTCAAACCACATTATAAGTAATTCGTAATAAATTAATTCATACAATCTTATATGTATGGGTTTGCCCTTAACTATTCTTGACCAATTAAGATATCTTCTTATATCTATATTTCTTTCAATACTTTTCATGACAAGTATTTTTTAACCTCCTTTAATTATAGTGTAGCCACATCTTTTACATTCAAGTGTTGTAACTCTATCTGTTGGTCCAAAACCAAACTCAATATTTAACGTTTTGTAGTCATGTATACCCATAAAACAGAGTATTTTTATCATTTTCAAAAACATAATTTTGACACTTTAAATTGTTAAATTTATTTTTTGATGGTCAGCAGATAGCTGAAATGATTGTGGTGATTTGAGAGATAACTATACCGCAGAATTAGATAAAGTTCTACAAGTGTTCAGCTATTTTAAACTTATTTAATTAAGTAGAGATCTTTTTAAACTTTTTTTAACTTCATTCATATTTAAACCATTAAACACAATTCAATTAAACACACGATGTAGAATGATATTTAATATTTAGTGGAAATATAATTATTATAATTGATTAACCTTCATTTCATCACTTAAATACCTGATTGGCGGTTGTGGCGTATAGACAGCCATGTTATTGTTTTTTGATAAGGAGGTCATATGACCAATTTGTATAAAGTTAAAGTTGACGTGGTTGAAAAATCAATATCGTCTAGAGAAGAAATCATCAACGCAGAATCTGCTGATGACGCTAAGAAAAAGGTTATTAGTTATTGCAATGAGCAATTAGTTGATAACGACCGCCTTAAAGAAATAGTAGAGGTAAAAATCAGTACTGCAAAAGACGCTGTTACTGAAATCAAAAACAAAGATTTACCTAACGGCAGACCAGGTAACCCTGTCAGCTTGTAAAATCAATAACTAAGTAAATATGGTCTCGGTTTTGTAGCCGTGGCCATGTTGATTAAATATTCACCAATCGTTAATTGAGTAAGGTCCTTAATCTGTGTATTGTCCATGAATGGCTAAAGTTGCAAAAGATAAGTGGGATAAGGTAATTGAACACTTAACACATTCAGACAGTGATCTTGAGAAAGTATTAAGCTTATTAAAGGGGTGTGACCAAGGGAATGCATCTAATTATGATGTTAATAGAGCATCTTACTCGTTAAATATTATTGCGATAGTTACACAAAAGCAACTTGATCCAGAAAATAAAGATAAAACACTTACTCATATAATTAGACAGTGGGTTAAATCAAAAGACTTCATCCAATTTTATAATTTGATGAGAAAACAAGAAAATATTACTTGGGATAAGAGTAAACTTGAAGATTACACCAAACAATTAAAAGACCTTTGGTACAGCAAATCACAATCTAAAAACAAAGAATATTTTAAAAAAATAGACGGATTTAATAAAACAGCTGGGGCAAATCTTTTAGAAAAAGATAACAAAGAAGAGCTAAGACCGAAAGCTAAAATAATTGAGAAAACCTTTGATAAAATAAAGCAAAATGAACGACGGTCTCGAACGAACGTTGCATAATACAAACTAGATATAATGATGGATCAGATATTACCCTTTGTTTATATGCTAGGGATACTCTTATTAGTACTCCCTGCTTTTCTACAATCTAATTCTAAATTAAAACAATTCTTAACCAATCTTACTATTTGGATTGTCATTATCCTTATAATTCTAACAATCATTTATTTCATTAAGTAGCAATCATTCCATCACCTAGGCACCTGATTTAAATACTCGTTTTGGGCACATGAAGCATTTATAGGATTACTCTTTATTGTTAATAACTAATCATGAAAAAACTTTTAGGGATTGTGCTTTTGGGTTAGTCTAACATTAAATGCCTAAATATTTAAATCAAATCAAAGCTCTTAAAAAAATTAGTAAATCTATCGTTACTAATAATAAGTTTTTAATTAATAAAGAGGGCAATATTAAAATTTACTATGCACCATTTGATTATGTTAATTCTAAAGCAAAAATAATGATTGTAGGCATTACCCCCGGACTTCAACAGATGCTGCAGAGTTTTCAAGTAATAAATGATGGCAAATCACTAAAAGAAGTCAAAGATCTATCTAGCTTTAAAGGTAGTATGAGAACCACCCTAATTAAATACTTGGACGAATTAAAAGTAAATAAGAAATTAAAAATTAAATCTTGTGAGAGTTTATTTAATAAAAACAGCAAACATCTCCATACTACGTCTTTAGTTAAATACCCTGTATTTGATAAAGGAAAAAATTATTCAGGCTCAAATATCTTAAAGAAGAAAATACTTATAGAGTTTATTGAGAAAAACTTTTTAAAAGAGTTAAAGACCTTTAAAAAAGCCATTATCATTCCTTTAGGTAATACAGTTTCATCTACAATTGAATATTTAAATAACAAATACAATCTTAAATTAGCATGTTTTCTCAAAGGATTTCCCCATCCATCAGGTGCAAATGCTAGAAAGAATATTCAATTTAAGGAAAACAAAATGACAATGATAAAATTGTTGAAATAAAATAAATGAAAAAAAAAGAGGTTATTTTTTACACCGGTCACGCAATGGGACCCCCTGATGATTGTCCTGTTGAACTTTTAGAAAATAACAAAGGAAGAACAGGTTTTGGAAAAATAAGTGAAATACCTGAATATAAAATTTTATCTTTTTGGGATAGAATTGAACTAATAGGCGTTTGGAATTGGAAAAAAAAATATAACCCAAAATATGAAATTTGTGACGGTTACTCTTGGGAACTAAAATTAAGAGATAGAAACGGAAGAGTAAAATATTGTACTGGTCATCAAAGTTTTCCTAGAAAGTTTAAAGACTTAATTAAAGAATTAGATATTCTATTTGGGTCAAATATAGATATTTAAAAGGTTTTTAGACAATTGTTATAGACGCATTTGCAACTATAACTAGGAAATTACTATTTTTTGTAGGATATTAAATTATGTCAGAAAAAATAACACTACAGCAGTTAGAGTCCTTCCTTTGGGAAAGTGCAAATATTCTACGTGGTAAAATGGATGCAGCAGAATTTAAGGATTACATATTTTCGATTATGTTTCTCAAAAGAATTTCAGATTCTTTTGATGAAGAGCGTGACAAGATAATTGAAAAATTTATCAAAAAAGGTAAGTCTGAAAAAGACGCCAGAAAGATGTCTAAAGACCCAGTTCAGTACGACACTTTTTATATGCCTGATAACTCTCATTGGGATTTTCTAAAAGATTTGAAACATGACATTGGTGCAGGACTTAATCGTGCAGTTGAAGTTATAGAAGAACATAACTCCACTCTTGAAGGTGTTTTAGTTTCTATAGATTTTAATAAAAAAGATAAATTATCTGATGCTAAATTAAGAGATTTAATTTCACACTTCAGTAAATATAGACTTAGAAATGTAGATTTTGAGAATCCCGATCTTATGGGTTCAGCATACGAATATCTCATTAAAATGTTTGCGGATTCTGCAGGTAAGAAAGCAGGAGAATTTTATACACCATCTGAAGTTGTTAATTTATTAGTTCGACTGATTAAACCAAAATCAGGTATGCGTATTTATGATCCAACCTGTGGTTCTGGTGGTATGTTAATTCAAGCAAGACAATATTTAATAGATCAAGGTGACAACGTAAGAAACATCTCTCTATATGGACAAGAAGATAATCTTAGTACATGGGCAATATGTAAAATTAATATGTTTTTACATTCAGTGTTTAATGCAGATATTAAAAAGGGAGATACCATAAGAGAACCCAAACATATTAAAGATGGTGAGTTGATGACATTTGATCGTGTGATTGCTAACCCACCTTTCTCTCTCGATAAATGGGGTAAAGACGAAGCAGACAATGATGGGTATGGAAGATTTAAATACGGCACACCTCCAAAAGGAACTGGGGATCTAGCATTTGTGCAACATATGATTTCATCTTTAAACGCAGATGGCGTTATGGGTGTAGTTGTTCCACATGGAGTATTATTTAGGGGAGCAAGTGAAAAAATTATCAGAAAGGGCATGTTAGAAGATGATCTAATTGAAGCAGTCATTGGTCTACCTGCAGCACTTTTTTATGGTACAGGTATTCCTGCTGCTCTAATTATCATTAATAAGAGCAAGTCTAAAGAACGTAAGAATAAGATTATTTTTATTAACAGTGAGTTAGAGTATTTAGAGGGAAAAAATCAAAACAAATTAACTGAGGAAAATAGATTACACATTCTTAATACTTTTGACTCGTATCAAGACGAGAAACGTTATGCAACAATCGTTGATGTAAATGAAATTATAGAAAATAATTACAATTTTAATGTTCGTCGTTATGCAGATACATCACCACCGCCAGAAACATTTGATACAAAAGGAATTTTAGAAAGTTTAATTCCTAGTGCTGAAGTTGAAGAAGAATATATTCAAGAAACACTGCAAGGCATGGATGTCAGTTGTGTTTTTAATAAAAAAGATAATCAATACTATGAATTTAAACCTGAAATTGAAACAAAAGAAAATATAAGTGAACACCTGAATGGTGAAGATCAATCAGTTATCACGCAATTTGAAAGATGGTGGGACAAATATAAAGTTTCATTGCACGATATTGAGACAGAAGTAAAAGAGTCAGAAGAAAAGATGAAGAATTATCTTAAGGAACTTGGGTATGAATGATTCCATTACTGTAAAATATCTTAATGAACTAGTTTCTATTTCTAAAGGAAAAAAACCTCGAAATACTTCTTTAGAAAATTTAGGGAGTGGTTACCTGCCTTACATTTTAATTAAGTCATTCAATAGAAATTATAGAGAGTTTACTAATGACAAATCATGCACGAGAGTTGTAAGTGATGATATTGAGATAGTTTGGGACGGTGAAAGAGCGGGATTGGTAAGCATGGGGCATGACGGTTATCTCGGATCCACATTGGCAGCAATTTCAATAATTTCAGAAAGTCTTAATTCAAATTTTTTGTTTTATTTTCTCCAATCAAAGCAGGCATACCTCAGGTATCTTGCAGAAGGAACTGGTGTTCCTCATATTTCTCGCTGGTCAATAGAAAATTTAGAAATACCTCTTCTACCTATAGAAAAACAAAAAAAAATTGCATCTATTATCACCTCTGTAGATGAAGTGATTGAGAACACCCAGAGACAAATCGATAAACTGCAAGATCTTAAAAAAGCAACTATGAATGAGTTGCTAACTAAGGGCATCGGTCACACAGAATTCAAAGACAGTGAGTTGGGGCGGATTCCAAAAAGTTGGGAAGTACTATTTTTGTACAAGACAAAAAATGAAAATGATCGTTATAGTTTTACTGGTGGACCATTTGGTTCAAATCTCAAAAATTGTGACTTTACTAAAAATGGCGTGAGAATTATACAATTACAAAATATAGGCGATGGTAGTTTTCTAAATAAATACAAAATTTATACGTCTTCACAAAAAGCAGATGAACTAATTTCTTGTAATATTTATCCTGGTGATATTATCTTATCAAAAATGGGTGATCCAGTTGCTAGAGCAACTATAATTCCTGACATAGAAACAAGATATATAATGTCATCGGATGGTATTAGACTCTCAATAAATAAGAAGAAATATGATTTAAAATTTATTCTTGAATCAATAAATCATCACTCGACCCGTAACCAAGCAAAAGTTTTAAGTGTAGGGTCTACGCGGC
Source organism: Candidatus Pelagibacter sp. Uisw_094 (assembly GCF_047729535.1). Taxonomy (GTDB): domain Bacteria; phylum Pseudomonadota; class Alphaproteobacteria; order Pelagibacterales; family Pelagibacteraceae; genus Pelagibacter. The sequence goes on along the minus strand of NZ_CP159823.1, from coordinate 812,737 downwards.
AAAGAATTGGTTTAACAGATATACGTAAATTACTAATAAGAGTCCCTCAACTAGATGAACAAAAAAAGATTTCTTCAGTAATTAATTCTATTGATTTAAAAATAAAAAAAATTAATCAAAAATTAGTCAAAACTAAGTTACTAAAAAAATCTCTAATGCAAGAACTCCTAACAGGCAAAGTTAGAGTATCGGTGAATTAAGATGTCAAATCATGAATTAGAAAAAGTTGAACTTCCTGCAATTGCACAACTGCAATCTCTAGGGTGGACTTATATTGAGGGTAAAAAATTATCACCTGATGAGTCTGATGAACGTCAATCGTATAAAGATACTGTATTAAAAAAACGACTGTCTGTATCACTAAAGAAAATTAATCCATGGATCAGTGAAGATAATTTAAGACATGTTATGCGAGAACTTACACAATTTTCTAACGATGCATTAATTGAATCAAATGAAAAGTGTTTTAATAGTCTTAAACAATACATGTCTATTGAACAAGATGTAGGTGAAGGTAGAAGAAGTCATACTGTAAAAATTATAGATTTTGATAATATTGAGAACAATGAGTTTCTTGTTACTAATCAATTCAAAGTTTCAGGAATCAATGAAAATATAATTCCTGATATTATACTGTTTGTGAATGGTCTGCCCTTAGCAGTGATTGAGTGTAAATCACCTTACATTACTAACCCTATGGAAGCAGGAATTAAACAATTACTGCGTTATTGTAATAATCGAAATCCTGAAGAAAATGAGGGAGCAGAACGATTATTTCATTACAATCAAGTATTAGTATCTACTCACTTCAAAGAAGCAAGACTAGCAACAATATCTGCAAATTATGAACACTACTTAGAGTGGAAAGATGTTTATCCAAATAATATCGAAAACTTTTCAGATAAAAGTTCACAAGAAGTAATGATTGAAGGTATTTTTAATCAAACTAATTTTCTAGATATAGTCAGAAATTTTATTGTCTTTGAATTAGATGAAGGCAAAACAATAAAAAAAGTCACTCGATATCAACAGTATCGTGCAGTGCATAAAACATTAGAACGCATTAAAAATGGAGAAACTAAAAAAGATCAAGGTGGAGTTATTTGGCATACACAAGGATCTGGAAAATCATTAACTATGGTTTTTCTTGCACAAAAAATAAGAAGAGATGAAGAACTTAAAAAATATAAATTAATTTATCTTACAGATCGTACTCAACTAGATAGTCAATTAACAACAACACTTACAGGCGCACAAGACGAAACTGTCTTATCTGCAGATAGTTCACGTGAATTAAAAGAACTAATTAAAAAAGATTCATCAGATTTAATAACAAGTACAATACAGAAATTCTTAGAATTTAAAAATGATGAATTAGTTGCAATGAATGACTCTGCAAAAATCTTAATTCTAATTGATGAAGCACATCGAACTCAGTATGGTGTTTTTGGTTTAATTCTAAATACTGTTCTACCTAATGCACCTAAAGTTGCATTTACTGGAACACCTCTATTAACTTCTCAAAAAACTACAGGTGAGTTTGGTGAATACATTGATAAATATACAATTGAACAATCAGTAGCGGATGGTGCAACACTACAAATTCTATATGAGGGCAGAGAAGTCAAAACAAAAGTAGAAGGTGAATCTCTTGATAAATTATTTGATGAATACTTTAAAGATAAGACAGATGAAGAAAAATCTAAGATCAAACAAAAGTATGGTGTTGAACGTGCAGTATTAGAAGCACCAAAACGAATTCAATGGGTATGTATAGATATAGTTAATCATTATCGTGAAAAGATCCAACCAAATGGGTTTAAAGCAATGATTGTAACATCTAGTCGAAATGCTGCTGTTCAGTTTAAGAAAAAGATTGATGAATTAGGTGGACCCAAATGTGCGGTTGTCATCTCAGGAGATCATAATGATACACAAGAAATGAAAGAGTTTTCTAATTCTGATGATCATAAGAAGATCATAGAAGATTTTAAAAAGAAAACTCTAACAGAGTCTAACAATCAAATAATAATTGTTAAAGATATGCTATTAACAGGTTTCGATGCCCCCTTATGTCAGGCGATGTATCTAGATCGTAAAATAATGGATCACAATTTATTACAAGCAATAGCAAGGGTAAATCGACCCAAGTTAGGTAAACATCGTGGGTATATAGTCGATTACTATGGTCTTGCAAACTACCTGAGTACTGCTCTAGAACAATTCACTACTGGAGAAGTAGAGGGTGCACTAAAAGAATTGAAAGAAGAGATTCCTAAATTAGATCGTGCACATACTACAGTCATGAAGTTTTTTGAAAATGTAGATATCAAAGACTTAGAACAATGCATACTTGGTTTAGAGAATGAAGCAGTTAGGCAAAATTTTGAAATCGCATTTAGAAAATTTAGTCAATATATGGATATTGTTCTACCCGACCCTTATGCCAATAAATATCTTCATGACTTAAATTATTTAGGAAAAATTACACATGGTGCAAGAAACACTTATCGAGATGAACAATTAAATCTCATTGGCGCAGGTGAAAAAGTTAAAAAACTAATTGAAGAAAATATATCTGCGTCTGGCGTAGACCCAAAAATACCACCAATTAATCTTCTTGATCCTAAATTTAAAGAAGAAGTTGCAAAAACTGAAAATCCTAAAATGAGAGCAGTAGAAATTAAGAATGCAATTCGTCATCATATAACTGTATCTTTAAATGACGATCCTGCTCATTACAGGAAACTATCTGAAAGATTAGAAGAAATTATTCAAAAATATTACGATAATTGGAAAGAACAAGCAAAACAACTGTTACTTTTAAAAGAAGAGTGCATGAATGAACCTACTCCACCAGAAGGTTTAACAAATGCAGAACTACCTTTTTATAATATTTACATAGAAGTTTTAGAAAAACATTTTGAGGAGGATGAAGTTCCTTATGAAGATGCAAAAAAAATTGCTTCTGAACTAGTGGCATATTTAAATGAAGTTTCTCAAATTGTAGATTTTTTTGATAAACCTGATGAAATTAGAAGATTAAAGAGAAAAATTAATGATTTAATTTTACAAACAGATCATTCTGATCAAGATTTAATTAATAATATAACTGAAAGTTTCATGGATCTTGCAAGACATAAGTATGCATAATTTCAGTATTAACATAAAAAGAACAAATCGAAAAAAAACAGTTTCATTTCAAGTTGAAAGAGGTTTGGTTAGAGTCTTAGTTCCAAAACATTTAGATAAAATAAAATTAGATAAGATTATAAAATCTAAATCTAAATGGATTAAAAATAAATTATCAAAAGTAGATGAAATTTTACCTTCCAGAAAAAAATATTATGTCAGTGGTGAAGATTTTATGTATTTAGGTAAACATTATAAATTAAAGATTACTAAAGATAAAAAATATAGTGTTAAATTAAGTGATAAGTATTTAACACTTAACATTAAACCACACACTAAAGATGAGAAAATTAAAAGATTATTAAAAAATTGGTATTTTGAAAATGCTGACAAATATCTAAAAGAAATCACTAGTGAATTATCATTAAAACATGATCTAGATTTTAAATCTGTAAAAGTTCGTAATTATAGATCACGATGGGGTAGTTGCAGTTCAATGGGAAGTATTTTCTATAATTGGAAAATAATTATGGCACCAAAAAAAATCATTAGATATGTTGTTCTACACGAACTAGCACATACAAAAATTCATAATCATTCTCCAAAATTTTGGTCATATTTAAAATCAATATATGAGGATATTGATTATCCAAAAGCATGGTTGATAAAACATAAAAACATACTTGAGATATAGTTATTTAAATTTTACTCTGCACATATCTACGAATACTACCCTCCACGATATTTGAGAATTTTTGTATATCTTTATTTTAACAAGATTCAGACTTAGTGGAGCCAAAGATTAATGATTTAAGTAGAATCATGCATTGGATTTCATTCCTTTTCACCCGTTTACGTTTCTTTTCATTGTTCTCCTCTTTACGTAGACCCTTCGATAAGAGAAGGAGTGAAACCATTACTAACTACAAATTACTTTCCCTTAAAAATACAACCAACAATAGGAGTTTTGATATATGGAAATAAACGGTATTAATAAATACTGTCATGTAAGCGCTTACATTGCTTATGATAACTGCAGCCCAGTTTACAAACAAACCTTCAAGTTTGAACTCAGTCCCAGCACCCATAACAGCATCATTTGGGAGAAAATAATCAAAATACTCAAGAAAAACGGAATAAATGTGGAGCTTAAATCATGAAGCGGTTCTTAATTTTTGTGTCAGCACACTTATTTTTGTTTCTATTAGTCATTGCCTATCAAGCTCAAGCAGATCATGAGGAATGGACCATCGATCAATTTAACAGCTTAGCCTATGCCAGAGTATCAGGTGAAATTACTCATGGGGATTCATTGAATTTTTTTATTTCATCAGAAGACGATTGTGAAAAAGTTTATAATAACTTTACTTTTTATACTTATGAAAAACCTGGAGATATTAAGCAATTAATAGACAAAAACATTCCGATAAAGATTAACGGTGTAGATGTAACAGCAAATGTTATTAGTGTTTCACCTTTTTTAATGGGGTACAGGGTATCGTTTAGCTTGGGTACATTTCCTATTAAAGAATACATGCATTTTTTAAAAGAATTCTATGATGAATTTCAGAAATATGAAATTGAGATAGTAGATGGGGTCGATTTTAAAGCAGCTAAGTATTTTGACATAACTACCAACAACTGGAAATTAGATAAGCTTGTGCCATCCGTCTTAGAGGCCAATAAGCTATGTAAAACTCTTAATGATTTGGATAGTTAGATAATGTTAAGAATTATTTTACTTATCTTATTATTGATGCCATCTATCTCTAACGCAGATCAAGGTTTGAAAATCTCATGCCTTAATATGAAATATGTAGTCATTGGAAGAAAACATGATCCTTTAAAATTTACAATGCAAGCTGTAGGGCTTGAATATTTTGATAAAGAGAAGGGTGAATTTGTAATGATTGAAGCTAATAAATTAGATATTGGTGAAAACCAGATAACTGCAAGGTTTGCAGATTATGAATTAGGGTTTCAAATGATCGTGCTTAATGGAGATACAGAACCTAGCATGACATTATCAAAGTATGATTATAAAAATGATAGGTTCTTAGAACATTATAAATGTGATGTTGAAACGACAAATATTGAATAAAATTTGTGAAGGTGTGCTCTGATACTAGGTGCTTCAGAATGGGCTTTTATAAACAATATTTTGCAACAAAGTTGCAATATTAAAAGGTAAAAGTTTCAACTGAATTACAACCTATCTAGAACCTAAATTTTTTGTTAAGATAAAAATTAGTGCAAAATGCTTTAAAAATAACCTGTCCAAACTGCCAAAAAGAATTCGATGCCGGTAGTGCATTTAATTCTCATTTTGAAAAAAAAAAATTAGAAAATGAAAAAATTTTAAAGGAATCTCAGATTGAAGCCAAAAAATACAAATCCCAATTAGATAATAATAAAAAAGAAATAGAAAAAGCTAAAATTGATGCTGCAAAAAATGCTGAAGAAGAAGCAGCTAAAAAATATAAAACTCAACTAGCCAACAGTCAAAAAGAAATAGAAAAAGCTAAAATTGATGCTGCGAAAAATGCTGAAGAAGAAGCAGCTAAAAAATATAAAACTCAACTAGCCAACAGTCAAAAAGAAATAGAAAAAGCTAAAATTGATGCTGCGAAAAATGCTGAAGAAGAAGCAGCTAAAAAATATAAAACTCAACTAGCCAACAGTCAAAAAGAAATAGAAAAAGCTAAAATTGATGCTGCAAAAAATGCTGAAGAAGAAGCTGCTAAAAAATATAAAGCTCAACTAGCCAACAGTCAAAAAGAAATAGAAAAAGCCAAAATTGATGCTGCAAAAAATGCTGAAGAAGAAGCTGCTAAAAAATATAAAGCTCAACTAGCCAACAGTCAAAAAGAAATAGAAAAAGCCAAAATTGATGCTGCAAAAAATGAGGAACTTAAAGCCCAAAAATTAGCAAGAGAAGTAAAAAAAAAAAATGATGCTGAAATTCTAAAGATAAAAAGAGAAAGTGAAATAACTAATAAAAGATTAAAGGACAATACAGATAAAATGAATTCAGTAATGTCAAACCAAAAGTCAGAGTTAAAAGGCGAAATTCAAGAAGAAAATTTACAAGAATTCTTAAAAAGAAAATTCCCAGATGACAACGTAGATGAGATCAAAAAAGGAGCTAAAGGGGGCGATTGTATACTAACTATAAATTATAAAGGAAAAAAAAATATTGCAAAAATTTATTTTGAAAGCAAAGATACTACAAGCTTTAATGAAAAGTGGTGTGATAAATTATTAAACGACATGAAAGATAAAGGGATTGGAAATGGAATAATTGTTGCTTCAACTGCATGTCTACCAACTGACATGGATAAATACACAAGCTATGTAGAGAGACATGGAAACTCAATTACCATTATTCCGATGGATGAACAAATAATACATGCAATAGTTAGTAAAATCAGGTCAATTTTAATTTTTAAAACTAGAGAAAATAAAGATAATGAAATTCCCGATGTTATGAAAAAATGTTGGGCAAATCTTAATAGTCCTAATTTTCAACTACCTATAAAAAGTATGGTTAATGAAATAAAAACTATGGAAAAAATTTTTTCACAAGAACGAACATCTTTTGAAAGAATGTCGGCCAACAAAGCTAAAACTATTAATGGAGTAAAAACAAATCTAGTAGAAATAGTTACTTCTTTTACTAGAACTGTTGGAGATATATTTCCGCAAGACTTATTAGAACATAAAGATGATAGGCTTGATGATGAATAAACAAAAAATTATTAAACGTCCTTGGTGGCATTACATTTTACTACCAATAGTGGGTATTATCTCACTTGGAGCTGGAATTATGGTTGTGCGATTTATTTTCAGTTTATTTTATTAATTATGATAAATAAAAATAAGTATAAGAAAGCTTTAGATTTTGCATATAAAATACACCTTAATCAAAAACGTACAGATACAGAAATTCCTTATTTCACTCATTTAGTTTCAGTAAGTAACAATGTCATTGAGGATGGTGGCACAACCGATGAGGCTATCGGAGGTTTATTACACGATGCTGTTGAGGACCAAGGTGGATTAAAGACTTTAATAAAAATTAGAAAACTATTTGGAAACAAAGTGGCCAAGATAGTTAATGAGTGCAGTGATACTATTGTCGTTCCTAAACCACCATGGCTTACTAGAAAAAAGAAGTATCTTTCAGACATTAAAAAGAAAAGTCAATCTTCAATGTTTGTGTCTCTTTGTGATAAATTACATAATGGTACTTGCATTGTTAATGATTATAAAAGAGAAGGCAAAAAAGTATGGACACGTTTTAAAAATGCATCACCTAAACAAGTTACTTGGTATTATGAGGGTTTATACAAAGAGTTTTCAAAACACTTAAAAGGTCATAAAGTCCTTAAAGATAATTACTTAATGGTAGTCAAAGAAATTAAAAGAGCTTCATTAAAATGACAATCATAGAAACAATCATAGTCCTCGAGTTAGTTTACTGGACGTACAAACTTTTGTTAGATTAGTAGAGGTTTTCAGTTTTAGATTTTTATAAATTAGCTTAAATTAAAATCTCCATCTAATACCATTTGTTGGTAGATCATTTCGTAATCTATAATCCATTGTAAGACCATTGATATATTGCCAATGATCATCACTAATTTGTAGTGATGATTTTTTATATTCTTCTTCTAAACCATATACTACGTCGTCAAGATATTTTTCATCCGTGAGTTTTACTAGTTCAGATCCTGTTTTTTCAAGATTTATTTCTATTTCCACTAAGTGTTTTGTTAGTAGGTTAGAGGCTTCCTTAATAAATGAAGTCTCAGTTAATGTTAGATCTTTACCTGTTGATAATTTCTTACCTATTACCCACATTTCTCTAATTATTTTTTTCAGCTTTTTTTCAACTTTTTCAGATTTGCTATCAAATAATCCAAACATGAAAATAACCTTATTAAATAAATTATTTAGGGTCAATATACTAAGATCAACATATGTATTTTAAATTTGACCACACTTTAAACAAAGTGGTAATGTTTTATTACTTAAATAGAAATAATGATAAGTTGGATATTAAGAAAGCTTGCAAAGATAACTATATTAGGAAAAATTTTTGAAAAATTAGGACCTAAATTTCCAATAATCTTATTATTTTTTTTTTAATCTTTACCGCTTTTTATATTCCTTACGAGTATGAAAATTATTTAGAATTTCAGGATAGATATCCCAATAATAATATTGGATTAATATTAAATTTATTACGACCAGTAGTTATAGTTTTAATATTTTTAATTATAATTTTTTCTGCTTTTGGAATAGAAAAAGAACGTAAAGAAGGAATAGAAAGAGAAGAAGCTGAACTAAAAAAAAAAGAAGCTGAGTTTTTAGCTAAGAAAGTATCTGCATTAAAAAAAATTGATGAATTAAAAAGATCGCCAGTTGGAAAGGTTGCTGGTGCTGTTACGGCTAAAGAAAGTATTGGAGCAATTGGTGGAGGTACAGTGGGAGCTGTTCTTGGCGGTTCTCTAGGAGTTGCAGGAAAAATAGTTGGCATAGGAGTTGCTCTAAATGGTGGAATAGTTTTAGCTGGTATTGGAGCTTTAGTTGGATTTTTAGGCGTTAAAGCATATAAAAAAAATAAAATTATAAAAATAGAAAAAAAGAATGATGGTCATTAAAAAAAAACCATCTCGATGAATTTACGCTTTAATTATAATTCTTGGAATTGCTATATTAAAAATTATGCTAGGAGATAGATAAAAAAATTTTTATTTAAAATCCCATGTTTTCTTATTTAATCTTATAAAGTCCTATAGTCTCCCATGTAGTCCTATACAATTTTGACATTTTTATTAAAAAAAATTGGTTATTAGTTTTTTTTTCTTACGTTCTATAAACGTTCTGTTGAATATTAAAGACAATAGGATATAAGGAAGTTCTTAGCATTTTGCTATGCGCCCCGAATAAATTTTATTCATAGAGGCAGTGCTTAAATAATTACTTATCTCACAAATAAGACCCATAAATTAAGGAAAAAACATATGGCGTCATCCAAGCAAACTCTTGCTAATAAAAATAATGCAAGAAAGTCAACAGGACCTAAAACAGAGTTAGGTAAAGAAAAAGTATCAATGAATGCAATGAAACTTGGCATTTATGCAGAACACCATGTGATGGTTGGAGAAGATACTGAGCAATACAAAGGTTATGTAGATCTTATGTTTAAAACCTTTGAGGTCTTTGATGCAATCAGTGGCTTAATCATACAACAAATCATTAGTATAGGGTGGAGGTTACAACGAATACCTCAAATAGAATGTGGGGTGTTTGGTATTGAAATGTCTGAGTATCATAGGAGTTATAACAGCCCTAGCTTTGTTAAAATTAAGCATAAAGAGTTTCATCAAACCATTAAAAAGGATCTAGATCGCAGAAGTGAATTGATGGGTGCAGCTTATGTTAAAGATTGCAGCGGTGGTGATCGAATGATGAAATTAAATACAATGGAGGGAAGATTATTAAGTAGGCAATCAAACTTAATTAATCAGTATTTAAAATATAAAAAATCTAAAGGAAAGGAGACCTAATGGTAAAACGTAATACACCTGATTGGCAAATATCAGCTTTTGATAAAGATAATAATTCTTGTGTCAAAACAAAGCCATTTAATGAAAAGATAAAAGAGCTAGAAAAGGCTTATGCAAAAGGACAAGAAACATCAGTTAAAGCTGAAGATATTGATACGTCTGCTTTTTATTTAAAAGATGAGCCTGTAAAAGAAGAGAAAGATGACAAGCTTGATGTACTTAAAGAATATCAAGATATGAGAGACCGTCAGAGAAAAGAAGAGCTAGAAAAGTCGAGAAGAGATGAGAACAAGGTTGTCTTTACAAGTGCTCCAAGAAAAGATCCCAATCGAGGAATGCGCTTTGTGAGTTGTTCTGAACCTATAAATAAAGGGAAACTTGGCTCTTCTAGGTCTTTTTCTTAAAAAAAGGGATAGGATTTATTACTAGAAATAGAGACGGTACATGAAGTTAACTGAGACTACCGTTAAGATAATAACTAGTAAGTAAAGGGATATATAATCTTTTGGAGTTAACATGGTTTATAAATACTCTTATTGCTATGAACTTGCTAGTTTCTTTTTAGGATCATAGAAAGGTGTCTCAACAACCGTTGCTTTAATGATTTTGTCATTCATTTTAACATCAAGCACTGTTCCAATCTCTGAACTGTTAATTGAAACCATTGCAAGGGCTATATTTTGTTTAAGTCTTGGTGAATAAACTGCAGAAGTAATCTTACCAACTTGCTGATTGTCTTTAGTAATTTCCCAAAAGGTAGTGTTAGGTCCAGTTAAAGGATCACAATCTAAAATCACTCCAACTTGTTTTCTTTTAACACCATCTTGATTTATTTTTTGTAAAGCATCTTTACCAATAAAGTTTATTTCAGTATCAAGGTTCACAAGTCTTCCTAGATTTAGTTCATAAGGGTTCGTGTTAATATCAGCATCCGCATGGTACGATAACATTCCACCTTCAATACGTCTTATTGATGATGTGTGACCTGGTTTTAATCCATGAGGTTTACCAGCTGCCATTATCTTTTCCCATAACTCATCTCCCTTAGAACCATCTCTTAAATATAATTCATAACCTAATTCACTTGACCAACCGGTACGGGATACTATTAATGGAATACCATCTAAATCTAATTCACGTAACCAATAATATTTAAGATCATTAATACTTTCACCAAATAAGCTTTCCATAATTTTTCCAGAGTTTGGTCCTTGTAATTGAAGAGGGGAGACATCGGGTTCGATAATTTTAACATCAAGATTTGAGTTAACAGCAACCCCTTGTGCCCATAATAAAATATCACTATCAGCAAGAGATAACCAATAATGGTTTTCTTTTAGTCTTAATAAAACTGGGTCATTTAAAATTCCACCTTCATTGTTTACAATTAAAACATACTTACATTGCCCAACTGAAAGTTTTGATAAGTCTCTTGGTGTTAAGAGTTGAATAAATTTTGTAGCATCTGGTCCTGTAATTTCTACTTGCCGCTCAACTGCAACATCACATAAAATTGCTTTATTAACTAAATTCCAAAAATTTTGTTCCGGGGATCCAAAGTCACGAGGAATGTACATGTGATTATAAACTGAAAAACCCGTTGCACCCCATTTAACTGTTGAGTTAAAGTAAGGGGATTTCCTAATCTGAGTTCCAAAACCGAAGTTTTTCTTATCTTCCATTTTCAAAACCTATTAATTATTTTATTATTTGAAAAGCTATTTATTATTTTCGCACTCAATTGTCGCAAATGCAGTTAGTTGCTGAATTTCATCAGGCTCTTTACTGAACACTTCATCCATCTGTTTGTCATTGAATTTTGCACTCAATTTATCAATTGTGCACTGGCAGTATATTTTAGCTCCATCTGTACCAAGGTATTGCTTAGAGTTAGTGTAACAACCAATGTACAATTCCTTCTCATATTCAGGGCTTAGAGCGTGACTTTTAGAAGTAAAAAGGAGGATAAAGATTAGTAAATATTTATATTTTTTGATCATAATCACCGACTTAGCCTGTTCTTTGTAAAAGAGCATCAATAAAATGTACTTAAATTAACTAGAGTTTTGAGATAGCATTATTTAATAGATTTTAAACTATTAATTTAATGAAAAAAATTAACTATATTTTTATTACAGTTTGTTTGTTGAGTTTAATCAGTTTAGCCCAAGCAAATATTGTTGATGAGCTAACTAGGTTAAATAATCTTTATAAAGAAGGAGCTTTAAATCAAGATGAATTTGATAAAGCAAAAAAAATCATATTAAAAACAGACTCTGAAGAAAATAGTGAAATTGAACCAAAACAAATAATTGAAATAAAAAAACCAAAAAATAAAACAAAAAATACTAAAGATCTTACAAAAACTTTCATTGATAAAGAGGAATTAGAAATTATTGGCAGATATGAAGAAATTAACAATTATCCTGAACGATTATTTAAAAATCCGAAACTTTCATCTATAATGCTTGCAGATAAAGCAACTCAAGAAATGTACAAAACTTTTGTTCAAAATAAAAATTTACAAGAAAAATATCCTGAGAATATGATGAAAGCTATGGCTTACTTTGAAGTTTTTTATAATCGAAAATTAAAAGATGAAAAGTTAGCTATTCAAGATTATCAAGAAAATTTTCCTAATGTTAAAAAAAGTAGCAAAAAATCTATTCAATCACTTTACTCATTAACTCAGGCTAAAAAATCAATGAGAGAGTCTGTTGGCCTTACACTTAATGAGGGTATTGAAGAAGCTTTGATTAAATACATGCACATGCATGATTTTTTAGTACAAGGCACCAAATCTAAAAATAAACTAACTACAACAGAAAAAAAGTTAAAAAGAGAAAGTACAAATTTTAAAAAATATATTGGTTCTTTTAGAAAAAATTTAGAATTAAAATCTGAACAAAGAATTGATGAAAAAGAATTCAATAAACAATTAAAAATAAATACTAAAAAAATTAATAAAGTATTAAAAAAATTAAATAAAATTGACTCTGGAAAATACCAAATTTATGAAACCGCAAATGATATTTTTACAAAATCTTTAAATATAATTGATAACTGCAACAATTCTTGTGATAGAAAGCAATTACTTACCGTCATTGATAGTATTGATTTTACTAATGCAATTTTAAAAGATTTTGAAAGTGATATTGTAAAAAAATTATATGTTAATGATCTTTCCAATATTAAAATAGGTAGTTTTTCTGAAAAACAAAAAGAGACTCTAATTTTAGCCTCTATCAGCTCCAAAAGAAAAAATGAAATTAAGAAATATAATTTACAAAATTCTGTTTTAAATCTTGCTAATAATAATTTTGAAATTGATAAAATTTTATCAACTGTAGAAAGTCAAGGTTATGAAGTCCAATCAATTAAAATGTCTTTTGACAAACTTGATAAAATGGAAGATTGGAACGTAAAAGATTGGGCTAATTCTTGGAGAGGTGATCTACCTAGTAATGAATTTAAAGATAAATCTGGAAACTTGATTCAATTATCAAGTGACAATATTGAAGACTTAAAAGCTCAATTAGCTAGAAATGAATTTCAAGATATGATTGATCTAAAAGATATTGATATTGGTAAAGACTTAAATGATAACTTAAATGACATTGCTAAATCTGTTCAAGATAATTCAGGTTTTAATTTAAATAATTGGTTAAACCAAAGTTTTTCAATCACACTAGATAACTATACAAAGATTGCTGCGGAAAGTATTATTTCAGAACTAGGCAGTTCTATTAATCAAGATACAATTAACGATATAAGAAAAAATGCAAACTTTGAAAATTTAACAAAATTAGTAAATTTAGAATATGGTAGCAATATGAGTGCCGAAGATTATGCTAACTATTGGCAAAACTCTACAGTTGATGGGTCAACATCAAATTGGGGAGATATAACTGCTGGCGTTGATTTGATAAGTCAGGTTGGTTCATTCGAGGCTGCATCTATTGCTAAAGATTTAGGTACAGATCTTCAAACAGTAGCAGACTCTATTGCTTTAGCTGCATCAGTAGGTGTTTCAAGCGATCTTGAAGCTGCCGCTCAGGGTTTGGGTTATAGTAGCTTTTCAGAAGCTGTATCTGCTTATAATGAGCAATATGGCACAAATTATACCGATGAAGAAGCTAGAGAAAGTCTTGGACAATAAGAAATATTAATAGAAATTTTTTTATTAATCTAGATTTTTTGATCATAATCACCAACTTTGCCAGTTTTTTGTAAAAGTTCATCAATAAAATCAAAGATCTTTTTCTTTCTTTCATCTGATGTTGGGCTTTCGGTTACAATAACTAATGATGGTTTATTTGATGAGGCTCTAATTAATCCCCATGAACCATCTTTAAAAGAAAATCTGATACCATTGACTGTTAATACTTCACTAATCTCTTGGTCATCAATTTTAATTTTATTGTCTTTAATTTGATTTACTTGTTTAACTAAATCTTCAACAACCTGATATTTCTCTTCATCTTTACAAAAAGGTGCCATCGTTGGTGTTTGAAAAGTATTAGGGAGTTCTTTTATAATTTCATGCATAGATTTATTTTGATTATCTAATAGATGACACACATGAATTGCTGAATTAATTCCATCATCATAACCAAAACCTAATGGTTGATTAAAGAAAAAATGTCCACTTTTCTCAAATCCAGCTAAAGCTTTTTCAGTATTAACTTTTCTTTTAATGTGTGAGTGACCTGTCTTCCAATAAATAGTTTCACAGTCATTGTCTTTTAAGACTTTATCAGTCGCGTACAACCCAGTTGATTTTACATCAACGATAAACTTAGAACCTTTATGAGTTTTTGATAAATTTCTAGCAATCAATAATCCAATTTTATCAGAAAATATTTCATCCCCTGTATTATCAATTACCCCAACTCTATCGCCATCACCATCAAAACCAAAACCAATATCTGCGTTATTATCTTTAACAGCTTTTGCTATTGCATGTAACATCTCTAAATCTTCTGGATTTGGATTATATTTTGGAAAAGTCCAATCAAGATCACAATCGAGTTCTATAACTTCACAACCAATTCCTCTTAAAATTTCAGGTGCAAATATTCCAGCTGTACCATTACCACAAGCAACAACTGCTTTAATTTTTTTTGTTATTTTATTTTTATTTATTAAATCATTTTTATAAATTTGTTGAAAACCTTTTATTTGTTTTTCATTTCCTTCACCTGTTATGAAATTTTCATTTAAAGTAATCTCTTTTAATTCTTTCATCTCTTCTGGTGCATGGGTTAATCCTTTTTTGATACCCATTTTAACTCCAGTCCAACCATTTTCATTGTGACTAGCGGTTACCATTGCAACAGCATCAGCGTCTAAATTAAATTGTGCAAAATAAACAGTAGGAGATAATGATAAACCTATGTCTTCAATATTGCATCCTGTTGAAAGTAGTCCTTTTTTAAGAGCAGTTTTAATTTCTTCACTGTAAGATCTATAATCATGACCAACAATTACTCTTGGATTCGTTTTTTTTGTATGTTTTATAATTTGAGTGCCTAAACCTTTACCTAGATTCTCTATTCCGAGTTGGTTTATGTCTTTCTCATACAACCACCTTGCGTCATACTCCCTGAAGCCATATGGATCTATTTTTAAATTTGTTGTCATTGTTAACCTTTCTTACATTCATTTTATTTTTTTATTGATATTTTTTTTATATGTTCTATAAATGTTCTGTTGAATAACTATTTATATGGTGTATCAATGCTTACTGCATACAACATGTAGTTGTTTTGTAAAAAAAAACTTATAAAATATTAAAATATGAACAAAATACTATCACAGGCACTTAAGAAAGCTGTCTCCGAATATAGCCCTGATAATAGCGAACTTTCAAAAAATAAAGGACCAGATTTATTTTCACTTAGTAATGACACTGAACTTTTTCAAAATGAAAAAGGCATCATTATTAAAATTGATAGAACAAGAGATTCTAAATTAACAGATTTTGGTAGAGCAACTTTAAAAGATAGATACTTAGGAAATAACGAATCTTACCAAGATTTATTTGCCCGTGTTGCAAGTTCATACGCAGATGACAATTTACATGCACAAAGAATTTATAACTACATTAGTAATTTATGGTTCATGCCAGCAACTCCAGTTTTATCAAATGGTGGAACTAAAAGAGGTTTACCAATTTCATGTTTTTTAAATGAAGCATCAGACAGCTTAAATGGAATACTTGATCTATGGAGTGAGAATGTTTGGTTAGCTGCTAAAGGTGGTGGGATTGGAAGTTACTGGGGTAACCTTAGATCTATTGGAGAAAAAATTGGTAAAGTTGGTAAGACTTCAGGAATAATTCCTTTCATTAAAGTAATGGACTCGTTGACGATGGCAATTAGCCAAGGTTCATTAAGAAGAGGATCGGCTGCTTGTTATCTTCCAATTGATCATCCTGAAATTGAAGAGTTTATTGAAATGAGAAGACCCACAGGTGGAGATCCAAATAGAAAAGCTTTGAACCTTCATCATGGCATTTTAGTATCAGACGCATTCATGAGAGCTGTTGAAACAGATGAGCAGTGGGCACTAAAAAGTCCTGCTGATGGAACTGTACAACAAACTATTTCTGCAAGAAATTTATGGATTAGATTATTGACTGCAAGAATTGAAACAGGTGAACCTTATATTATCTATATCGATACAGTTAATAGACAAATTCCTCAACATCACAAACTTGCTAACTTAACTGTTAAAACTTCTAACCTTTGTAGTGAAATAACTTTACCTACTGGAATAGATAAAAATGGAAGAGATAGAACGGCGGTTTGTTGTTTGTCATCTTTAAACTTAGAAAAGTATGATGAGTGGAAAGATGACAGTGTTATGATTAATGATGTTATGAGATTTTTAGATAATGTATTAACTGATTTTATTGAAAGAGCCCCTGAGCAATTTGATGACGCAAAATATTCTGCAGAAAAAGAAAGAAGTGTTGGTTTAGGTGTTATGGGTTTCCATTCATATTTACAGAAACACAGTATTCCACTTGAATCTGTTATGAGTAAAGTTTGGAATAAAAAGATATTTAAACATATTCAAGAGCATGTAGATCAAGCCTCAAAAGATCTAGCAGACGAAAGAGGAGCTTGTCCAGATGCTGCTGATTATGGTTTTAATGAAAGATTTTCAAACAAAACTGCGATTGCACCAACAGCTTCTATTTCTATTATCTGTGGTGGAGCGTCCCCTGGAGTAGAACCTGTTGCAGCTAATAGCTACACTCATAAAACTCTTTCGGGATCTTTTAATGTTAGAAATAGATATTTAGTAGAGTTATTGGAAAAACATGGGAAAAATAACGATGATGTATGGTCTGGTATTACAACAAACGAAGGTTCTGTTTCTCATTTAGATTTTTTAACTGATTTAGAAAAAGATGTTTTTAAAACTGCCTTTGAGTTAGATCAAAAATGGATTATTGAATTAAGTGGAGATAGAACACCTTTTATATCTCAAGCTCAGTCAATTAACTTATTCGTGCCAGCAGATATTCACAAAAGAGAACTACATAAAATTCATTTTGATGCTTGGAAAAAAGGTTTAAAGAGCCTTTATTACTGTAGATCAAAATCAATTCAACGTGCGGAGAATGTTAATGATACTAAAGCAACAGATGTTACCGCAAATGTCTATAAGTCAAAACCACAAACAACTGAACAACCAGAATATGAGGAGTGCCTATCATGTCAGTAGAAAAAATGGATACTAAAATTATTCAACCAGAAAAAAATGAAATAGTTCAACCACAAAAAATGGGACTATTAGTTGAAAACCCAGTTTATAAACCTTTCAGATATCCATGGTGTTATGATGCATGGTTAACACAACAAAGAATTCACTGGCTACCAGAAGAAGTGCCACTTGGTGATGATGTTAGAGATTGGCAGAAAAATTTAACTCAGTCTGAAAAAAATCTATTAACGCAAATTTTTAGATTTTTTACTCAAGCTGATGTTGAAGTGCAAAATTGTTATTTAAGACATTATACAACTGTATTCAAACCCACAGAAGTTTTAATGATGATGACTGCTTTTGCTTCAATGGAAACAGTTCACATAGCTGCTTACTCTCATTTGCTTGATACTATCGGAATGCCTGAATCAGAATATTCTGCATTCATGAAATATAAAGAGATGAAAGATAAATACGACTACATGCAAAATTTTGACATGAGTTCAAAAAAAGATATTGCATTAACAGTAGCTGTATTTAGCGCTTTCACTGAAGGTTTACAATTATTTGCAAGTTTTGCAATCTTACTTAACTTTCCAAGACATAATAAAATGAAAGGGATGGGCCAAATTGTTACTTGGTCTGTAAGAGATGAAACGTTGCACTGTAATTCTATGATTAGATTGTTTAAAGAGTTCATTCATGAGAACCCAGAAATTTGGAATCCTGAATTAAAAAAAGAACTTTATAAAGCATGTAGAACAATCATTGAGCACGAAGATGCTTTCATTGATTTAGCTTTTGAAATGGGTCCTATGGAAGGTCTTACAGCGCAAGATGTGAAACTTTATATAAGGTTTATTGCTAATAGAAGATTATCTCAACTTGGATTAGATCCGATTTATGATGTGGAAAAAAATCCACTTACTTGGTTGGATTCTATGTTGAATGCAGTTGAACACATGAACTTCTTTGAAGGTCGTTCTACTGAATATTCT
Source organism: Candidatus Pelagibacter sp. Uisw_094 (assembly GCF_047729535.1). GTDB lineage: Bacteria > Pseudomonadota > Alphaproteobacteria > Pelagibacterales > Pelagibacteraceae > Pelagibacter. The sequence goes on along the minus strand of NZ_CP159823.1, from coordinate 794,316 downwards.
AAAGCGTCAACGCAAGGAACTTGGACAGAAGCTTTTAGTTAATCTTTTGAAGTATAAAAAGTATTTTCGAAAAACTAGCCTTAAGCAAAAGGGTATTGGAGAACATTTTCTTAATGAAATAGCCTCTAAGAAACCTAAAAATTTTCTTGAGATTGGTGTATTCCATGGTGTTACTGCAAGAAATGTTTGTGAACTATTACAGGGCATTCATGGAAATGATTTTAAATATGTAGGGTTAGATTTGTTTGGTGAAAGTGTTGAAAATGCTAATGAAGTTATTCCAAACACTAAGTTTAATAACCCATTAAAAAGAATATATTTTGAATATATCTTAAGAAAAGACCCATACTCAGTTGATGCTGTAACCTATCTTTTAAAAAAGTTTAAAAAAAATATCCATCTAATTAAAGGAAATTCCAATCTACTATTAAAAAAGATGGACATGTCTCAAATTGATTATATTTTTTTAGATGGAGGACACGCTTATGAGACAGTTAAAAACGATCTTCATTATTCAAAACCAGTTCTAGATAATAATGGAACTATTCTTTGTGATGATTACAACTTAAGCCAAGCCCCAGGCGTAAAACAAGCTATTGATGAATTTGTTACTAACAACAACCTTAAGTCAGAAATTATTTTTGAAAGATTCGCAAAAATAGAAAAAAACTAGTTATCTTTGATTTAACTGTATAACTTTTCTATGCTTGTTTCCTTTATAACTTGCAAGAGGTCTAATTAATTTATTAGCAGCATGTTGCTCCATAATATGGGCTGACCAACCCGTAATTCTTGAAATTACAAATATAGGTGTAAAGAAATCAGTATCAAACCCCATTAAATGGTAAGTAGGTCCTGTTGGATAATCTACATTTGGATAAATATTTTTCTCTTTAATCATTACTTTTTCAACAATGTCGTATATTTTTTCAAATGTTTTATCTTTTTTAATAATTGCTACTCTCTTAAAATACTCTCTCATGGTAGGAACTCTTGAGTCTCCACTTTTATAAACTCTATGACCAAATCCCATTACTACATCTTTATTTTTCAAAGCTTTAGTAATCCATTTTAAAGCGTTCTCAGGTTTTTTAATTTTTTTCATCATGTGCATTACTTCTTCATTAGCACCACCATGAAGAGGACCTTTTAGACTTGCAATAGCACCAGTTATCGCTCCATGAATATCAGATAAACTACTTGTAATAGTTCGGGCCGTAAAAGTTGATACGTTAAAACTATGCTCTGCGTATAAAATTAGTGATACATCAAAAGCTTTAACAATTTCTTTATTAGGAACTTTTCCAAAACACATATGGAAAAAGTTTTCAGAAAAACCAAATTTTTTCTTTGGTGCTATGATTTTTTTCCCTTTTCGAAGTCTATAAAAAGCAGCTAATGCAGTGGGTGTTTTTGCAAAAATTCTAATTGCTTTTCTTAAATTTGCTTTTAGTGAGTTGTCTTTAGTTTCTTTGTCTTCAAGACCCATAACGCTAACTGCAGTTCTTGCAACATCCATAGGATGAGAATTTTTAGGTATTTTTTTTAAAATACTAATTAAATTTTTTGATAAAGATATTTCTTTAGATAACTCTTTCTTGAATTCTTTTAGTTGTTTTTTATTAGGTAATTCTTTATTTAAAATCAAGTATGCAACCTCTTCAAAATCACATCTTGCACACAAATCTTGAGCCGCATAACCTCTATAAGTTAGAGAATTAATTTCAGGCATAACTTTTGAAATTTCTGTCTCATCAACAATTATCCCTAGTAAGCCTTTTTTAATATCATCACTCATTATTCATGTCCTTCCGTACTAAAGTTATAAATTTTTTCATCTAATGAATTATATTTCTCATACTCAACTAACTCGTAAAGTCTTTTTCTAGTTTGCATTTTATCAATAATATTGTTCTGGTGTCCATTTACAAAAATGTCTTTAAGGCCATCTTCTACACTTTTCATAGCTAATCTTTGTGTTGTTACTGGATAAATTACAATATTATATCCAAAATTTTCTAACTCTTTATAGTTGAATAGCTTAGATTTTCCAAACTCAGTCATATTAGCTAATAAATAACATGATAGTTCTTTTCTAACTTTTTCAAAATCTTTTTCATCATGCAAAGCTTCTGGAAAGATAATTTCAGCTCCAGCATCAATATATGCCTTACATCTATCAATCATTTTATCTATTCCCTCAACACCTTTAGCATCAGATCTTGCTATAATTTTAAAATTTTCATCTTGTTTTGCTGCAACGCATTCTTTAATTTTCTTAACCATTGCTTCAGTTGAAATTAATTCTTTGTTATCTAAGTGCCCACATCTTTTACGCTCTACTTGATCTTCCAAGTGTACAGCTGACACCCCAAACTCTTCAAAAGTTTTAATAGTTTCCTCGCAAGACTTAAAGCCAGTGTCAATATCAACAATTGTGGGTAAGCTTGTAACTCTAGATATCAAGTAAGATCTAGTACTTACATCTTGAAGTGTAGTTAAACCTATATCGGGGAAACCTAAATCATTAGCCATAACTCCACCTGATACGTAAACAGCGTCATAACCAATTTCTTCAATTAGTTTTGCAGTCAGTGGATTATAAGCGCCAGGAACTCTTAAAATTTTATTTGATTTTAATTTACTGACAAAGTCAGCTCTTTTTTGGCTAGGCTCTTTATCTACAAAATGCACTAAAAAATTCCTTGTTTTGTATTTTTTTTTATCTGACTTCTTTTAACCTGGATGTTTAATTTATTTAATTCCCCAGCTTTTAAGTTTTTAAGATTTTGTACTACTTTTAAGAAACGAGCACTTTCTTTCTTATCTAAAATACCATCCGTTAAAGTTAAAAATTTATTTATATAATTCTGTCTTTTAAATGGACGTGCTCCATATGGATGAGCATCTGCTCTATCTAGTTGTTCAATAATCTTTTTGCCATTGTTTAAAGTAACTACAACTTGTGCACCAAAGGATTTATTTTTTGGATTAGGATCGTGATATTTTTTAGTCCACTTTTTATCTTCAAACGTGGTAATTGATTTCCAAATTTTTATAGTGCTTTTTCTATTAGCTCTTTGTTTTGTATATGATTTTACATGGTGCCAATCAGCATCCTCAAGTGCTACTGCAAAAATGTACATGATAGAGTGATCTAGTGTTTCTCTACTTGCATTAGGATCCATTTTTTGTGGATCGTTTGCACCAGTACCAATCACGTAATGAGTGTGATGACTTGTGTGAATATCAATTTTTTTGATTTGATTTAAATTTGGAATTTTTTTATTAAGTTTTTTAGCAATATCTATCAGTGCTTGAGACTGGTATTCTGCTGAATATTCTTTCGTATAAGTCTCTAGTATCGCTTTCTTGGATTCTTTTTTCTTAGGTAGGGGAACATTATATAAAGCTTTCTTACCATCTAATATTCTAGCTATAACACTATCTTCACCTTCATAAATTGGACTTGGAGCACCTTCACCACGCATTGCTCTATCAATTGCTTCGATTGCAAGCTTACCAGCATGAGCAGGGGCGTAAGCTTTCCAGCTAGAGATTTCACCCTTTCTAGATTGTCTTGTAGAAACTGTAGTATGTAATGCCTGCTGAACTGCTTGGTAAATTGTTTCAGTATTTAACCTTAACATTGTTCCTAAACCCGCAGCAACACTTGGTCCTAAGTGTGCAATGTGATCAATTTTATGTTTATGTAGGCAAATTCCTTTAACTAAATTAACTTGAACTTCATAACCCGTAATAATTCCTCTTAATAAATCTAGCCCACTTTTTTTAGTTTGTTGAGCAACACTTAAAATAGGTGGAATATTATCTCCAGGGTGACTGTAGTCTTCTGCTAAAAAAGTATCATGGAAATCAAGCTCTCTAACAGCCGTTCCATTTGACCAAGCAGCCCATTCACAATCAAATTTTAATTTTGAATCAATACCGAATAAATTTGCACCATTTTTTCTAGGATGCTTTAGAGCCATTTCTCTTGAAGAGATAACAGCTTTTCTGTTTAAAGAAGCAATAGCAACTGAAGCATTATCAATTATTCTATTAATAACCATTTCAACAGCTGCTTTATCTAATTTTGCATTATCAGAAGCTATTTCAGCAATTTTCCATGCCAATTGATTTTTTTTAGGTAGATGAATTTTTGATGGGTAAACTTTAACTTTGTGCGAAATCATTAGGCCTCCTTAATTATGCAGCCCTATTAATAGTAAGAAAAAAAATTAAATCAATCTTTTAAGTAAGTTGAAACTATCTTTTCAACACCAATAAAGTCTTTTATCAAATGATTATGGTAAATTTCATTGGAATTTTTTTCCGTATAACCATTTTCTAATAAAATAACAGGAACAGAGGCAGCCTTTGCTGCATTTGCATCTGTTTCACTATCACCAAACATTAAAGATTTCTTTATATCACCACCAATGATTTCAATTATGTTTGTTATGTGTCTTGGATCAGGTTTGCAATAATCAAAAGTATCTGAACCAGCAACGTACTCAAAGTAATCATATATTCCAATTTTCTTTAGAAGGTCAATTGCTAAGTGCTCTTGTTTGTTAGTACAAACTGCCATTGAAACTTCTTTTTCTTTACACCACTTTAAAAATTCTTTTACACCGTTGATAAGCGTGCTTTCTTTAATGATATTTTGTCCATAAAAGTTGACAAAATCCTTAACCATTTGATCTTTAATTTTTTGATCATCAATTTTACCAAATTCTTTTTTAGCTTGTCCCCATATAGATCTTCCAATCATAGCACCAGCTCCTTGTCCTACTAGATTTCTAATATCTGCAGTAGATTTTGTTGGATAACCATATTTTTTCATTACATGATTATGAGCATTCATTAAATCAGGTGCGGTATCGACCAATGTTCCATCTAGGTCAAATAAAATTGAGTAATTTTGAGTCATTAATAAAGTATTTTTAAGAAATATATTGTGAATTAATCTATCTATACACTTAATATAATAATATTTCCAGATGAAACAAATAAATTCTAATATAGACCAAGAAAAACTTCGTAAATTTTTTATCAAGTCTGGAGTAAAAATGATTGGACCAGAAACTATTTTTTTTTCAAAAGATACGAAGATTGGAAAAAACGTTACTATTAATCCATATGTTGTTATTGGGCCAAAAGTTAAAATAGGGAATAATGTAATTGTAAATTCATTTTCTCATCTAGAGGATTGTAAGATAAAAAATAAAGTTGAAGTTGGACCTTATGCAAGATTAAGACCAGGTACCATTCTTGAAGAAGGATCAAAAATTGGAAATTTCGTAGAAGTTAAAAAAAGTACAGTTGGAAAAAAATCAAAAATTAATCATTTATCGTACATTGGTGATAGTGAAATAGGAAGAAACGTTAATGTTGGAGCTGGAACAATTACTTGTAATTACGATGGTGTTAATAAAAATAAAACAAAAATCAAAGATAATGTATTTATAGGATCTAATTCATCATTAGTTGCACCAATCACTCTTGAAAAAAATAGTATTGTAGGAGCAGGCTCTGTAATTACAAAAAAAGTGGAAAAAAACTCATTAGCTTTAACTAGAAACTCTCAAGCAGAGATTAAAAACTATAAAAGAAAAATAAAATAATATGTGTGGGATTATAGGAATAGCTAGCAATAAACCAGTATCAGCTGCAATCATTAACTCTCTTAGAAAGTTAGAATATAGGGGATACGACTCATCAGGTATTGCAACTTTATCTGAGGGCATTCTAAATGAAACAAAATCAGAAGGCAGAGTTGATATTTTAGAAAAAAATCTTGCAGTTAAAAATATGTTGGGCCCAATTGGAATTGGTCATGTTAGATGGGCAACACATGGAATTCCAAATACTATTAATGCGCATCCTCATTCATCAGAGAGTGTATCAGTAGTACATAATGGCATTATTGAAAATTCTACCATTTTAAAAAAGCATTTAATAAATAAAGGTCACGTATTTAAATCTCAGACAGATACAGAGGTAATTGTTCATTTAATAACAGAATATTTAAAAGAACTTAATTTAAAAGATGCAATTATTAAAACTCTTAAACAGCTACATGGAAGTTTTGCTTTAGGCATAATTTTTAAAGATCAGCCTGATATTATAGTTGGTGCTAGAAGAGGCTCACCTCTAGCAGTTGGCTATGGCCCTAATGAAAATTATCTAGGATCAGACTCTTATGCTTTAAAAGCTATGACTAATAAAATTTCATATTTAAACGATGGAGAATTTTGCATCATAAAAAAAGACCAAGTTGATTTTTTTGACGAAGAAGGCTTAAAAATTAATAAAAAAGTTTTAGAATTATCTTCTAAAGAACAGGATTATGATAAAGGTGAATTTAAACACTTTATGGCCAAAGAAATTGAAGAACAGCCAACAACGCTTGAGAACTGCATAAATGAGTATGTTGATACAATTAATAACGACATTAATATCTATAATTTTCCCTGGGATATAAAAGAAATTTCCTCTGTTACCTTAATTGGTTGTGGAACAGCTTATCATTCTTGTTTAATGGCAAAGTATTGGTTTGAAGAAAATACTACTCTTGATGTAACAATTGATATTGCCTCTGAGTTTAGATATCGAAAAAATAGATTTAAAGATGATAATTTATACATTTTTGTTTCTCAGTCAGGTGAAACAGCAGACACATATGCTGCATTAGATTTATGCAACAAAAATAACATGAAAACCTGCAGTGTGGTTAATGTTATAGAAAGTTCGATTGCAAGAGATTCTAAGTTTGTTTTACCAATTCACTGTGGACCAGAAATTGGTGTAGCCTCTACAAAAGCATTTATGGGTCAAATGTTAGTTCTATATATTTTGGTATTAAAGTTAGGAATTTTAAGAAAAGATTTAGATAAAGATTTATATCTAAACAAAATTAAAGACTTAAAAGTACTACCTAAATTAGTTGAACAAACCTTACTAACTGAAAGTAAAATCCAAACAGTTTCTGGCTCATTTACTGATGCAAAAGGTTCGATGTTTCTAGGTAGAGGTTTTTCTTATCCAATTGCATTAGAAGGAGCTTTAAAGTTAAAAGAATTAGCTTATGTTCATGCAGAAGGGTACCCTGCTGGTGAGATGAAACACGGTCCTTTAGCTTTAATCGAAGATGGAATGCCAGTTGTTGTCTTAGCTCCAAGAGATAATTATTATAAAAAAACAATTTCCAATATGCAGGAAGTAATAGCAAGAGGTGCTAAAGTCTTATTGATTACCAACAAGAGTAAAGATGAAGTTTTTTCAGAAAATATTTGGGAAACAGTATTAGTTGAAAGTGCTAATGATGATTTATTACCTTTTTTATTAACCGTTCCATTACAAAAATTAGCTTATTATTCAGCGCTCAAAAAAGGTTATGACATCGATAAGCCTCGAAATTTAGCAAAATCAGTCACAGTTGAATAATAATTAAACTCTGCTACAACACCCCTAGGTTGAATATGAAAAATTGGAAAATAAATAGTTGGAGAAATTATCCTGTAAAACACATTCCGGAATATCCAGATCAAAAAGATTTAGACGGTGTTTTAAGTAAAATTAAAAATTTCCCCCCATTAGTTTTTGCTGGTGAGACGAGGCATTTAAAAGAGCAACTTGCTGATGTTGTTGATGGAAAAGCTTTTTTATTACAAGGTGGAGATTGTGCAGAAAGTTTTGCAGAATTTCATCCTGACAATATTAGAGATACATTTAAACTAATACTTCAAATGTCGCTTGTACTTACTTACTCTGCATCATTACCAGTTATTAAACTTGGAAGAATTGCTGGACAATTTTCTAAACCTAGAAGTTCTCCTGTTGAAAATATTGATGGAGTTGAACTACCTAGTTATCTAGGAGACAATATTAATGGAATGGAATTTAACGAAAAATCAAGAGTTCCAGACCCTAAGAGGCTTTTTAAAGCTTATTCTCAGTCTGCATCTACACTTAATCTTATAAGAGCATTCTCTCATGGAGGTTTTGCTGATCTTAAAAAAGTACATACTTGGAATTTAGGTTTTATTAAGAACTCTCCTGCAGCTAAAAAATTTAAAGATTTAGAGGACAGAATAGCAGATGCCCTAGCATTTATGGATGCATGTGGAATTAATTCTGATTTTAATAGAAGATTAAAGACAGTAAATTTTTGGACTTCACATGAAGCTTTACTACTTCCTTTTGAGCAGGCTATGACAAGAGTAGATTCAACAACAGGTGAATATCACGATACCTCAGCTCACTTTGTTTGGATAGGTGATAGAACTAGACAACTAGATGGTGGACATGTTGAGTTTTGCAGGGGAATTGAAAATCCAATTGGAATTAAATGTGGACCAACATTAAAAGCTGAAGATCTAATAAATTTATGTAACAAAATTAATCCAACAAATGAAAAAGGTAAAATAACTTTAATTTCTAGATTTGGTCATGAAAATGTTTCTAAATTTTTACCAAAATTAATTAGAGCAATTAAAAAAGAAGGTTTGAATGTGATATGGTCGTGCGACCCTTGTCATGGAAATACAATTAAAGCTACAACTGGATATAAAACAAGACCATTTAATAGTGTTGTCAAAGAAGTAAAAAATGTTTTTGAATGTCATCAAAGTGAAGGAAGTTATGCAGGTGGACTGCATATTGAAATGACAGGTCAAAATGTTACAGAATGTACCGGTGGTGCTCAGAAAATATCTGACCAAGACTTATCTAGCCGATATCATACGCATTGCGATCCAAGACTTAATGCAAATCAAGCATTGGAATTAGCTTTTTTAATTTCTGATGAGATTAAAAAAAATGCAGTATATTCTAAAAAAAATATTAAAGCGGCATCTTAAAGCATTGTATTAAATACAATTTCGTTTAAATTTTAGACAATGAAAGCGTTAGAAAAAGCACAATTTATAAGTAATTGGATTAAAGATTACGTGGAAAAGATGCCAAGTAAGGCTCAATCTTTAATCATTGGAATTTCTGGAGGAATAGATTCTTCAGTATCAAGTACGTTAAGTGCAATGACGGGTATAAAAACAATTGTTTTATCAATGCCTATTAAACAAAAATCATCACAACACGATTTAAGCTTAAAACATCAAGAATGGCTTGTTAAAAATTTTAATAATATTGAAGCACACACGCTAAATTTAGATAAGTTATTTGAAACATTTGAGGGTACGTTATCTAATTTTGATAGTGAGCTTGGGATGGCAAATTCTAGGGCAAGAATTAGAATGACTACTCTTTATCAGGTAGCTGCTGCAAATAAAGGTATTGTAGTTGGTACTGGTAATAAAGTTGAAGATTTTGGAGTGGGGTTTTACACAAAATATGGAGATGGTGGGGTAGATATTTCTCCTATTGCAGATTGCAATAAATCAGAAGTATGGGAAATAGGTAAATCCATCAACATTCTTCAAGAGGTAATTGAGGCTACTCCAACAGATGGGTTATGGGATGATGGTAGGACTGACGAAGGTCAATTAGGTCTTAAATATGAAGAATTAGAAGAAGCAATGAACAATGTTAATTCGATAAATCGTGAAAAATACGAAAAAATAAGAAAGATGAACTTGCATAAAATGGAACCAATTCCAGTCTGTAAGATTCCCAACTAATCTTAAAGATTCACAAATCTATAATTAAAGTATAATTCTAAGGTAATGAATAAGGATATTTTTTTAACAAACAATCTAAGTAACAAAAAAGAAAAATTTGTTCCACTAGATAAAGAAAACATTGGAATGTATGTTTGTGGTCCAACAGTTTATGACAACCCACACATCGGTAACGCAAGACCTCTTGTTATTTTTGATATTTTGTACAAAGTTTTGAAATCAAAATATGGGTATGACAAAATAAATTATATAAGAAATATTACTGATGTTGATGATAAAATAATTAAATCAGCAAAAGAGAAAAATGTTTCAATATCTGAGTTAACTAATGGTGTCATTAAAGGTTTTGATGATGATTGTAATTATTTAAATTTAGATTATCCAAAACAACAACCCAAAGCTACAGATCATATTGATCTAATGATTGAAATGATATCATCTTTAATAGAAAAAGATTTTGCCTATGAGGTAAACAATCATGTTTATTTTGAAGTGAGTAAATTTGAGGATTATGGAAAGCTATCAAATAAAAAACTAGAAGATTTAATTGCAGGATCTAGAGTTGAAGTATCAGATAATAAAAAAAAATCTGAAGATTTTGTTTTATGGAAGCCCTCTAAAGAGGATGAACCTTCTTGGAATTCACCTTGGGGGAAAGGAAGACCTGGTTGGCATTTAGAATGTTCTGCAATGTCTAAAAAATATCTAGGAGAGATATTTGATATTCATGGAGGTGGAATTGATTTGATTTTCCCTCATCATGAAAATGAAATTGCACAATCAAGATGTGCAAATGATACCAAAGTCTTTGCAAATTATTGGGTCCATAATGCATTTATCACTATGTCCAATGAAAAAATGGCTAAATCAACTGGCAATATATTAAAGATTAAAGATTTTAAAGAAAACGTTGATGGACAGGTTTTAAAACTAGCTCTTATGAGTGCTCACTATAGACAACCTTTAGACTGGAATGAAAAGCTATTAGAAGATTGCAAAAACACTATTGATAAATGGTATGAAGTTTATTTGTCCTCAAATGATAAAACAGATTTAGATGAAGATATTCTATCTCCATTATACGATGATTTGAATACACCAGGCTATATAGCAAAGTTACACCAACTTTATGACAAAGCTTCAAAAGGAGGCAATGAAGAAAAAAACTTATTTAAGTCAGCCTGTAATTTTATTGGTATTTTAAATAAAACAAAAGAAGAATGGATTGAGTTTAAAAAGAAAAAATCATCTATTAATGAAGATGAAATTTTAGAAATGATTGAACTTCGAAATAAAGCAAGAGAAGACAAGAATTATAAAGAAGCTGATATCATTAGAAATAAGCTTTTAGATAAAGGGGTTTTAATAGAAGATAAAGATGGTAAAACAATTTGGAAGATAAAATGAGCAAAGAACAACTTTTTATATTTGATACAACATTAAGAGATGGTGCACAAACACAAGGTGTAGACTTTTCTGTAGATGATAAAATAAAGGTTGCTCTAGCTTTAGATAATTTAGGTGTTGACTATATTGAAGGTGGGTGGCCAGGAGCAAACCCTACAGATACTGAATTTTTTCAAAAAAAACATTCATTTAATAATGCTAAACTAACTTCTTTTGGTATGACTAAAAAAACTGGTCGAAGTGCAGATAATGATCCTGGACTTTCAGCACTTTTAAATTCAAATACACCAGCAGTTTGCATTGTGGGTAAATCATGGGATTTTCATGTTGATATAGCACTAGGTATTTCCAATGAAGAAAACTTACATAACATCAAAGAAACAGCAAAACATTTTGTTAAAGAGAATAAAGAATTCATGTTTGATGCGGAACATTTTTTTGATGGCTACAAAGCTAATCCAAGTTACGCTTTATCATGTCTTGAAGTAGCATTCGATGAAGGAGCAAGGTGGATTGTTTTATGTGATACTAATGGAGGAACCTTACCTCATGAAGTTACAAAAATTGTAACAGAAGTTTCTAAAACTATACCTGGAAAAAATTTAGGCATACATGCTCACAATGATACAGGTAATGCAGTTGCTAATTCTTTAGCTGCAGTTTGGGCTGGGGTTAGACAAGTGCAAGGAACCATCAATGGCTTAGGTGAAAGATGTGGTAATGCTAATTTAATGTCATTAATTCCAACATTTTTTTTAAAGGAAGATTTTGCTGCTAAATTTCAATTAAAAATTAAACCAGATAATATTAAGAAATTAACGGAATGCTCTAGATTATTAGATGAAATTTTAAATAGAAAACCTAACAAACACCTTCCATATGTTGGTGCTGCTGCTTTTTCTCATAAAGGGGGTCTTCACGTATCAGCTGTTCAAAAAGATCCAAAAACGTATGAACATATTAACCCTGAAGAAGTTGGAAATTCTAGAAATATTGTAGTTTCAGATCAGTCTGGAAAATCCAATATAATTTCAAGATTAAAAACTATTGGTATTGAAATAGAAGAGAGCGATCCCAAAATTAAAAAACTTTTAGATGAAGTAAAAGATAGAGAGTTTATTGGTTATAGTTATGACGGTGCTGATGCATCATTTGAATTGTTAGCTAGAAGAATTATCAGCAAAATACCAAGATATATATTGATTAAAGAATATGATGTCTCTGTTAAAAAAGACTCATCAGGAGTAATTGTTTCTTCTGCTAAAGCACAGCTTGAAGTTGATGGTGAAAAAATTATGTGTACGGGTGAAGGAAACGGTCCTGTTAATGCTTTAGATAATGCCATTAGACAAAATGTGGATCGATTAAATAAATATTCTAAATATTTAAAAGATTTAAAGTTAGTGGATTACAAAGTTAGAATTTTAAACACTGGTACTGAAGCAATCACTAGAGTTTCAATAGAGAGTACTGATTCAAAGGGTAAAAACTGGTTTACTATTGGTGTCTCAGCAAATATAATTGATGCTTCATTTAAAGCGTTGGTTGATAGTTTAGATTATAAATTATTTAAAGATAATGCTCCAGCAAGTCTTTAATGTCGTTTAATAATATCTCATTTATATTACATCAACCTCAATTATCAGAAAATATTGGAGCTTGTGCTAGAGCTGTTAAAAACTTTAACTTTAAAAAGCTAATAATTGTTAAACCAAAACCAATTTTTCCAAATGATAAAATTTTAGCAACCTCAGTTGGTGCAAAAGATCTAATTATTAATGCTAAAGTGCATGAAACTTTAGAATCTGCTGTAAAAAAAGTAGATTATGTTATTGCAACGTCTGCACGGTTTAGAAATAAAAACATTAAACACATTAATTTAGAGGATTTAAAAAAAATTGATTTTAATAAAAAGATAGCTTTTTTATTTGGTTCTGAAGCGTCTGGTTTATCAAATAATGAGATTAGTTATGCTAATTACACTATGCAAATCCCAACTAACCCTGATTTTAAATCTTTAAACCTGTCTCACAGTGTCATTATTATTGCTCATACAGTAGCGAGCATCATTAATCTAAAGGGTGCAAAGTACTCTAAATCAAAAAAAGTAACTTTAGCCAGCAAGAAGGACATCCAAGCAATGACCAACCTATGCATCAAAAAACTAGAAGAAAAACACTTTTTTAAACCTTTGGAGAAGAGACCTATTATGCTTGAAAACTTAAGAAGTATTTTTTCTAAAATGGAGCTTTCTGAGAAGGAAACGCGTATTTTATCAAGTGTATTCGTAAGTTTATCCAAAAAAGGTTGATTGACAAAATAACGAGTAAGTTTATAAACCCTCTTATTAAATGACAAAAAGAATAAGTGCTAAACATAAAATAGACAGAAGGTTAAAAATTAACCTATGGGGCAGACCTAAAAGTCCTTTTAATAAAAGAGATTACGGTCCAGGACAACATGGTCAAGGAAGAAAAGGAAAACCATCTGATTACGGAATTCAGCTACAAGCTAAACAAAAATTAAAAGGTTACTACGGTAACATTAACGAAAGACAATTCAGAAATATTTATAAAAAAGCTACTATGTTAAAAGGGGATACTGGTGAAAATTTAATTGGATTACTTGAGAGAAGATTAGATTCAGTAGTTTATAGAGCAAGATTTTCAACAACAGTATTTTCAGCGAGACAACTTATTAACCACGGTCACGTAAGAGTTAATGGTAAAAAAGTTAATATTTCTAGTTATATGGTCAAAGAAGAAGACATAATTGAAATTAGAGATAAATCTAAACAGTTAGCTTTCATTGATATCGCTTTAGCAAACAAAGAAAGAGAAACACCAGAATATATTCATTTAGATGAGAAGAATAAAAAAGTTACTTTCGTTAGAACACCTAAGTTTGACGAAGTTCCTTACCCAGTAGTAATGGAACCTAATTTAGTAATTGAATATTACTCTAGATAATAAATATCTATTTTTTAAAACAGTTTACCTAATTTTACTGTTAAAATTCCAATAAAATCGAGAAATAATCCTGAGTGAATTTTATATAAATTCATTATATATTTTTCTTATAAAAAAATTTTTATGAGAACTTAAATGCAACTTGCAAGATATCTAGATAAATTATTCGAGAAAGATGGTTTTTTATTAATTGATGCAAATTCAAATAAATATATCATAGGTACACCAAAAAATAACAACCCAATTACAGTTAAGATTTTAGATAAGAATCTCCATTATAAATTATTTTTTCGTCCAGATTTATATTTTGGAGAAGCTTATTCTAATGGTGATATACAAATCGAAAATGGAAGTTTGACCGATTTTTTAGATATAGCGCTTATGAATATAGGAAGAGGCGAATTAAATATTTTTAGTATGCTGATAAATAAATTTTATGGTTCTTATAGATATTTAACAAACTTTAATTTTATAAAAAAATCTAAAATGAATGTTGCTCATCATTATGATCTTTCAGATGATTTATACAGTTTATTTTTGGATCCTAAAAAACAATACTCTTGTGGATATTTTAAAAATGAAAATGATACTCTAGAAGAAGCTCAAAATAATAAGATACAGCACATAATAAAAAAACTTAATATAAAGCCAAATCAAAAAGTTCTTGATATAGGTTGTGGCTGGGGATCTTTAGCTATAGATATTGCAAAAAGTACTAATTGTGAAGTTACTGGAATTACTCTATCTGAAAATCAGTTTAACTACTGTGTTAAAAAAGCAAAAGAGCTTAATTTAGAAAATCAAGTTACCTTTAAACTAATAGATTACCGTCAGTTAGATGAAAAGTTTGATAGAATTGTAAGTGTTGGAATGTTTGAGCATGTGGGTAGAAAGTTTTATAAAAATTTTTTTAAGAAAATCGATAAGTTGCTTAATGATGATGGTATTTCTTTAGTACACACTATTGGTTCAGTTAACCCTCCTAGAGACCCACATCCCTGGATAACTAAGTATATCTTTCCAGGTGGTTACACACCTAGTCTGAGTGAAGTAGTAACACCCATAGAGAAAGCTGGATTAATAGTATCTGATATAGAAGTTCTAAAATTGCATTATTCTCACACCCTAAGACACTGGAAAGAAAATTGCATAAAAAACAAAATTCAAATAATCAATATGTTTGATGAAAAATTTTTTAGGATGTGGGAGTTTTATTTAGCTAGTTGTGAAAGCGCTTTTAAATGGGGAGACCAAGTGGTTTATCAATTCCAACTAACAAAAAACTATGTCTCAACACCCGCTACTAGAGATTATATTTATAAGTAATAAATTATTTCTTAAAATTAATTCCTTTATCCTCAAGTACTTTCTTGAGTTCACCGTTTTCATACATTTCTTTAAAGATGTCACAGCCACCAACAAATTCACCCTTAATGTAAACTTGTGGAATAGTAGGCCAGTCACTAAATTCTTTTATACCTTCTCTTAAAGCTTGAGATTCTAGAACGTTGATCCCTTTATAATTTACTTCTAAAATTTTTAACATGTTTGATGTAGCCATAGAAAATCCACACTGAGGAGCATCGGGCGTTCCTTTCATAAATAAACATACTTCGTTAGTATCTATGTGACTTTGAATTAAATTTTTTGTGCTATCGTCCATTATTGCTCCTTTGTTTTAATTGCTAATGCGTGCAGTTCGTTACCCATTTTTCCTTTTAAAGAATTATATACCATCTTGTGTTGTTCAATTTTGCTTTTTCCAGAAAATTTACTTGAAGTAATTGTTGCTGAGTAGTGATTACTATCTCCTGCTAAGTCCTGAATTTCTATTATAGCATCTGGTAAAGCTTCTTTAATAAGTGTTTCAACTTCTTTTATATCCATTGCCATTTTAATTTTCCATGTAGTTAATTAACCAATTTGTATGTGATTTAATCAAATCGTCAATTGATACTTTTGTCTTATCGTCAATTATTAAACTATCGTCATTTACCAATCCAAGTTCATCAAAATGTACTGAGTTTTCTTGAAGTATCTTAGTGGCACTTTCAAGATCAATTTTATTAATTTCAATAATATATCTTCCTTGGTCTTCACCAAATAAGTATTCAAACTGATTAATTAAGTAATTTGGTTTTTTAAGAGTTACACCTTTTTTACCTTTAATACACATTTTAGAAAGAGCCGTAATTATACCTCCTAAAGAAACATCATGTGCAGATTTTATAAATTTTTTATCAATAAGTTTTAATATTGTTTCACCATTATTTTTTTCATTGAAAAGATTGATTTCAGGAGGAGGTCCATTTTTTTCATTTAAAATATCTCTTGCAAATAAGCTTTGATCAAGGTGACCTTCAGTTTTACCTATAACCAAAAGTATATTGTCAGCTTCTTTTAAGTCCATTGTAACCATGTTTTGATAATCTTTAATTAATCCAACTCCCCCAATTGCAGGAGTGGGTTTGATACCAATATCTTTGGTCTGATTATAGAAGGAAACATTTCCTGAGACAACTGGGAACTCTAAGTAAGCGCTTGCTTCACCTAAGCCTTGAACGCATTCAACAAACTCACCCATATTCTCTTTATTTTCAGGACTACCAAAATTTAAACAGTTAGTAATTGCAATTGGTTTGGCACCAACTGAAATTAAATTTCTCCAACTTTCACAAACAATTTGTTTTCCACCGGTTAAAGGATGAGCCCAACAATATACAGCAGATGAATCAACGGATGCTGCAACAGCTTTATTAGTACCATGAACTCTAACAACACCTGAGTCACCACCAGGTTTTTGAATAGTGTCTCCCATAACAGTGTGATCATACTGTTGCCAAATCCATTCTTTGCTACACACATTTGGATTAGATAAAATTTTGTTTAAAATATTTTTTACCTTTAAGGTTTTAAATAGCTCTTTCTCAATTTTAATTCTTTTAGGTAATTTAGCTTTTTTCCATTTTCGGTCATACATAGGTGAGTTTTCAACTAATGTATTAACAGGAATGTCTGCTACTTTTTCATCGTCAAAATAAAGTTCAATTTTTTTACTTTTTGTTGTTTTGCCAATTACTGCAAAATCTAAATTCCATTTATCAAATATTTTTTTAGCCATTTCTTCCATGCCATTTTCTAGAACAATAAGCATTCGTTCTTGGCTTTCTGAAAGCATAATCTCATAAGGGGTCATGTTTGCTTCTCTACAAGGTACTTTATTTAAATTGATTTCAATTCCTAAATTTCCTTTGGAAGCCATTTCAATACTTGAAGAGGTCAAACCTGCAGCTCCCATATCTTGAATTGCTATAATCGAGTCTCCTGCCATTAATTCTAAACAGGCCTCTAATAATAGTTTTTCAGTAAAAGGATCTCCAACTTGAACGGTTGGTTTTTTTTCTTCAATTTTATCATCAAATGAAGCTGACGCCATACTAGCACCATGTATCCCATCACGACCTGTTTTTGAACCAACATAGATCACAGGTTTTCCTAGACCTGCAGCTTTTGAATAAAAAATCTTATCTTTTTTAACAAGACCAAGGGTCATAGCATTTACTAAAATATTACCATTATAAGACTCGTCAAAGCTAGTCTGACCAGCAATTGTTGGAACTCCCATGCAATTACCATATCCACCAATTCCATGAACAACACCACGTAATAAATTTTTAGTCTTTTTATGCTGAGGTGAACCAAAATGAATTGAGTTTAAATTAGCTATTGGTCTTGCTCCCATTGTAAAAACATCCCTCATAATGCCGCCAACACCAGTTGCAGCACCTTGGTAAGGCTCAATAAATGAAGGGTGATTGTGACTTTCAATTTTAAATACTATTGCATCATTATCTCCAATATCAATAACACCAGCATTCTCCCCAGGTCCTTGAATCACATTTTTTCCTTTAGTGGGTAAGTTTTTAAGATGAAACCTTGAAGATTTGTAGGAGCAATGCTCATTCCACATCGCTGAAAAAATACCTAGTTCGGTAATATTTGGAATTCTTTTTAATAAATCACAGATTTTTTTATATTCATCTTTTTTTAAACCGTGATCGATTGCAAGTTGTTCGTTAACTATCATTATTTTAAATTATCAATTAAGTTTTTAAAAAATATTGAACCATCTTCACCTGATAGAGCAGGGTCAATCATTCTTTCAGGATGAGGCATCATCCCTATAACATTTTTTTGCTTATTAAATACACCGGCTATATTTTGTAATGAACCGTTGGGATTAGATTCTTCATTAATATTTCCGTTTTCATCTGAATAAAATAAAGCTATTTGGTTATTGTCATTAATTTCTTTAATTTGTTCTTTAGAGCAAAAGTAATTTCCTTCATTATGAGCTATATGAAACTCATATACCTCTTTCTTATCATCTTTAAAATAAGTGTTGTCTTTATTGTTAGCTTTAACAAAAATATTTTTACAAATAAATTCTAAATATTTATTTCTAAGTAGTACACCTGGTAGTAAACCAGATTCAACTAGAATTTGAAAACCATTACAGATTCCCATAACTTTACCACCCCCTTGAGCAAAGTTTAGAACAGATTTCATAATTTTTGATTTTGATGCCATACTTCCACATCTAAGATAGTCTCCATATGAAAAGCCACCCGGTAAAACCACTAAATCACTTTTTGGAAGCTCAACATCATCATGCCAAACCATTTTGTTTTTAAAGCCAAATTTTTTTAAAGCAATATCCATATCTCTATCACAATTAGATCCAGGAAAGGTTATTACAGATGAATGCATTATTTATTATTGTGATCCAATAATTTTAAAGTCTTCTATTACTAAGTTTGCTAAAAGTTTCTTACACATCTCTTCAACTTTTTCTTCAGCTTTTGTCTTATCACTTTCGTTTGTATCAATTTCAAAATACTTACCTTGCCTTACTTCATTGATACCTTCAAATCCCATGCCATCTAAGGTTTGATGAATAACTTTACCTTGAGGATCTAAAACATCTTTTTTAAGAGTTATAATTACAGATATTTTCATATTATTTTCTTTTTTTAATTGATCTTAATTTTGTAACATTGACAGCACTTAAGTTTGATTGCTCATGCAATATACCAAGTCTTTTAGCAACTTCAGTGTAAGCTGGGATTAAATCACCCAAGTTCTTACGAAATCTGTCTTTATCTAGTTTTTTATCAGTAATACTGTCCCACAATCTACAAGTATCAGGGCTAATCTCATCAGCTAAAATAACTTCATTTTTCCCATTTTCTTTAAGTCTTCCAAATTCTAGTTTAAAATCAATTAGTTTAATTCCAACCCCTCTAAACATTCCAATCATAAAATCATTAATTCTAAGGATCATTTTCTTAACTTTTTCTAATTCAGATTTTGTAGCCCAATCAAAAGTTAATATATGCTCCTCTGCAATAAGTGGATCACCTAAACTGTCATCTTTTAGGCAATATTCTAATAAAGGCTGTTTTAAAACTGTTCCATCTTCAATACCAAGTCTTTTAGTAATAGAGCCCGTTGCAACATTACGAACAATAAACTCAATAGGAATAATCTCTACCAATTTAATAATTTGCTCTCTCATGTTTAGTCTTTTAACTAAATGATTTTTAATTCCAATTTGGGTTAAGTTAGATAGGATATGTTCAGATATTCTATTGTTTAAAACACCCTTACCTTCAATGGTTGATTTTTTTAGGTTGTTAAAAGCTGTCGCGTCATCTTTAAAATATTGGATAACTAAATTTTTATCAGATGTTGCGTAAATTATTTTAGCTTTACCTTCGTATAATTTCTTACCTTTTTTCATTATTTAAAAACTCTTCTAAAGATTAAATCTACATTTTTAAAGTGTGATGAGTAATTAAATATAGCCTTCAACTTTTTTGAGGAAATTTTAGCCATTATGAATTCATCGTTTGATATAACATCGAATAAATTTAGGTTTTCTGCAAAACATTTTTTTGCATAGTTTTGAACCATTTTGTAAGATTGTTCTCTACTTAATCCTGATTTTGTCAATTCCAACATTACTTCTTGTGAAAAAATTAAACCTTTAGTTATATTTAAATTTTCAATCATCTTTTTTGGGTAGACAATCATTTTATCTAAAATATTACTAAGTCTAGCTAAAGCAAAATCTAAAGTTATGTTTGCGTCAGGACCAATATTTCTTTCAACACTTGAGTGGGAAATATCTCTTTCGTGCCATAGTGCAATATTTTCTAGCGCAGGGATAACAGCACTTCGAACCATTCTTGCAAGACCTGTTAAATTTTCACTTAATATTGGATTTTTTTTATGAGGCATTGCTGATGAACCTTTTTGATCTTTTGAAAAAAATTCTTGCACTTCATAAACTTCTGTTCTTTGTAAGTGTCTAATCTCAATTGCAACTCTTTCAACTGATCCAGCGATGATTCCAAGAATAGAAAAATAAAAAGCATGTCTATCTCTTGGTATTACTTGAGTTGATATAGGCTCAACTTTTAAACCAAGTTTTTTTGCTACATGTTTTTCAACATTAGGATTAATATTTGCAAATGTGCCAACAGCACCAGAGATTGCACATGTTGAAATTTCATCAATTGCATCAACTAATCTTTTTCTATTTCTCTTAAATTCCTCATAAAATGAAGCTAATTTTAAACCAAACGTGATAGGTTCAGCATGAATTCCATGACTTCTACCCATACAAGGGGTGTATTTGTATTTTTTAGCTTGTTTCTTTAAAACTTTGAGAATTTGATCGATATCACTAAGTAGAATTTTACCTGATTGAACTAATTGAATATTTAAACTGGTATCAAGAACATCAGATGACGTCATACCTTGGTGAAGATATCTTGCTTTAATTCCTGCTTTTTCAGTAACAGAGGTTAAAAATGCTATTACATCATGTTTAACTTTACTCTCGATTTGGTGAATTCTTTTAACATTTATTTTAGCTTTTTTTCTAACAACAGATGCAACGCCTTTGGGAATTTGACCTAATTTTTCCATGGCTTCGGCTGCTGCAACCTCTACATCGAGCCAAATTCGGTATTTATTTTCTTCTGACCATATGTCAGTAAGCTGTTTTCTAGAATATCTTTCAATCATTAATTATAAGTAAGGAGGCTTGGAATAACCTTTAACAGATTCTGTAAAGATTTCATAACCATTTTCAGTAATACCTAACGTATGCTCAAATTGTGCTGATAAAGATTTATCTTTTGTAACTGCTGTCCAGCCATCTTTTAGCATTTTTACATCCCATTCACCGGTATTTATCATAGGTTCGATTGTAAAAGTCATGCCAGGTCTAAGCTCCATCCCTGTATTTCTTCTTCCATAATGTAAAACATTTGGTGGTTCGTGAAATGTTGTACTTATTCCGTGACCACAAAAATCCCTAACAACTGAGTAGCCTTTTTTTTCAACAAAAGATTGTATTTCATATCCAATGTCACCTAATTTTAATCCTGGCTTTAGTAAATTTATTGCTCTCATCATCGACTCGTACGTTGCATCAATTAAGTTATTAACTTTAATAGGAGTTTTGCCAACACAAAACATTCTACTAGTGTCACCATAATGTTCATTAACTATAGCCGTCACATCAACATTTAAAGCGTCACCTTCAACTAAAATTCTATCAGAAGGTATACCATGACAGACAACATGGTTTAAAGATGTACATAATGATTTTTTAAAGCCCCTATAAAATAGAGGAGCTGAATAAGCACCGTTGTCTCTTATAAATTCATAGCCTAATTTATCCACAAACTCTGTGGTTACACCTGGCTTAATATTTTCTGTAAGCATATCAAGAGTTCTTGCTGCAAGATTTCCCGCAACTCTCATCTTTTCAAATTTTTCTAAATAATCAGGCATTAATAATCTTAATTTTTTTATCTATTTTAATTTCTTTTGAACTTATTTTACATTGATATGCTAAAAAAATAACTCCAGCTTTTTTTGCAAGTAAATAATTTTCATAATATTCTTTATCAATGTCTTTTGCTATTTTAAAATTATCCACACCCTGTATTTGGACTAAGAATAATAGATAAGATTTATAACCTTTTTTAATAGCCTCTATAAGGGTTTTTAAATGTTTTGAACCTCTAGTAGTAACCGCATCTGGAAATTCTGCAGTTTTTTCTTCTCTAAATAAAGTAACATTTTTAACTTCTACAAATATTTTTTGTTTATTTTTTTCAACTAGAAAATCAAACCGTGTTTCTTTATCAAAAAATACCTCAGGTTTAATACTGTCATTGTTTGAAACTTCTTTAACTAAATTATTTGATAAACCATGGAAGGCAATTTTGTTAGCAAAATGAGTATTAACACCAACTAAATTTTTTTTAACTTTAATTATCTCAAGAGTATATTTTAACTTTCTTCTAGGGTTGTCATTTTTAGACACATAAACCTCATTTCCTTCATCCAATAAACCCTTCATAGATCCAGTATTAGGACAATGTGCCGTCACAATTTTATTGCTAATTTCAACATCAGTAAAAAATCTCTTATATCGTTTGATAAGTTTGCCTTTAATTAAAGGTTTGGTAAATTTCATATTTAAATTATATATTTAATAATGATCCAAAATACAAAATTTAATGCCGCAATACTTATTATTGGTAATGAAATCCTCTCAGGAAGAACACAAGACACTAATACTGGCACAATTGCACAATGGCTTAATTCAATTGGTGTAAAAGTTAATGAAGTAAGAGTTATCCCAGATATCGAAAATATAATTGTTGATACTGTTAATCATTTAAGAAAAGTTAATAATTATGTATTTACAACTGGTGGCATTGGTCCAACACACGATGATATTACCGCACAGTCTATTTCAAAAGCATTTGATCTTGAGTATGAAATTCACAAAGAAGCTTTTAAAATATTAGAAGCTTATTACAAGGTAGGAGAGTTTAATGAGGGCAGACAAAAAATGGTATGGATGCCACGTAATGCTAATTTAATATTAAATCCAACAAGTGGTGCGCCAGGTTTTAGTATAGAGAATGTTTTTTGCTTACCAGGAGTTCCTTCAATTTTAAAATCAATGTTGGGTGGATTAAAAAACAAGATAGTAGGGGGAGACCCAATATTAAGCCACACAATAAGTTTAAAAACTGTCGAAAGTGAAATTGCAAACTCTTTAACTAATGTCCAGGATAATAATAAAGATGTAGAAATTGGAAGTTATCCTTTTTTTCAAGCAGGCAAATTAGGTGTATCAATAGTAATACGATCTGAAGACCAACTTAAAATAGATAAATGTAGTTCTGAAATATTAGAGTTTGTTAATCAAAAAAAAATAGAAGTAGTTACTAGATAGTTAAATGCTTTATTTCGCTTACGGCAGCAATTTAAATCATTTTCAAATGAAAAGAAGATGTAAAGATAGTGTCTTTTTAAAGAAAATTAATTTAACTAATTTTAAATTAACTTTTAGAAGCAAATATAGAGCTGCAGATATAGAGCCTAAAAAAAACTCAATTGTTCCAGGAGCTTTATTTGAAATATCTAAAAGTGATGAAAAAAAATTAGATGTTTATGAAGATTATCCAGTTCTATATAAAAAATATTATTTTACTTATTATGGCAAGAAAGTGATGACTTATACAATGGTAAAAAAAACACCTTTTAGATTTCCAACTGAAAGATATTTAAATATTGTAAAAAGAGGTTATAAAGATTGTATGTTAGAGATTAAATATTTAAATAAAGCTCTTATACATTTATAAAGAATTATTTATAATGATTAAATCAATAGATTGATAGATTAAATGAACAAACATCAGAATGTAAAAACAGTGTCAAATAAAAACTTTGGAGTTTTTTTTTCAATAGTTTTTTTATTACTAAGTTTGTATTTTTTATTTTATAACAACATCAATTTAGGAATATTTTTTTCTGTTCTTTGTTTTTTCTTCTTTATAATTTCTTTTATTAGTCCAAATTTTTTAGGTCCATTAAATAAACTATGGTTTTTGCTTGGTATATTTTTAGGTAAAATTATTAGTCCAATTGTACTAGGAATAATCTATTTCTGTATATTCACCCCAATATCTATTTTTTTTAAGTTAATTTCCAGAGATGAGCTAAATTTAAAATTTCATAAAGGGATTAATTCATATTGGATTAAAAAAGATTCTAAAAATAAC
This sequence comes from Candidatus Pelagibacter sp. Uisw_094, assembly GCF_047729535.1. Lineage (GTDB taxonomy): Bacteria > Pseudomonadota > Alphaproteobacteria > Pelagibacterales > Pelagibacteraceae > Pelagibacter. Next base: position 770,136 of record NZ_CP159823.1, on the reverse strand, counting down.
TCTACTCAATCTTTTAAAAATCAATATTAATAAAATGAATTTTTTAATTGAGTTGTTACAATTTTTGAAATATCGAAAAAAACTATGGTTAGCTCCAATAATACTAGTGATTTTAATGGTAGGAGGATTACTTGTTTTAACAAAAGGAACAGTCGTTGCTCCATTTGTTTACACTTTATTTTAATAAATGAGTAATGACAAAAAAATTTATATACTTGGAATATCTGCTTATTATCATGACAGTGCCGCATGTTTATTGTGTGATGGTGAAATAATTGCTGCTGCACAAGAAGAACGTTTTACAAGAAAAAAACATGATTCAGAATTTCCAATACATGCAGTCAAATATTGTTTAAATCAGGCGAAAGTCCAATTAAAAAATATTAATAAAATAATTTTTTACGAAAAACCATTTGTAAAATTTGAGAGATTGCTTGAAACATATTTAGCATTTGCTCCTCAAGGATTTAAAAGTTTCATAAAAGCTATGCCATTATGGGTAAGAGATAAATTGTTTCAAAAATCAAAAATAGTTAAAGAATTGTTAAAAATTGGTGGAGGAGAAACTGATTTAAAAAAAAAATATTATTTTCTGAGCACCATCTTTCACACGCTGCGAGCGCATTCTACCCATCACCTTTTGAAAAATCTGCTATTTTAACATTTGATGGTGTTGGAGAATGGACCACAACTTCTGTTTCAATTGGTAAAGGAAGAAATTTAAAAATAATTAAAGAAATTCATTTTCCACATTCAATAGGCTTATTGTATTCAGCTTTTACATATTACACGGGATTTAAAGTAAATTCAGGTGAATACAAAGTTATGGGTTTGGCTCCTTACGGTAAACCAAAGTATTATCATATAATTAAGGAAAATCTTATTAGTATCGCAGAGGATGGTAGTTTTAAATTAAATTTAAAATATTTTAATTTTGCTACGGGCTTAACTATGACAAATAAAAGATTTCATAATTTATTTGGTGGTCCCCCTAGACAACCCGAAAGCAGAATTACCCAAAGAGATATGGATTTAGCAGCCTCCATTCAAAAAATTACTGAGGAAATTGTGATTAAAATTTCAAGAAACATAGCTATAGAGACTGGTGAAAAAAATTTATGTCTCGCGGGGGGAGTAGCTTTAAATTGTGTTATCAACGGAATTTTATTACGTGAAAATATTTTTGAAAATATATGGGTTCAGCCAGCAGCTGGAGATGCAGGAGGCTCTTTGGGCGCTGCTTTGGTTGCATGGCATTTATATTTTGAAAAAGAAAGAAGGAGCAATTTAAGTATTGATGGAATGAAGGGTTGTTATATTGGTCCGGAATATTCAAACGAACAAATAGAAAACGAATTATCTAAATTAGAAGCCAGTTATAAAAAATTTCCCTTAAATGAATTATTAGATGTTATTGCTAAAGAAATTTCAAATGAAAAAATAGTTGGTTGGATGCAAGGAAGAATGGAGTTTGGACCAAGATCATTAGGTAACAGAAGTATTCTTGCAGATCCACGATCTCCTTCAATGCAAAAAAAACTAAATATTAAAGTTAAACATCGTGAAAGTTTTAGACCATTTGCTCCAAGCATAATTTTCAATCATTTGAACTCATGGTTTAATCATAGCTCACCAAGTCCTTATATGATGTTTGTCTCAAAAGTTAAAGATGACAAATGCATACAAATGACTGATGAACAAACCGCTCTGTTTGGAATAGATAAATTAAATGTTAAACGTTCTTCTATTCCAGCTGTAACGCATATTGATTATTCTGCAAGAATTCAAACTGTTCATGAAGAAACTAATCCAAGATATTACCATTTAATAAATAAATTTTATGAAATTACTAAATGTCCAATATTAATTAATACATCTTTTAATGTTCGTGGAGAGCCAATCGTATGTACACCCACAGATGCATTTAACTGCTTTATGCGTACAGATATAGATATTCTTGTTATAGGTAATTTTTTATTAAAAAAAGAAAATCAAAATTCATTAAATCAAAAAACTTATGAAAAATATAAACTCGATTAAAAGTTTATTTGTAATATTTCTAAGCACAATATTTTCAATATTAGTCGCAGAAATAGTGTTGAATAATTTTTATGTAATGGTAAATAGTGATATTTCTGATTTGTATCAGAATGATGATTACCTTGGGTGGAAGTATGTTCATGGTAACCATATAATTTTAGATCCAGATAGAAATAAAATTAATATAACGATTGACGAAAATGGTTTTAGAAATAATTTTGATATTTTTGCTAATACCAATAAAGATAAAGTTTTATTCATTGGAGACTCTGTTACCGCAGGATTACAGGTTTCAGATGAAAAAACTTTTTCAAGTATTTTAGTAAAAATAAATCCAAATTTACAAGGTATAAATTTAGGGGTTAATGGTTTTTCATCTGACCAAGCATATTTAGTCCTCGAAAAGTATATTGAAAAAATTAATCCATCTGTAGTAGTTTATACATTTGTTATGAATGATCCTGAATATAATTTAAAGGATAGACTAAAGCACAATTCTTATGAGTGGGGTAAGCCATATTTTAGCAATAATGGAGAATTGATGTTAAAAAAATTCTCAAAAAAACAAATAGAACAAGGTCTTAGTAGTTTCGCTGAATTTAAAAAATTCTCAAAAAAACAAACAGAACAAGATCTTAGTAGTTTCGCTGAATTTAAAAAATGGTTAAAGGATAAAAGTACATTAGCACTATTAATTTCAAATACAAAATATGAATTGCAATTGACTTTTAAAACAAGAGATAAAGAAAAAAAAAAACAAAGATCAAGATGTGAATCTTGGACAAATTTAGATAGATTTTCTAGGTATGATTCAACTGAATGGGAAGCAAGATGGAGTAAAACAGAAATGATTATAAAAAAAATCAAAAATTTAACTGACAAAAAAAATTCTCATTTAATAATAACTAATAATACACACCCATTTTTTGTTAATGAAAAATTAAAACAAATCGGAGAGGGTTGCGCAAAATTATTTGATGTAGACAATTTTGATATTAACTACCAAATTGATAAAATCTCCCAAATAGGAAAAAAATTAAACATAAATATTATTCAACCAAATTTCAAAAACATTACTAAGTATATTAACAAAAATAATTGTAATCTTGTTTTTTCAAAAGATGGATTTTTATATAACGCTCATTTATCTAAATGTGGACATCAATATATAGCTGAAACTTTAGAAAAATCTATTTCAAGATTAATTTATTGATTAAAGGTAATGTATTTTTTTTTAAAAAATTTACTTATATGACTTGTTCATTTATAAATATTAGCATAAATACACATGAAATTCATTAATGCCCTCGTGGTGAAATTGGTAGACACAACGGACTTAAAATCCGTGCCTTTTTGGAGTGCCAGTTCGAGTCTGGCCGAGGGCACCATTAAATGAGAGACAAGGTATATTTAGTTTTTGATAAAACGAAGGCATCTTTGAAGATTAAATCAATCTTAATTAAAAAGATTAATATTGCAACTTTAAGAAATTCGAACATAATAATTGTGTTAGGTGGAGATGGTTTCATGCTGCAAACATTAAAAAAATTATACAAATATAAAAAACCTTTTTATGGAATTAATTCTGGAAACTATGGTTTTTTGATGAATAAGTTTTCTAATGAAAACTTTATTAAAAATTTGAATATCTCTAACAGTGTAAAGATTTATCCTTTACAAATGACTGTGACTAATAAAAAAAATCAAACAAAAAAATCAATAGCTATTAATGAGGTTTCTATATTAAGACAAAGCAAGCAGGCATCATCAATTTCTATTACAGCTAATAAGAAAAACATTATTAAAAATCTAATCTCTGATGGCGTGTTAGTTTCAACACCAGCAGGTAGTACAGCTTATAATTTATCAGCACATGGACCAATTCTAAATTTAGATTCAAGAAAACTAGCAGTTACTCCTATTAGTCCTTTTAGACCTAGAAGATGGAAGGGCACAATTGTTAGTGATAAATCTAAAATTTTAATAAAAAATTTGGATATAAATAAAAGACCTATCAGTGCTGTTGCAGATAATTTTGAAGTTAGAAATGCAAAGACAATTAAAATTGAAGCTGATAAGAAAATTAGTTTTGAGTTATTGTACGATAAATATAACAGTCTTCACAAAAAGATTAAGATTGAGCAAACACGAAAAGAAACTTCAAATAATTGAGTGATGGTGCCCCCGCACGGAGTCGAACCGCGGACCTATTGATTACAAATCAATTGCTCTACCAGCTGAGCTACAAGGGCATAACTGATTTCTATTAAGAAATCTTAGACTAATCAAGAATTTTTTTTCAAATAACTTAAATGATGAAACACAATCGCTGCACTATTTGAGATATTTAAGCTTTCTACATCCTTATTTATATCAATTTTAACTAAAAAATCTGTGTACTTTCCAGTATGTTCTCTCATACCAAAACCTTCAGATCCAAATAAGAGAACGTTTTTTCCTTCCCATTTAATATCTGTAAAGTCTTTTTCTCCTCTTGCATCAAACCCATAAACCCAAAAATTTTTTTCTCTTAAATTTTTAAGTGTGGAGTTTATGTTTGATACTTCAAAAATATTAATATGTTCCATACATCCACTTGCAGCTTTATACATAAGCTTACTATCAGATGGAAACTGTCTTTCTTTAACTATTAATCCGTCTATATGAAATGAAGAAGCACTTCTAATTAACGATCCAATATTTCTTGGATCTGTTACTTCATCTATACAAACAAACGTTAGATTATTTTTTCCTTTTATAAATTCTTTTAAGTCGGGTTGATCTAAATGTTCAACTTCTGCAATATATCCACCATGCATCATTTGATCTTTAGAAGTGTACTTATCTAATTCTTTTTTTGATTTAAAATAAACCTTAACGTCTTCAAGAACATTTTTCTTTGGGTTTTTTCTATGAATATTTTTTTTACTTTCTTCTGTTAAAAAAACTTTTAAAACCTTCCTTTTGGGGTTTCTTAGAGCCTCAATAACAGCATGTTGACCAACGATTAAAAAAGATGATTTATTCATAAAATTATCTTTGTTTTATACGTATTTTCCACTATTTTCACAGTAAATCTCGTGTTGCAATTGCATAATAAAAATATATAAAACGCATGTTGTTTGAAGCTTTATTGAAGAAGGGGACACTTCCCCAAAAGGAGGGGTTCCAGAGCGGTCAAATGGGGCGGGCTGTAAACCCGTTGACTTCGGTCTTCGAAAGTTCGAATCTTTCCCCCTCCACCATTCAATAAAATTTCTTATAACAATGGAGTGTTATTCTTGATGTTGTGCGGGTGTAGTTCAATGGTAGAACGCTAGCCTTCCAAGCTGGATGTAAGAGTTCGATTCTCTTTACCCGCTCCAAGAAAAAAAGAAATTATTAATAAAACTAAAACTGAGGTAAAAAAGTAATGTCAAAAGAAAAGTTCATAAGAAATAAACCACACTGTAACATTGGTACAATCGGTCATGTCGACCACGGTAAAACAACATTAACTGCAGCGATCACAAATGTTTTAGCAGAAACTGGTGGAGCAAAAGCTGTAGCTTATGATCAAATTGATAAAGCCCCTGAAGAAAAAGAAAGAGGAATTACAATTTCAACTGCTCACGTTGAATATGAAACTGAGAAGAGACATTACGCACACGTTGATTGCCCAGGTCACGCTGACTATGTAAAAAACATGATTACAGGTGCAGCTCAAATGGATGGAGCTATCTTAGTAGTTAACGCTGCTGATGGTCCTATGCCTCAAACTAGAGAACACATTCTTTTAGGAAGACAAGTTGGTATCCCTTCAATTGTTGTTTATTTAAATAAAGTAGACCAAGTTGATGACAAAGATATGATTGAACTTGTTGAAGAAGAAATTAGAGAACTTTTAACTTCTTACAAATATCCTGGCGAAACAACTCCCATCATTAAAGGATCTGCATTAGCTGCTGTTGAAGGTAGAGATGAAGAAATTGGAAAAAATTCTATTATAGAATTAATGAAAGCTGTTGATGAATTTATTCCTCAACCAGCTAGAGATGTTGACAAACCTTTCCTAATGCCTGTTGAGGATGTTTTCTCAATTTCAGGTAGAGGAACTGTTGCAACTGGTAGAATTGAATCTGGTGTTATTAAAACTGGTGAAGAAGTTGAAATAGTTGGTGTTACTGAAACTAAAAAATCAGTTTGTACTGGTGTTGAGATGTTCAGAAAACTTTTAGATTCTGGTGAAGCAGGTGATAATGTTGGTATTTTATTAAGAGGTGTTGAACGAGATGATATTCAAAGAGGACAAGTTCTTTGTAAAACTGGTTCAATTACACCACATACTAAATTTGAAGCTCAAGCTTATGTACTTAAAAAAGATGAGGGTGGAAGACATACTCCTTTCTTTACTAAATACAGACCGCAGTTTTACTTTAGGACAACTGACGTAACTGGAGAAGTTACATTACCAGCAGGAACTGAAATGGTTATGCCTGGTGATGACGCTAAATTCACTGTTACATTAATTACTCCGATTGCCATGAGTGAAAAATTAAACTTTGCTATTCGTGAAGGTGGTAGAACAGTTGGAGCTGGAGTAGTAACTAAAATTATAGAGTAAACTCTATAGGAGTGTAGCTCAATTGGTAGAGTGCCGGTCTCCAAAACCGGAGGTTGAGGGTTCGATTCCCTCCACTCCTGCCAATAAGCTAAACAGTATATTATGAAAAACCCGATAAAATTTATCCAAGAAGTTAAACAAGAAGCCTTCAAGGTTTCTTGGCCTACTGGAAAAGAGACAATGCAAGGTGCATTAATGGTATTTGCTATGGCAGTTATTATGTCTCTTTTCTTTTTACTTCTTGATCAAGTGCTTAAATTTTTATTGGAAGCTTTACTAAAGGTAAGTATTTAATGAAAAATTGGTATATTGTTCAATCTCACTCAAATTTTGAGAATAAAGTTGCTGGATTAATTAAAGAAGAAGCTGAAAAAGCAAAAATTTCAGATAAAATTGAAGAAATTGTTGTTCCTACACACGATGTAACAGAAGTAAAAAGAGGAAAGAGAATTCAGAGAAAAAAGAAGTACTTTCCTGGTTATGTTTTAATTAAAAGTGAAATGGACAATGATCTCTATCATATGATTAAAAATTTAAAGCGTGTTAGTGGATTTTTAGGTTCAAAAGGTATTCCTGTTCCTGTTTCTGATAAAGAAATAGAAAAAATTTTAGGACAAATAAAAGATGGTGTAGCTCAGCCAAAATCTGGTATAGAATACACCATTGGTGAAAAAGTTCAGGTTGTTGACGGTCCTTTTGCATCATTTAGTGGTATGGTTGAAGATATAGATGAAGAGAAATCAAGACTTAAGGTTTCTGTTTCAATATTTGGAAGACCAACACCAGTTGATTTAGAATATAACCAAGTAGAGAAAGCAAGTTAATGGCAAAAGAAATTAGTGGATATATAAAGTTACAAATTATGGGAGGACAGGCTAATCCTGCTCCACCAGTTGGTCCAGCTTTAGGTCAACGTGGCATTAACATAATGGAATTTTGCAAAGCTTTTAATGATAAGACCAAAGCATTTGCTGGAAAACCAATTCCAGTTATTATTACAGTTTATAAAGATAAAAAATTTGATTTTGAAATTAAATCTCCACCAGCATCTCATTTTATTAAAGAAGCTGCAAAACTTAAAGGTGGATCAAAAGAACCTGGCAGAAGTATAGCTGGATCAATTACAAAAAAACAAGCAGAAGAAATTGCAACACAAAAAATGAAAGATCTTAATGCTCATAGTTTAGAGCAAGCTGTAAAAATTATTGCTGGTTCAGCAAGATCAATGGGTATAGAGGTTAAAGACTAATGCCATCAAAGAGATTTAAAAAATTACCAGAAAAAACTAAGGACCTAGCTTCTGAACTGATAGAAAAATTATTATCAGATGTTAAAAAGAACTGTACTACAAAATTTGATGAGTCTATCGATCTATCCTTTCAAGTTAACAACAAACAAAAAAAAGGTGAAGTTAATATTAGAACGGTAGTTAATTTACCTGGTGGAACGGGTAAAAAAGTAAAAGTCGCTGTTGTATGTGAGGATGATAAAGCACAAGAGGCTAAGGATGCAGGTGCGGATATAGTAGGAAGTGATGAGTTTATTGATAAAATTAAAGCAGGTGAGTTAGATTTTGAAAAATTAATTTGCACTCCAGGAATGATGGTTAAACTTTCAAAACTTGGAAAAGTTTTAGGACCAAAAGGTCTTATGCCCAATCCAAAACTTGGATCTGTTTCTGACGATGTAAAACAAGCGGTAACAGACGCTAAGTCTGGTCAAGCTGAAATTAGAAATGATAAAGATGGAAACATTGGTGTTAGTATTGGAAAAAAATCCTTCCATGACGATCAACTATTAAAAAATTATTATACTATTTTAGACACTTTAGAAAAAGAAAAAGGTAACCTTACTTTAAAAGGTGATTTGATTAAAAATACTTTTGTAACATCTAGTATGGGTGTTTCGTATAAAGTTAAATTAGGAAAAATTATATAGTTATGATGAACAAGGAGCAAAAAAAGAATTATATTAGTGAAATGGAAACTCAGTTTCAAAACAATGAAGCTATAATGGTAACGCACTACCAAGGTCTTACAATGACACAGCTTGATGAACTAAGAGCTCAAATGAGAGAGCATGGGATTAAGTTTAAGATTACTAAAAACAGAATCACTAAGTTAGCAATTGAAAAAACGAAGTGTAAGGAACTTTCGAATTTATTTACCGGAGCGACTGCTGTAGCTTTTTCTGATGATGCTATAATGTCAGCTAGAATTTTATCAAAATTTGCAAAAACTAATGAAAACCTAAAACTTTTAGGTGGAATTATGGGTAGCGATGTTTTAGACCAAGCTGGAGTCCAGAATGTAGCTAATTTACCAACACTAGATGAGGCTAGAGCAAATATTGTGGGTATTCTAGCAGCACCAGCGTCAAAATTTGTAAGTATTTTGCTTGCACGTTCCGAAAAAATGAGTAGTTTGAGCCCAGAAAATTCTTAAAAAACAACCTAAAGAGTAAAAAAAAATATGCCTGATCTAAATAAAATTATTGAAGACCTATCAAGTTTAACTGTTGTTGAAGCAGCTGAGCTTTCAAAACAACTTGAGGAAAAATGGGGTGTTACAGCCATGGCTGCAGCAGCACCAGCAGCAGCAGCAGGTGGAGCAGCTGAAGAAGCAAAAGATGATTTTACAGTTATGTTAATTTCTGCAGGTGAGAAAAAAATTAATGTTATTAAAGAAGTTAGAGCAGCAACATCTTTAGGTCTTAAAGAAGCAAAAGATCTAGTTGAAGGTGCACCAAAAGAGGTAAAATCTGGTGTAAATAAAACAGATGCTGATGAACTTAAAGCAAAATTAGAAGCAGCAGGCGCAACAGTAGAACTTAAATAAATTAATTAGAAAGATTTTATGACTGGTTAATTTATTAACCAGTGATTAGTAATAAATGCAATTATCTTTTACTCAAAAGAAAAATGTAAGAAAAAGCTTCGGTAAATTGGCTGAAACTTTATCTATTCCTAACTTAATTGAAGTTCAAAAAAACTCTTATAAACAATTAACTGATTTGGATCCTGAAGCTGGTGATTTATCAAAAGGTTTTGATAAGTCTTCAAAAGTATTTTTCCAATTGAAGATCTTAACGATAAAGCAACACTTGAATACGTTACATACAGATTAGAAAAACCAAAATTTGACACTGAAGAATGTATCCAAAGAGGATTATCTTTTACATCAGCATTAAAGTGTACTTTAAGATTAGTTGTTTATGAAATAGATCAAGAGAATAATACAAAAGATATTTTATCTGCTAAAGAACAAGAAGTTTATATGGGTGAAGTACCCATGATGACTGACAGTGGAACTTTTATAACAAACGGTGTTCAAAGAGTTGTTGTAAACCAAATGCACAGAAGTCCTGGAGTTTTCTTTGATCATGACAAGGGTAAATCACACGCAAGTGGTAAATTATTATTTAATTGTAGAGTCATTCCCAATAGAGGATCTTGGTTAGATTTAGAATATGATGTTAAAGATTTCTTATATTTCAAGATAGATAGAAAGAAAAAAATATTTGCTTCAACTCTCTTGATGGCCTTAGGTTTAACTAAATCTGAAATAGCTGATGAGTTTTATGATAAAGACACTTATTCATTTGATGCAAAAACAGGCAAATGGAAGACTAAATTTAATCCTGAAAACTATAAAGCTAAAAATTTTTCTGAAGAAGTTACTGATGCTAAAACTGGAAACGTTATAATTAAGCTTGGTGATAAAATTAATTTTTTAAGTGCAAAAAAACTTGCTACAGATGGACTTAAAGATATTTTGGTATCTCAAGAATCTTTAATTGGAAAATATTTACATAATGAAGTTAAAGTTAGTGACGATGAAGAAGAGGGAACCTTTGGAATTGGTACTGAGCTAAATGACACTATTATCAAGCAAATTTTAGAAGCTAGCATAAACTCAATTGAGATTTCAATTACAAATTCTATCAATAAAGGACCTTATTTATTATCAACAATATTAAATGATAAAAATAATTCTAAAAATGATGCAATTACTGAAATTTACAAAGTTTTAAGACCGGGCGAACCACCAACAGTTGAGATTGCCACACAAATATTCAACAACTTATTCTTTAGTTCAGATAGGTATGATCTTTCTGACGTGGGTAGAGTTAAAATGAATTCAAGATTAAGTCTTGAGTGTTCTGATAAAATTACAATTCTAAGAAATGACGACATAATTACCATTGTTCATAAAATGTTAGATTTAAGAGATGGTAAAGATGAGGTTGATGATATTGATCATTTAGGTAACAGAAGAGTAAGATCTGTTGGTGAACTTGTTGAAAACCAAGCGCGTATTGGTGTTTATCGAATGGAAAGAGCTATTAAAGAAAAAATGACAACTCTTGATATTGAATCAGCAATGCCACAAGATTTAATTAATGCAAAACCATTAACGGTTTCCCTTAAAGATTTTTTTGTAAGTTCACAACTTTCTCAATTTATGGATCAAACAAATCCATTATCTGAAATCACACACAAAAGAAGAGTTTCAGCTTTAGGACCAGGTGGTCTAACAAGAGAAAGAGCTGGATTTGATGTTCGTGATGTTCACCCAACTCACTACGGGAGAATTTGTCCAATCGAAACACCTGAAGGACCAAATATTGGTTTGATTAATAGTTTATCTACTTATGCTAAGATTAATAAATATGGTTTTATTGAAAGCCCATATAAAAAAGTAGAGAATGGTGTAGTTCAAGATAAAGTTGAATATCTATCAGCGATGGAGGAGACAAAATTTACAATCGCACAAGCTAACGCCAAACTTGATAAAAGTGGAAAAATTTTAGAAGAACTTGTTCCTTGCAGAGAAAACTTAAACTTTGTTTTGTCAAAACCTGAGAAAATTGATTATATTGATGTTTCACCTAAACAGTTGGTTTCTGTAGCAGCATCTTTAATTCCTTTCTTAGAAAACGATGATGCAAACAGAGCCCTAATGGGATCCAACATGATGAGACAAGCAGTTCCTCTATTGAAACCAGAATCACCATTAGTTGGCACTGGTATTGAAAGTGACGTAGCTCTCGACTCAGGTGTTACTATTGTTGCTAATCGTGATGGTACAGTTGATAAAATTGATGGAAAAAGAATTGTAATTAAAGCGACTGAAGAAACAGATTTTACAAAATCAGGTGTAGACATTTATAACTTGCAAAAATTTAAAAGATCAAACCAAAACACATGCATTAACCAAAAACCACTTGTTAGAGTTGGTGATAAAGTTAAATCAGGTGATATTATTGCTGATGGACCATCTACTAAGCTAGGTGAATTAGCACTTGGAAAAAATGTGACTGTAGCATTTATGCCTTGGCAAGGTTACAATTTTGAAGACTCTATTCTAATTTCAGAAAGATGTGTTACTGACGATGTATTTACATCGGTTCATATCGTTGAATACGAAGTTATGGCTAGAGATACGAAGTTAGGTGAAGAAGAAATTACTAGAGATATTCCAAATGTAAATGAAGAAGCTTTAAAAAATCTAGATGAATCTGGGATTGTTTATATTGGGGCTGAAGTAAAAGCTGGAGACATATTAGTTGGTAAAGTTACGCCAAAAGGTGATTCAGCATCTGGACCTGAAGAAAAATTATTAAGATCAATTTTTGGTGAAAAAGCAATTGATGTAACTGATACATCTTTAAAAATGTCTCGAGGAAGCAGTGGAACAATTGTTGATGTTAGAGTATTTAATAGACATGGTATTGAAAAAGATGAAAGATCTATAACAATTGAAAGAGCAGAAATTGAAATTGTTCAACAAGATAAAGTTGTAGAGGAAGAAATTTTAGAAAGAAGTATAAAACAAAGAGCTAATCAGATTTTTTCTGGAGCTTCTTTAACTAAAAAAATTAAAGATTTAGATGAAGGTACCAAACTTGATCTTGAGACAATTAACAGAATTAGTATTAATGATGTATTCAAAATAACAGTAGGTAATGTTAGTGATGAAGCAAGTATTGCCCAATTAAAAGATCAATACAATCAAGCAAAACAAGATATTCAAGAAAGATTTGAAGATAAGGTTTTAAAAATTAGAAGTGGTGATGATTTATTACCAAGCGTGATGAAGATGGTTAAAGTTTTTGTCGCAATTAAAAGAAGATTAAGACCTGGTGACAAGATGTCAGGTAGACATGGAAACAAGGGTGTAGTCAGTAAAATTGTACCTGTCGAAGATATGCCTTATAGAGAAGATGGAAGACCAGTTGATATCGTATTAAATCCACTTGGGGTTCCAAGTCGTATGAACGTAGGTCAAATCTTAGAAACACACCTTGGATGGGCCTGTAAAGAATTTGGTGAAGAAGTTAAAAGATTAGTAAATGAAAATAATAAAAAATTTGAAAAAACTCAAAAAATTTCATCTTTTTTAACATCAGTTTATGGAAAAGAAGTTTTTGAGGGAGGTATTGACAAATTAAACAAGACTGAATTTGCAGATTTATGTGAAAATCTACAAAATGGTATAGCAATTTCAACTCCAGTGTTTGATGGAGCTAAAGAAAAAGATGTGTCTGAAATGCTTGAGTTAGCTAAATTACCTACTTCTGGTCAAACTAATTTATGGGATGGCAGAACTGGTGAAATGTTTGATAGACCAGTAACTGTTGGAATTATCTATATGTTAAAACTTCATCACCTTGTTGAAGATAAAATTCATGCAAGATCTACTGGACCTTATAGTCTCGTAACTCAGCAACCTTTGGGTGGTAAAGCTCAGTTAGGTGGACAAAGATTTGGTGAAATGGAAGTATGGGCACTCGAAGCTTATGGAGCCTCGTATACATTACAGGAAATTTTAACAGTTAAGTCAGACGACGTTGCTGGAAGAGTTAAAGTATACGAAACAATTGTTAAAGGAGAAGAGAATTTTGAATCAGGAATACCAGAATCGTTCAATGTTCTAGTTAAAGAAATTAAATCATTAGCACTAAACATAGAGTTAAACTAAACATGAAAAAAGAATTAACAGACTTATTTAAAAATAGTGAAGTTTCTGAAGCTCAAAATTTTAGCAGCATTAAAATTACTCTAGCCAGTCCTGAAAAAATTAAATCATGGACATATGGTGAAATTAAAAAACCTGAAACTATTAACTACAGAACTTTTAGACCAGAAAAAGATGGTTTATTTTGTGCTAGAATTTTTGGACCGATAAAAGATTACGAATGTTTGTGTGGGAAATACAAACGTATGAAGTTTAGAGGGATTATTTGTGAAAAATGTGGAGTTGAAGTAACAAAATCAAATGTAAGAAGAGAGAGAATGGGTCATATAAATCTAGCTACTCCTGTTGCACATATTTGGTTTTTAAAATCATTACCTAGTAGAATTTCATTAGCGGTTGACATGAAGCTAAAAGAAGTTGAAAGAGTTCTTTATTTTGAAAACTTCATAGTTATTGAGCCTGGCTTAACAGGTCTTCAAAAAAATCAATTACTTAACGAAGAAGAATTAGCTAAATACCAGGATGAGTTTGGTGAAGAATCATTTGAAGCTGGTATAGGAGCTGAAGCAATTTTATCAATTCTAAAGTCAATGGATCTTGACCTGGAAAGAAAGCTTTTAATCAATACAATTAAAGAAACAAAATCAAAAGTTAATGAAGAAAGATCCATAAAAAGACTTAAGCTGATCGAGTCATTTATAGAAACTGGTCAAAAGCCAGAATGGATGATTTTAACAGTGATACCAGTTATACCACCCGAACTAAGACCCCTAGTTCCATTAGATGGTGGAAGATTTGCAACATCTGATCTTAACGATCTTTATAGAAGAGTTATAAACAGAAATAATCGTCTTAAGAGATTAATGGATCTAAAAGCTCCTGACATTATTGTTAGAAATGAAAAAAGAATGCTTCAAGAGTCTGTTGATGCTTTATTTGATAATGGTCGTAGAGGAAGAGTAATTACTGGAACCGGTAAACGTCCACTTAAATCTTTAGCAGAGATGCTTAAAGGTAAGCAAGGTAGATTTAGACAAAACTTATTAGGAAAAAGAGTTGATTACTCAGGAAGATCTGTAATTGTTGTAGGTCCAGACCTTAAACTTCATGAGTGTGGCTTACCTAAGAAAATGGCTTTAGAATTATTTAAACCATTTTTGTATGCTAGATTAAATAAATTAGGATTAGCTTCTACAATTAAACAAGCAAAAAAATTAGTAGAAAAAGAAACTAATGCTGTTTGGGATGCGTTAGAACTTATTGTAAGAGAGCACCCAGTATTATTAAACCGTGCACCAACGCTTCACAGACTAGGAGTTCAAGCTTTTGAACCTAAGTTAATTGAGGGAGATGCAATTGAACTACACCCATTATGTTGTGCAGCCTTTAATGCTGACTTTGATGGTGACCAAATGGCTGTTCACGTTCCTCTAAGTTTAGAGGCTCAACTAGAAGCTAGAATTTTAATGCTTTCGACGAACAATATTTTAAGTCCATCAAATGGAAAACCTATCATAGTACCAAGCCAGGATATGATTTTAGGTTTATACTATTTATCTCAAGCACCTTTTCAAACTGAAAAGCCAGATGGTTATTTTATAAATAATGATGAAATTGAACATGCTTTATCAACGGGTCAGATAAAAGTACACTCTACTATTGTTTCAAGGTTCGAAACACTTGATGAGAAAGGTAACAAAAAAGTTGAAAAACATACAACAACTGCTGGAAGATTTTTATTAGCTAATTTATTACCAAAAAATAAAGATATTACTTTTTCAATGATTGATAGACTGCTTCCTAAAAAAACTGTTTCAGAAATTATTGATAGTGTTTTCAGATTTTGTGGTCAGAAAACTACAGTTATTTTTTGTGATCATTTAAAAGATTTAGGATTCAAACATGCATTTAAAGCAGGTATTTCTTTTGGTAAAGATGATTTGGTTATTCCTGCAAACAAAGGAAAATTGATTGATGATACTAAAAAATTAATTGCTGATTATGAAAATCAATATTCAGAAGGTTTAATTACTAGAGGTGAGAAATACAACAAAGTAGTTGATGCTTGGTCAAAATGTACTGACAAAGTAGCTGGTGAAATGATGAGAGGTATTTCGGCTACTGAAAGTACTCCTGATGGCATGAAGATTAACTCAGTATTTATGATGGCAGATAGTGGAGCCAGGGGTTCAGCTGCTCAAATGAAACAGTTGGCTGGTATGAGAGGCCTTATTGCAAAACCATCTGGTGAAATTATTGAAACTCCTATTATTTCTAACTTTAAAGAAGGTTTAACTGCTTTAGAATATTTCAATTCAACGCACGGAGCCAGAAAAGGTTTAGCTGATACAGCCCTAAAGACTGCAAGCTCAGGTTATTTAACTAGAAGACTTTGTGATGTAGCTCAAGACCTTACAATTTCAAAAATTAAATGTGATAATCCAGGGTTTATTGAGTTAGCAGAAATTTTAGAAGGTGGAAATGTAGTTGTTAGTTTATCAGAAAGAGCGCTTGGTAGAGTTACAGCTTTTGATGTAAAAAATCCTATTACTGGTGAAGTAGTTATTAAAAAAGAAACTATGATTGACGAATCAGGTTGTGATAAAATTGATGCAGCTGGTGTTAAATTCATCAAAGCTTATTCAGTTATGACTTGTAGTTCTAAAATTGGTGTTTGTGCTACTTGTTATGGAAGAGATCTATCTAGAGGAAAAATGGTTCACGTTGGTGAAGCAATTGGTATGATTTCAGCCCAATCTATTGGTGAACCAGGTACGCAGTTGACAATGAGAACTTTCCACGTTGGTGGTACCGCTTCTGTTAAGCAAGAGTCTGAAATTGTTACAAAATCTGCAGGTACTTTGAAAATTATTAACACTAATTTATTAGAAGATTCTAAGAAAAATCTAATTGTTATGGGAAGAAATACTCAACTATCAATTGAAGATAATAATGGCGTTCAAGTTGCAATTTATAAAGTTGCTTATGGATCAAAATTATTTTTCCAAAATGGTGATAAAATAAAAGCTAATGAAAAAATTTGTGAGTGGGATCCTTATACAACTCCAGTTATTGCAGAAAAAAGTGGTATTGCTGGGTATGTAGATTTAATCGATGGTGTTTCTATTCAAGAGACAACTGATGATGCTACTGGAATTTCTTCTAAATCAGTTGTTGATTGGAGAGCGCAATCTAAAAACACAGATTTAAAACCAAGAATTACCTTAAGAGATGAGAAGGGTAATGTTATTAAAAAAGCAGATGACAATGAAGCGAGATACTATTTAGTTCCTGATTCAATTCTTTCTGTTAAAGATGGTCAAAAAATATTTGCTGGTGATATAATCGCAAGACTTCCAAAAGAAACAACTAAAACAAAAGATATTACTGGAGGATTGCCACGTGTAGCTGAATTATTTGAAGCTAGAAAAGCAAAAGATAGTGCAATTATTGCTGAGAATGATGGACAAGTGTTATTTGGCAAAGAAGTTAGAGGTAAACAAAAAATTTCAATTCAACCAGATGATGGAGAACCTTCAAATTATTTAATACCCAAAGGTAAACATATCAATTTTAACCAAGGTGAGAAAATTAAAAAAGGTGAGTACCTATTAGATGGTCAGCCTTTACCTCATGATATTTTGAGAATTTTAGGCATTAAAGATTTAACAGAATATTTTGTTAATCAAGTTCAAGAAGTTTATAGATTACAAGGTGTGGTAATTAACGACAAACACATTGAAACAATATTAAGACAAATGCTTAAAAAAGTTGAGATCAAACAGTCAGGTGATTCGTCTTACTTACCTGGTGAAATGATTGACAGAATTAAGTTTGATAATGCAAATGAAAAACTAGTTGCTGAGGGAAAAAATCCTGCATCTGGTGAAAGAGTTTTAATGGGTATTACTAAAGCTTCACTTCAAACAGAGTCATTTATTTCTGCTGCTTCATTCCAAGAAACTACAAGAGTTTTAACCGATGCTGCGATCAAAGGTAAAGTTGACCCTTTAAATGGCTTAAAAGAGAATGTTATTGTTGGTAGATTGGTTCCAGCTGGAACTGGTCATATCAAGAACAAATGGAATGAAAATGCTATTGCAGCTGACAATAAATTTTTAGCTGAGCAAGAAAAAATTGAGCCTTTAGAAGCTACAGAAACTCCTGCAAATTAATAAAAAAAACACGTTTAACTTGTAGTTTTAGTTTGACAATCAGAGATTTAATAGTATTTTGACGCTGTTTTTGGTTGGAATGTAGTACCTACTTTATGGAACTAAACGCTGCCACAAAATAACCTGTCAGTTATTTTCATTCAAAAATAAATTAATTAATTAATTAAAAAAATTTATGCCAACTATTAACCAGTTGTTAAGAAAGAAAAGAACTAGACCAGTTGCAAGAAATAAAGTTCCTGCACTTGAAAAACAACCTTTAAAAAGAGGTGTGTGTCTTAAAGTTTACACAACAACTCCTAAAAAACCGAATTCTGCATTAAGAAAAGTTGCAAGAGTTAGACTTTCAAATGGTTTTGAAGTCACAGCTTACATCGGTGGTGAAGGTCACAATCTTCAAGAACACTCAGTAGTTTTAATTAGAGGTGGTCGTGTTAAAGATTTACCTGGTGTTCGTTATCACATTCTTAGAGGAAATTTAGATACTCAAGCTGTAGCAGGTAGAAAGAAACGTAGATCTTTATATGGAACTAAAAAAGGTAAATAATTATGTCTAGAAAAAAAACACAACCAAAAAAAGTTGTCACCCCAGACCCAATATTTAAATCTACTATTATTCCTAAATTAATTAATTCTATTATGTACGATGGAAAAAAAGTTGTTGCTGAGAAAATTGTTTATGAAGCAATTGAAAAAATTAAATCAAAAACTAAAGAAGAGCCAATTAATGTTTTTAATGAAGCAATAAATAATATCAAACCTACTGTTGAAGTTAGATCTCGTAGAGTTGGTGGTGCAACCTATCAAGTTCCTGTTGAAGTAAAATCTAACAGAGCTCAAGCACTTGCGATTAGATGGCTAGTTGATGCTTCAAGAAAAAGAAAAGACAAACATATGTCTGATAAAATTTTTAATGAACTGTATGATGCGTATGAAAAAAAAGGATCAGCAGTTAAAAAAAGAGAAGATGTACATAAAATGGCTGAGTCGAATAAGGCTTTCGCTCATTTTAGGTGGTAAAAAATTATGGCTAGAATTAATACATTAGACACATATCGTAATATCGGAATTATGGCTCATATTGATGCTGGTAAAACCACTACTACTGAAAGAATTTTGTATTACACTGGAAAAAGTCACAAAATTGGTGAAGTTCATGATGGTGCAGCAACAATGGATTGGATGGAGCAAGAACAAGAAAGAGGAATTACAATTACCTCTGCTGCAACTACTTGTTTCTGGAACGATCATAGAATTAATATTATTGATACTCCTGGTCACGTAGATTTTACTATTGAAGTTGAAAGATCATTAAAAGTTTTAGATGGTGCTGTATGTGTTTTTGATGGTGTTGCAGGTGTTGAGCCTCAATCAGAAACAGTATGGAGGCAAGCTGATAAATATAAAGTTCCAAGAATTTGTTTTGTAAATAAATTAGACAGAACTGGTGCAGACTTTTACAGATGTGTAGATATGATTAGAGATAGACTTGGTTGCAAACCTTTAGTTATACAAGTTCCAATTGGTATGGAGGCAGATTTAGTTGGTGTTGTTGATTTAGTGAAAATGAAAGCCCAGGTTTGGAAAAATGAGGCCTTAGGTGCAGAGTGGGAATACAAAGAGATTCCAGATAATTTAAAAGAGATTTCTCAAAAATACAGAACTGAACTTGTTGAAACTGCAGTAGAGCAAGATGAAAAATTAATGGAAAGTTATTTAAATGGTGAAGAAATTAAAGAAGAAGATTTAATTAAATGTATAAGAAAAGGAACTCTAAACTTTAGTTTTGTTCCAATCACTACTGGTTCAGCATTTAAAAACAAAGGTGTTCAACCTTTACTTGATGCTGTTATTAATTATTTACCAAGCCCAATTGATATTGGTTCAATTAATGGAACGATACCAGGAACCGAAGATATTAAGGAAATGAAATTTGATGATGGAGCTGGTTTTTCAGCTTTAGCTTTTAAAGTTGCGAACGATCCCTTTGTTGGATCATTAACTTTTATAAGAATTTATTCTGGAACAATTAAAACTGGAACTGCAGTTTATAATACCTCAAAAGAAAAAGAGGAAAGAGTTGGCAGAATGCTTTTAATGCATGCAAATTCTAGAGAAGATATTAAAGAAGCGAATGCTGGTGATATCGTTGCATTAGCTGGTCTTAAATATACAATAACTGGTCACACTTTATGTGATGAGGCTAACCCAGTTTTACTTGAGCCAATGGAGTTTCCTGAGCCAGTAATTGAAATTGCAGTTGAACCTAAAACAAAAGCTGACCAAGAAAAAATGGGTGAAGCTTTAGCTAGATTAGCAAAAGAAGATCCTTCATTTAGAGTAACTTCAGACGAAGAATCAGGTCAAACAATAATCAAAGGTATGGGGGAATTACACTTAGATATTATTGTTGATCGAATGAAAAGAGAATTTAATGTTGAAGCAAATATTGGAGCACCTCAGGTTGCTTACCGTGAAACTATTCAAAACGCATCTGAGTTTGAATACACACACAAAAAACAAAGTGGTGGTGCAGGACAGTTTGCAAAAGTTAAACTTTTAGTAGAACCTCAAGAACCAGGCAAAGGTAGAGAGGTTGATAGCAAAATTAAAGGTGGATCAATTCCTAAAGAGTTTATTCCAGGTGTTGAGAAAGGTATTGAAACAATATCTGACGGTGGAATTCTGGCTGGATTTCCCATGATTGATTTCAAAGTTACAATTTTAGATGGATTACACCATGATGTTGACTCTAGTGTGCTTGCATTTGAACTTGCTGGTAGAGCTTGCTTTAAAGAAGCTTGTACTAGAGGTGGATTGAAATTATTAGAGCCAGTAATGAGAGTTGAAGTTGTAACTCCTGAAGATTACATGGGTGATGTTATTGGTGATTTAAATAGTAGAAGAGGCCAAATAAGTGAGCAAGAAAGTAGAGGAAATGCGACCGTTATAACTGCAATGGTTCCTTTAGCGAATATGTTTGGATATATAAACAGCTTAAGATCAATGTCTCAAGGAAGAGCTCAATACTCAATGTTCTTTGATCATTACTCCAAAGTCCCACAAAACGTGCAGGATGAAGTAACTAAAAAGATTGCTGGATAAATATTATGGAAAAACAAAACATTAGAATTAAATTAAGAGCTTACGACAATAAGATCTTAGACGCCTCTACCGAAGAAATTGTCAACACTGTTAAGAGAACAGGTGCCACAGTTAAAGGGCCAATACCACTACCAACTAGAATTGAAAGATATACAGTTTTAAAAGGACCTCATATTGATAAAAAAAGTAGAGAGCAATTTGAAACAAGAACACATAAAAGATTAATTGATATCATTGAACCTACACCTCAAACTGTAGAAGCTTTAATGAAATTAGATTTAGCATCTGGTGTTGATGTGGAGATAAAAATTTAATTATGACTGAAATAGCTTTAGTTGGAAAAAAAATAGGTATGACAAGGGAGTTTTACCATACTGGTCGTTTAGTTCCAGTTACAGTAATTAAAATGGAAAAAGCTAGAGTTATTAGCGTGATTGAAGAAGATAAACGTGGATATAAAGCTATACAATTAGGTTTTGGTAACATTAAAAGCTCAAAACTTACAAAAGCAATGAAGGGCATGTATGCTAAAAAAAATACTGAAGCAAAGAAAAAATTAAAAGAATTTAGAGTAAAAGATACAGAGCCATACAAAGAAGGTAATGAATTTGGTTTAGAAATTTTCAATGAAGTCAAATTTGTTGACACTACTTCAAAAACTATTGGAAAAGGTTTTGCGGGAGCGATGAAAAGACACAACTTTGGTGGTTTAAGAGCTACACACGGTGTTTCTGTTTCGCATAGATCTCATGGCTCAACGGGTCAAAGACAAGACCCTGGTAAAGTTTTTAAAGGAAAAAAAATGGCTGGTCATATGGGTGATAGAGTTAGAACCATGCTAAATTTAGAGATAATTAAAACTGATTTAGAAAATGAATTATTGTATGTAAAAGGTTCAATACCTGGTTCTAAAAATTCAGAAATATTAGTTAAACAGTCAGTAAAAGTTATTAAAAAAATGACCATTAAAGAGAAAATTGCAGCTGCTGAAGAAGCTAAAAAAATACCCGATAAAAAGAAAAGATAATGAAAATTGATAAAATAAATTTAGATGGAAAAAAAGACTCAATTGAAGTTTTAGATAAAATTTTTTCAGCAAAAATAAATAAAAAACTAGTAGATAATGTTTTATACAAAACTAATGCTAACTACAAAGGTAGACACGCTAAAACAAAACAACAGAATGAAATTGCTGGATCTACTTCAAAGATTTATGCTCAAAAAGGAACGGGTGGAGCGCGTCATGCCAGTAGAAAAGCCCCTATATTTGTTGGTGGTGGTGTAGCACATGGTCCAAAAGGTCAACTAGCTTATAAAAAAAGAAAACTTAACAAAAGTGAGAAAAAATTAAGCGTAGCATCATTGATTACTGAAAAAAATAAACTTAATAATTTATTAATTTTTAGTGATTTTGCTACTGAAATTAAGAAAACTAAAGAAATGCACTCAATTATTAAAAAATTTGATTTAACTCATTCATTAATAATCCTAGATAAGATTTCAAAAGATAAAGTTGAAAAATCAATGAGAAATATACCAAATGTCAAAGTTACTGATGTAAATCACTTTAGCGCTTTTGATATTATTAAATTTAAAAAAGTTGTATTTACTGAAAGTTCAATAAAAGAACTAGAAAAGAGATATTCTTAAAATGGATAAGATACATTTATATGATAAAATTTTATCACCAATGCTAACTGAAAAGACAACAAATCTTTCTGAGCAAAATAAAATTGTATTTAAAGTTCCAAGAGAAGCTAACAAAACTAATTTAAAAAAAAATATTGAAAAAATTTTTAAAGTAAATGTTATTAAAATTAACATAATCAATAAGCAAAATAGAAAAGTTGTTAAACGAGGGAAAAAAGTAAATATTCAAGGATATAAAAAGGCAATTATAACTCTAAAAAAAGGTCAAAGTATCGATCTAACAACAGGAATTTAAATAATGGCATTAAAAACATTCAAACCATATACAAAATCTACTAGAGGAACTGTTCTTGTTGATAGAACGGGTCTATGGAAGGGCAAACCTTTTAAAATGCTTGTTGAGCCTAAAAATTCAATGCGTGGAAGAAATAACAATGGTCATATCACTTCTAGAAATATGTCAGGTGGTGGGCATAAGAAAATGTATAGACTTGTAGATTTTTATAGAAAAAAATTTGATGTACCTGGTACAGTTGAGCGTATCGAGTATGACCCAAACAGATCATGTTATATTATGTTAATTAAGTTTGAAGATGGAACTCATTTTTACTATTTAGCACCTCAAAAAATTAACGTTGGTGATGTTGTTGAAAATGGCTCTGCAAAAGAAATTAAAGTTGGGAATTGTATGCCGTTAAGAGACATTCCAGTTGGTGTAAACGTGCATAACGTTGAATTACAACCAGGTGGTGGTGGAAAAATAGCTAGATCTGCTGGTACTTCTGTTACTATAAGTGGTTTGGATGGTAATTATTCATTAGTTAAAATGACCTCTGGTGAAGTTAGAAGAATAGATTCAAGATGTATGGCAACAATCGGTGTTTTGTCAAATCCAGATCAAAAAAATATTAAAATTGGTAAAGCTGGAAGATCAAGATGGTTAGGTAGAAGACCTCACACAAGAGGAGTTGTGATGAATCCAGTTGATCACCCACACGGTGGTGGTGAAGGTAAAAGTGCTGGTGGTAGACATCCGGTATCTCCGACAGGCCAAGGTGCAAAAGGATTAAAAACAAGAACAAACGCAAGAACAGATAAGTTTATAGTTAAAAGAAGAAATAAAAGAAAGGATACTAAAAAATAATGGCTAGATCAGTATGGAAAGGTCCTTTTGTTGAAGAGAGCTTGATTAAAAAAGTTGAAAAACAAAAATTAGACCCCAAAAAAATGCCAATTAAAACTTGGTCAAGAAAATCAACTATAATTCCAGAATTTATTGGTGTTAGCTTTTTGATTTATAATGGAAAAAAATTTATACCCGTTACCATTTCTGAAGATATGGTGGGACACAAACTTGGTGAGTTTTCACCAACAAGAACATTTTTTGGACATACACCTGCAGATAAAAAGGCAAAACCAGCAACAGCTAAGAAATAACCATGAATAAGAAAAAGAAAATTAATAGAATTAAAGTAGATACAGTTAGATCAGTAAATAATAATATTAGATCTAGTGTGAGAAAACTTAACCCAATTCTTAAGGCAATTGTTGGAAA
Organism: Candidatus Pelagibacter sp. Uisw_094; assembly: GCF_047729535.1. GTDB lineage: Bacteria > Pseudomonadota > Alphaproteobacteria > Pelagibacterales > Pelagibacteraceae > Pelagibacter. Next base: position 746,028 of record NZ_CP159823.1, on the reverse strand, counting down.
AAAAGTTGATGTTGCTATTAGAGAATTACAATTTTCTGCAAAAAGAATAACTAGAGAGATTAGAAAAACTGTCTCATCAGCTATTGCTAATGCTGAAAATAACAATCAATACGATATCGATAAATTAATTGTTAAAGAAGCTTATTGTGGAAAAAAAGTTGTTATGAAAAGATTTAGACCTAGAGCAAAAGGTAGAGCTGCACCAATTTTAAAACCATATTCAACAATTACAATTATATTATCAGAAGCAAAACAAATGGAGAGTCATGGGACAAAAAGTTAATCCAATAGGTTTTAGACTTGGTGTGAATAGAGGTTGGGACTCTGTTTGGTATGCTAAAAAGAAAGATTTTGGAAATTATCTAATTGAAGATTTTAAAATTAGAGCCTATATCAAGAAAAACGTAGTTAACTCTGGTGTATCAAAAGTAATGATAGAGAGAACTTCAAATAAATGTTTTGTTACAATTTACACTTCAAGACCAGGGTTTGTTATTGGTAAAAAAGGTAGTGATATTGATAAAATTAAAAATAATTTATCTAAATTTACAAGCAACGAAGTATCTTTAAATATTAAAGAAGTTAAAAAACCTGAAACTAATGCTTTTTTAGTAGCCGAAAATATTGCACAACAACTAGTAAAAAGAATATCATACAGAAGAGCAATGAAGAGAGCCATGCAGTCTTGTATGAGATTAGGTGCCAAGGGAATTAAGGTTGCAATAAGCGGTAGACTTGGTGGTAACGAAATCGCAAGAACAGAGTGGTTGAGAGAAGGTAGTATTCCTGCTCACACATTAAGAGCAGATATTGATTATGATGAAGCAGAGGCTTTAACAACATTTGGAATTATTGGAATTAAAGTTTGGATTTTTAAAGGTGAAGTTTTTGCAAGAGAATTTAGCCAGGAAACAAATAAAGTTAAACCTAAAGAGGTTAAAGAGTAATTATGTTACAGCCGGTAAGGACAAAATATAGAAAAGCTCATAAAGGTAGAATTCATGGCACAGCTACACGTGCTGCAAAGATTAACTATGGATCTTTTGCTTTAAAAGCTATGGCTCCTGAAAGAATTATTGGTAAACAAATTGAAGCTGCTAGGGTCGCTTTAACCAGACATATGAAAAGACAAGGACGTGTTTGGACAAGAATTTTTCCAAATATTCCAGTTTCAAAAAAACCTGTTGAAGTAAGAATGGGTAAAGGTAAGGGTGCTCCTGAATATTGGGCATGTAGAGTTAAACCTGGTAGAATTTTATTTGAAATTGACGGTGTTTCTGAAGCAATTGCCAAAGAAGCTCTTTATAAAGCATCAGCTAAATTACCTATTAAAACTAAGTTTATAAAAAGATTTGCATAATATGAAAATACAAGAAATAAAAAAATTATCTAAAGACGAAGTTTTAAAAAATATAGATAAATTGAAAAAAGATTTATTTAATTTTAGATTTCAAAGAATTAATTCTGAAATTAAAGATCCTTCAAAAATTGGACAAACAAAAAAAACGATAGCAAGGTTAAAAACTATACTAAAAGGAAAATTAAATGCCTAAAAAAATACTAACTGGAGTAGTCACTAGTGATAAGCCTAATAAAACTATTACTGTAGCAGTAGAGAGAAAATATTCACATCCTGTGCTAAAAAAAGTTGTTAAAGTTCAAAAAAAATATAATGCGCATGATGAAAATAATAAGTTTAAAACTGGAGATAAGGTTTCGATTATTGAATGTAAACCATTTTCAAAAAATAAAAAATTTCAAGTAATGGATGGTTCTAAATGATACAGGTACAAACTGAAATGTTAGTTGCAGATAATACTGGTGCAAAAAGAATTGAATGTATTAAAGTGCTAGGTGGATCAAAACGTAGATATGCTAGCATTGGTGACACAATCGTTGTTGCTGTAAAAGAAGCGATACCAAAAGGTAAAGTTAAAAAAGGTTCTGTACACAAAGCTGTTGTGGTTCGTGTTAAATATGGAATTCATAGAGATGATGGTTCAAAAGTTAAATTTGATAACAATGCAGCAGTGTTGGTTGATGATAAAGGTGAACCAGTTGGAACTAGAATTTTTGGACCTGTTACAAGAGAATTAAGAAGTAGAGGTCAAATGAAAATAATTTCATTAGCCCCCGAGGTATTATAAATGATTAAAAAAGGTTCTAAAGTAAAAGTATTAACTGGAAGAGATAAAAAAAAAGAAGGTGAAGTTATTGAAATAGACAGACCGAACAACAGGGCAAAAGTTCAAGGAATTAATATTGTGAAAAAACATGTAAAAACTACAAAAGAAAAAAAAGGTGGAATTATTTCTAAAGAAAGTTTTATTCATATTTCAAACCTTGCACTTATTGATGCAAAAGAAAAAATAAAAAAAACTGAGGTTAAAAAATAATGACACCAAGATTAAAAGAACACTATTATAAAGAAATTCAACCTGCGCTTAAGGAGCAGTTAGGATTTAAAAATACCTTTCAAGGACCAAAAGTACTTAAAGTTGTTATTAATATGGGTTTAGGTCTAGATGGTGCTGACGCTAAGATTATGAAATCTACTGAAGAGGATCTAGGAAAAATTACAGGACAAAAACCTACAGTTACAAAATTTAAGAAATCTGTTGCCAATTTTAAAACAAGAAAAGGTACCAATGCAGGTCTAAAAGTTACTTTAAGAGGCAACAAGATGTATGAATTTATTGATAGATTAGTTAACATTGCGTTACCTAGAATTAAAGATTTTAGAGGCCTATCACCTAAAGGTTTTGATAAATTTGGTAATTACACTTTTGGAATTAAAGAGCATATTATTTTTCCTGAAGTTAATTTTGACAGAATAGACAAAATTAGAGGTCTTGATGTAGTGATTGTAATTGCTGCTATGAACAAAGATCACAGTTTTGCACTTTTGGAAAAACTAAATTTTCCATTTATTAAAAAAGGAGATAATTAAAAATGGCTAAAGTAAGTGCAGTTCAAAAAAATGATAAAAGGATTAAACTTTCAGATAGATTGTTTAAAAAAAGATCAGCTTTAAAAAAAATTATTATGGATAAGAAAATTTCCCTTGAAGAAAGGTTTAAAGCACAACAAAAATTATCTAATTTACCTAGAAATTCAGCAAAAAATAGAGTGATGAATAGGTGCCAAATTACTGGAAGACCACATGGTGTTTACAGAAAATTAAAAATATCAAGAATAGCCTTAAGAGACTTAGGATTGCATGGATTAATTCCAGGTATGACGAAGGCGAGCTGGTAGAAAGGAATATATGAGTTTAAGTGACCCAATTGGGGATATGATCGCAAGAATAAAAAATGCTTTAGTGAGAAATCACAAAAAAGTTACACTGCCTTCTTCTAACTTTAAAGTAAAAATTGCAGATATATTAAAAAATGAAGGTTTTATTAAAGAATATAAAATTGATACTGAAGATAAAAAACCAGTTTTATCTATAGATCTAAAATATTATTCAGGAAATCCGGTTATTAGTACATTTGAAAGAGTATCAAAGCCAGGAAGAAGAATTTTTTCAAGTGCTGACAGTTTACCGAAAATTAATGGTGGGCTTGGTGTGGCAATAGTTTCTACTCCAAAAGGTGTGATGACCGATGTTGATGCTAGAAAGCAAAAAGTTGGTGGCGAAATAATTTGTAAGGTATTTTAATGTCTAAAATTGGTAAAATAAATATTTCTATTCCTGAAAAAGTTAAAGCTGTGCTATCCGGTAGTGTGCTTAATATTGAAGGACCATTAGGGAAAAAATCTCTTAATGTTGATTTAGAAATGTTTAATGTCGATATTACTGAAGGAAAAGAAATATCAATCAAACCAAAAAAAGTTGACCAAAATTCAAAAAGACTATGGGGAATGAATAGAAGTTTAATAAACAACGCTGTTATTGGCTCTAGTACTGGATATGAAAAAATATTAGAGTTAGTTGGTGTTGGTTATAGAGCTGCGCTAAAAGAAAAACAATTAAATCTACAGCTTGGTTATAGTCATGACATAAATTTTGATATACCAGAGGGTATTAAGATTGTTGTTGAAAAACAAACAACTGTTAAAGTTAGTGGATCTGACAAACAACAAGTTGGTATGGTTTGTTCTGTGATCAAATCTTTTAGAAAACCTGAGCCTTACAAAGGTAAAGGGATTAGAGAAAAAGGACAGTATATATTAAGAAAAGAAGGAAAGAAAAAATAATGAAATTAAATGCAATTGAAAGAAAAAAGTTTAGAGTAACTAATAAAGTAAAAAAAGTTTCTTCTCCTGATAGATTAAGATTAAGTATTTCAAGATCTTCAAAAAATATATCTGCTCAAATAATTGATGATATAAAAAATATCACTCTAGTTTCTTCCTCTTCAATCGAAAAAGATATTAAAGCTATGAGCAAAGTTAATAAAACAGATATCTCTAAAATTGTTGCTGAAAAATTAGCAAAAAAAGCTGTAGAAAAAAAGATAACTAAAATCTATTTTGATAGAGGTGTTTATAAATATCACGGTAGAGTTAAGGCATTTGCTGAAACATTACGTAAAAATGGAATGGAATTTTAATTATGGACTTTAAAAACAAAATTGACGATGGAATTTTAGAAAAATTAGTTCACATTAATAGAATTACTAAAGTTGTAAAAGGTGGACGTAGATTTGGTTTTTCAGCACTAGTTGTTGTGGGAAATCAAGCAGGTAAAATTGGTATAGCCCATGCTAAAGCTAAACAAGTTCCAGACGCAATTAAAAAAGCAAATGAAACTGCTAGAAGAAAATTAATTCATATACCTTTAAGAGAGGGTAGAACTATACACCATGATGTTTATGGTAAGGATGGAGCAGGTAAAATTATTTTAAGATCAGCTCCAAAAGGAACTGGTATTATTGCTGGAGGTCCTGTAAGAGCAGTTTGTGAAGTTTTAGGAATTAAAGATATAGTTGCTAAATCAATGGGAACATCAAACCCTCATAACATGATAAGAGCCACAATGAAGGCTCTTTCAAAACAAAACTCACCAAAACATATAGCAACAATTAGAAATAAGAAAATTTCTGACGTAATTGAAAAAAGAGGATAATGAGCACATTAAATACTACTGGAAAAGTTTTATATAAAAAAAAAATGAGAGTTGGTAGAGGTATCGGTTCTGGAAAAGGCAAAACTTCTGGAAGAGGAGTTAAGGGTCAAAAATCTAGATCTGGTGTTGCTATCAAAGCTTTTGAGGGTGGTCAAATGCCTTTATATAGAAGATTACCTAAAAGAGGATTTAATGCAATTAAGAGATACCAAGCCGTAATAGCAATAATGAATTTAGAAAAAATTCAATCGTACATCGATGAAAAAACTATTAATTCGGGTGATGTAATAAACATGGCTTTGCTTATAAAATTGAAATTAATTAACAAGAATTCTCAAAAATTAAAAATACTAGGTACAGGAGACATTAAAGATAAGGTTAACATTGAAGCTGATCTAATATCAAAAGCTGCTGTAGTTAAATTAGAAAAAGCAGGCGGCACAATACAATTAAAAAAATAATTAAGATATTATGAGTGCATCTTCTCAAACTAATGATCTTAAAAATCGAATAATCTTTACAATTTTTATCCTAGCAGTTTATAGATTTGGTACTTTTGTACCAATTCCAGGTATTGATCCTGAACAATTACAAACAATGATGAGCGGTAATCAAAAAGGATTACTTGGAATGTTTAACGTCTTTTCAGGTGGTGCTGTAAGTAGAATGGCCATATTTGCACTTGGGATCATGCCGTATATTTCATCTTCAATTATAGTTCAGTTATTAACTGGCGTATCTGATTATTTTAAAAATTTAAAGGCACAAGGTGAAACTGGAAGAGCAAAAATCACTCAGATCACAAGGTATGGAACGGTGTTACTTGCTACTGTTCAGGGTTATGGATTGTCTATAGGTTTACAATCTTCTCCTGACTTAGTTATTAATCCAGGGTCATTTTTTACCATAACAGCAGTCTCGACCATTGTCGCTGGTACAATGTTTTTAATGTGGCTTGGTGAACAAATAACACAGAGAGGAATTGGTAATGGTATTTCATTGATTATTTTTGCTGGTATTGTTGCTGAAATTCCACGTGCTTTAGTTACTACATTTGAACTTGGTAGAACGGGTGCGGTTTCTACAATTATGATTATTGGAATTTTTGTATTATTAGTTGCAACAATAATGTTCATTGTATTTATGGAAAGAGCATTAAGAAAAATTTTAATAAACTATCCCAAAAGACAAATGGGAAATAAAATGTATGGTGGTGAATCTTCTCATTTACCCTTAAAAATTAACCAAGCTGGTGTTATACCGGCAATTTTTGCTTCAGCTTTATTGCTATTACCTGTAACTTTTTCTAATTTTAGTTTTTCAGACAATGACACATTCTTAAACTTAAGTTCATACTTTACACAGGGGCAACCCCTTTACATGTTACTATACGCTTCTGGAATAATATTTTTTACTTTTTTCTATACATCGATAACATTTAATCCAACTGAGACTGCTGATAATTTAAGAAAATATGGTGGCTTTATTCCTGGGATTAGACCGGGTGAAAACACTGCTTTGTATATTGATAAAATTGTAACAAAACTTACAACAATTGGAGCTCTGTATTTAACAATAGTTTGTTTAATGCCAGAATTTTTAATTGCCAATTATCCAATACCTTTTTACCTAGGTGGAACTTCTATTTTAATTGTTGTTGTAGTTGCAATTGATACCGTTACACAAATCCAAACTAGATTGATGAGCTCTCAATATGAGCAATTAGTTAAAAAAACAAAATTCGGAAAATAACTAAGTGAATATAATTCTTTTTGGTCCTCCAGGTGCAGGCAAGGGGACTCAAGCTCAATCTATTGTTAAAAAACATAATTACTTTCAATTATCAACAGGAAACTTATTAAGAGATGAGATTAAATCTAAAACTGAACTTGGAGATGATATTGAAAAGTTGATATCTAATGGCAAATTCGTTTCAGATGAAATTGTAAATACCTTATTGAGACAATCTCTAACTAATTTAAAATATAGAGACAGAATTATTTTTGACGGGTATCCAAGAAATGTTGAGCAAGCTACTAACTTGGAAATTATATTAAAAGAGTTTAATCAAACAATAGGTCACACTATATTTTTAAATGTCTCAAGAGACATCATTGAAAAGCGTATTATGGGCAGAATGACTTGTGAAAAATGTAATATGACGTTAAACGAATATTTTAATAAAGACCAAATAGAGCTCCATCCTTGTGGTGTTGAGCATTTACAAAAAAGAAAAGACGATAATCTCGATATTGTTATCTCTAGATATGATACTTATATGTCCTCTACAAAACCAGTATTAGATTTCTATTCAAAAAATTCAAATTTCACTGAAATCGATGGTGCAGGTGAAATTGATCAAATAACCAATAAAATTAATGAAATTCTTACAGTTTAAGACATTGACTTTGGAACATCTTCTTATATAAAAGGCTAAATTTATTCTCAAAAAATATGGCTCGTATAGCAGGTGTAAACATTCCACAAAATAAACTCGTCTTCATAGGACTAACGTACATCTATGGTATAGGTGATAAATTTTCCAACCAAATTTGCACTTCTTTAGAAATCCCCAAAGCAAAAAGAATCAACGAACTTACAGATGAAGATATTTTAAAAATTAGAGAGTATATTGATGCAAACTTTAAAGTAGAAGGTGATCTTAGAAGAGATTATTCTTTAACTATTAAAAGATTAATTGATCTTGCATGTTATAGAGGATCTAGACACAGAAAAAAACTTCCTGTTAGAGGACAAAGAACAAGATGTAATGCAAGAACAAGAAAAGGTAAAGCAATCGCAATTGCTGGTAAAAAATTAACTCCACTTAAAAAATAATTAATTTATGGCTAAAGTAGATAAAGTTGAGAATAAAGAAGCTGTTGTAGAAAAAAAAGTTGATAAAAAATCTAAGAAAAGTTCTTATTCAAAAAAGAAGAAAATAAAAAAAAACATTCTTAATGGTATTGCTTACGTACAGTCTACTTTTAACAATACAATAATTTCAATTGCAGATACTAATGGGAATGTAATTTCTTGGGCATCTGCTGGACAAAAAGGTTTTAAGGGTTCAAGAAAATCAACACCGTATGCTGCACAAATTGCTGCAGATTCTGCTGCATCTAAAGCTTTAGAATATGGAATGAAAACATTAACTGTGCAAGTCAAAGGACCTGGTTCAGGAAGAGAAACCGCATTAAGAGCTTTGCAAGCGAAAGGATTTAAGATTCTTTCAATAAAAGATACTACACCAATGCCACATAACGGCGTAAGACCACCAAAGAAAAGGAGAGTTTAATAAATGGAAAGTTTAAATGTAAATGCTAAAAATTGGAAAGCATTAATTAAACCAGCTCAATTAGATGTTAAAATTAGTGATGACAAATCACATGCAAAAATTATCGCTGAACCTTTAGAAAAAGGATACGGCCTAACTTTAGGTAATTCTTTAAGAAGAATTTTACTTTCATCAATAAGAGGTGCTGCTGTAACTTCAATTCAAATTGATGGTGTTTTACATGAATTTACATCGATCAAAGGTGTTAGAGAAGATGTTACTGACATAGTTTTAAACGTTAAATCATTAGCTTTAAAAAGCTCTTCGGATGGTACTAAAAAACTTATTTTAGATGCTAAAGGTCCTGGAGAAATCAAAGCTTCTGACATAGTGCCAGTTACTGATATTGAAATTTTAAATCCTGATTTAGTTATTTGTAATTTGGATGAAAATACACATTTCCACATGGAGATGAATGTTGGAACAGGTAAGGGATACGTACCAGCAGTGATGAATAAGCCAGAAGAGCCACCTTTAGGGTTAATTGCTATAGATTCTTTGTATAGTCCAGTTAAGAAGGTTTCATACTCTATAAGCACCGCAAGAGAAGGGAAAGCATTGGATTATGATAAATTAACTATGGAAGTTGAAACTAATGGATCTATTTCTGCTGAAGATGCAGTTGCTTATTCTGCAAGAATTTTCCAAGATCAACTAAATATGTTTGTTAATTTTGACGAACCTGTTGAAGTACCTGTAAAAGAAGTTTCTTCTGAGCCTGAATTCAATAAGAATTTATTGAGAAAAGTTGATGAGCTTGAATTATCTGTGCGTTCTATGAATTGTCTTAAAAATGATAATATCATTTACATTGGAGATTTAGTTCAAAAGTCAGAAGGTGAAATGCTTAGAACACCTAACTTTGGAAGAAAATCACTTAATGAAATAAAAGAAGTTTTAACTGGTATGTCTTTATATTTAGGTATGGAAATACCAAATTGGCCACCAGAAAATATAGCTGAAATGTCTAAAAAGTTAGAGGAGCAAATCTAATGAGACATGGAATGGCTAATAAGAAGTTAAATAGAACTTCTGAACATAGAAAAGCTTTATTAAAGAATATGCTTAATTCTTTAATAAAATATGAGCAGATAACTACAACACTTCCAAAAGCTAAATTCTTAAAACCTCAAGCTGACAAAATCATAACATTAGGAAAAAAAGAAACTCTTCAAACTACCAAAATGTTAATGTCTAAGTTGCAAGACATAACATCTACAAATAAAGTTAAAAAAACTTTATCAAAAAGATATGTAGCAAGAAATGGTGGTTATACCAGAATCATTAAAGCTGGCTTTAGATATGGTGATAATGCGCCTATGGCTGTAATTGAATTTGTAGATAGAGATGTTGAAGCAAAAAGAGTGGATAGAAAGAAAAAAGATCCAGCAAAAGATAAAACAGAAGAGAAAAAATTAGCTACTGCTTAATTCTTTATATAAAATCATATCATCATGAAAAAGTCTTTTAACGTTGACTCAACGTTTAACGATATGCGTATCGACAGATGGATACGAAACAACTTAGGTAATTACCCACAAGGCCTAATTGAAAAAAGTTTAAAGAGTGGAAAAGTTAAAATTAATAGTAAAAAAATAAAAAGTTCTCATAAAGTAAAGACAGGTGACATTATAGATTTATTTAATTTTGATTTTAAAGAAACAATTGTTCAAAAAACAATTAAATTTGTGCCTTCGGAAGAGGTTATTAAAGAGAATGAAGAATTAATAATTGATAACAATGATGATTTCATTGTTCTTAATAAAAGCTCTGGTATATCAGTTCAAGGTGGAACTAAATCTAAAAAAAATCTTGTAGATATATTCGCTCGTAGTGAAATTTTTCAAGACACAAAACCATTTTCTGTACATAGACTTGATAAAGATACATCTGGAGTTTTTATTATGGCGAAGCATAGAGAGTCTGCCCAGTTATTAACCTCTTTATTTAGACTTAGAAAAGTTCACAAAACTTACTTAGCTATATGTCATGGAGAATTGCAGAAAGACTCCGGTGAATGGAATGATGATTTAACTAGATATGACAATGATAGGGAGGTGGTTGAAAAAGCCAGAACTCTTTATAAAGTATTAGATAAAAATTCTATATGTAGTCTTGTTGAAATGAAGCCGATTACAGGAAGAAAGCATCAATTAAGAAAACAGCTTTACGCTGTAGGGTGCCCAATCTACGGGGATCAAAAATATAAATTTAGTAATACCGATAAAGCAATAAATAAAAATTTAATGCTTCATTCATACCAAATTAAATTTATGATTAATGATAAAAAATATACCTATACCGCATTGTTACCAGATTATTTTAAAAAACTCTTGAAAACAAAAAGACTTAGATTTCCAAATTCTTAGAAAACGTATCAATAATAATCTTATCTAAATCCTTATAGTCTTGGTCTTTAATTTCTTTAAGATTGATTACACCTTTATCTGAAATACCACATGGAATAATGTTTTTATATTTTGAAAGATCATTATTAATATTTATTGCAAATCCATGATAAGCTATCCACTTACTTACCCTTACACCTATTGCTGCAACTTTGGTAATTTCACCTTTATGGTCAGTCCAAATACCAATATTTTTTGGATCACCAAACGTTTTAATGTTAAATTTTGATAAGCTGTCAATAATTGTCTTTTCAATTAAAGTTATAAATTTCCTAATATCCTTTTTTCTTTTTTTTAAATCTATAACAAAATAACAAATCATTTGACCAGGACCATGATAGGTAATTTTTCCTCCACGATTTGTTTTTATTAGATTTATATCTTTATTAAGAATTTCTTTTTCTTTATAACTAGTACCAGCTGAATAAACCTCTTCATGTTCTAATATCCACATTAAATCCTCTTTTTGACCACTGTTTATCTCCAACAATCTTTCCTCAAGGAATTTTATTGCATCCTTGTATTTTATTGGTTTTATTGACTTTTTAATCTCAATATTCATTTATAAATTGTATTATTCTTATTATGCACTATTAGTGCAAAATTGATTTATAGGTAAATTTATGTCTTTAATAAAAAAAATAAAAGATAAAAAAGTTAATTTTGAGTTTAATAAAGAGTACATAAAAGTTGTTACTTCTAAGATAACTAACAATGATGCTCAATTTATTACGAATTCTTTTAATGAAATGCACCCAGCTGATGCAGCTGATATAATTGAACACCTTGGTCAAAATGATAGAGAAAGTTTAATAAAACTTAATAATTTTAATATAGACCCAGAAGTTTTTATTGAGTTAAACGAGTCAGTACAGTCTGAAATCATAGCCTATCTATCACCCGATACTATTGTTAGACTATTAAAAAACCTTGAATCTGATGATGCGATAACAATTTTAGAAAATGTTGACGAAAAAGATAAAAATACCATATTAAGCTCTCTACCCCCAAAAGATAGATTTGCTTTATTAGAAAGCTTAAGTTACCCAGAAGACACAGCAGCTAGAATAATGCAACGTGAGTTTACGGCTATTCCTAGTAATTGGTCTGTTGGTCAAACGATTGATTATTTAAGAGAAAATAAAGATTTACCTGAAGAATTTTTAGAAATTTTCATTATAGATGAAGGTTTTAAGCCAATTGGAACTGTTCCATCATCGAAAGTTTTAACCACTTCGAGAGAAACTAAAATGCTTTCTATTATGTCAGAATCTCAACTACTTATTCCTGTAGATATGGACAAAGAGGAGGTTGGTAACGTATTTGAAAACTATAACTTAAATTCAGCGGCAGTTGTCGATAAATCAAACAAGTTAGTTGGTATGATTATGTATGATGATGTCCTAACTGTATTAAAAGAAGAAGCAGAAGAAGATGCTTTAAGATTAGCTGGGGTAGGTGATGAAGAAATTACTGATGGAGTCTTAAAGAAAACTAGAAGAAGGTTTAACTGGCTTCTATTAAATCTATTTACTGCATTTCTTGCAACATGGGTAATTAGTCTATTTGGTGCAACAATCGAACAAATGGTTGTTCTTGCATTTTTAATGCCAATTGTTGCTTCTATGGGAGGTAATGCTGGTATGCAAACTTTAGCTGTTACAGTAAGAACCTTAGCAACAAATGACTTAACAAAAAATAACTTTTCACAAAATATCTTAAAGGAATTTAATATTGGTATTTTAAATGGTATTATTTTTGCATTAATAAGTGCATTAGTGGTTCAAATTTGGTTTCAAGACTCTTTGCTTTCACTAATAATTTCTATGTCAATGATAGTTACGATGATTGTTGCAGGGTTATTTGGAATTTTAGTACCTATTACTTTAAAAAAAATGGACATTGATCCTGCTATTGCATCAAGTGTATTTGTAACAACTATTACTGATGTTATTGGTTTTGTTTCATTTCTTGGTGTTAGTGCTTATTTTCTCTAAAAATTATCAATTAATCGGACATTATTGATATAGTAAGCCGCAAAAAGCTTAAAAGGTTTTTTCAAAATACTAGTATTTAGATTTTGTGTGTTTCTACATTCCAAATATTCAATTTTAATATCAAAATTTTTAGATAACTCGTTCTTTAAATTAAATATTAATTTTTTGTAATTCTTTCTATTTTTACTGATCTCATTTTTTAATTTTAATAATTTTTTTGTAATTATTCCTGATTCATTAAAACTTTTTTTATTTAATAAAGAGTTTCTTGAAGATAAAGCTAGCTTGTTTTTATCTCTAATTGTTTTACCTACGTAAACTTTTGTATTGTACTTATTTTCAATGTATTTTTTAACTAAGAAAAATTGTTGAAAATCTTTTTCTCCCATAAACATTTTTTGTGGGGAAATTAATTCAATAAAACGATCCAAAACATCAAGCACACCCTCAAAATGTCCTTTTCTAAATTTTGCACATAATATATTTTGGGATTTATTTAATTTAATTTTATCATGTTTTTTCAAATAAATTTGCGTAATTGTTGGCAAATATATGTAGTCAACATTAAGTTTTCTAAGATAACTCAAATCCTTCTTTAAATTTTTTGGATATGTTTTGTAATCTTTTTTATTATTAAATTGAGTTGGATTAACAAAAATACTTACTAATGTTTTTTTGCAAATTTTTTGTGATTTTTTGATTAATGCTTTGTGACCTTCATGTAAACTTCCCATTGTTGGTACAAAACCTAAACTTTTATCAAACTTAATTGCCTTAATTAAATCAGTTTTTAATTTTATTAATTTCATTTGTAATAAGAATATTAATAAGTAAAACATTTATATGATTAAACAAGCTATAATTCCTTTAGCTGGTCTTGGGACCAGACTGTTACCACTAACTAGTGTTTTCGCAAAAGAGCTTCTACCTATCAATGGAAAACCAGCCCTTGAATACATTCTCGACGAATGTATCGAAGCAGGTATTAAGGAAGTTGTATTTATTATTTCTAAAAAAAAAATGATGATTAAGAAATATTTCTATAATGATAAATTTTATAAAGATATAATTAAAAAAAATGGAGATCTAAAAATTATCAAAGAATATAAGAAAATTCTTAAATACAAAAAAATGATTAAATTTGTTTTTCAAGATAAACCATTAGGAACTGGTGACGCTGTCTATAAGACCAAGAAATTTATTACAGATAAATATTTTTTAATGTTACTGCCTGATGATTTGATAATTAAAAAAAACTGCTCTAAGTCTATGATTCCGATTCATAAAAAATTTAAAACATCGGTTATGGCAAGCATGAAGGTTAATAAAAATGATGTATCTAGATGGGGTATCTACAACATTAAAAAAATAATTGATAAAAATAATTTTATTATTAATAATGTTGTTGAAAAGCCTTCTATAAAAACCTCACCTTCTAATAATGCTGTAATTGGAAGATATATATTGCCTAAAACAATTTTTTCTAAATTAAAATCATTAAAACCAGGAAAAAGTGGAGAATTTCATATCACGGATGCTATTCAAGCTTTAATAGAGGATGATCATCAATTCATTGGTCACAATTTTTCAGGCAAGTACTTAGATTGTGGAACAATGAAGGGTTATATTAAATCAACGTTGGAGATTTCCAAGCAATGAAACTCTGCATAATAGGAACCGGGTATGTTGGTTTAGTAAGTGGTGTTTGTTTTTCTGATTTAGGAAATGATGTTATTTGTGTTGATAAAGATTTAAGTAAAATTGAAAACTTAAAAAATGGTATTATCCCTATATACGAACCTGGTTTAGATGAATTAGTTATTAAAAATTATAAAAATAAACGTTTAAAGTTCTCTACAAATTTAAAAGATTCAATTTTAAAATCAGATATTATTTTTATTTGTGTTGGTACACCAACTAAAAAAAATGGAAATGATGCTGACTTAAGTCAAGTATATAACGTTGCAAAAGAAATTAGCAAATTAGTTAAAAAATTTAAAATTATTGTAACTAAATCTACCGTTCCTGTAACAGGTGGTGATGAAATAGAAAAAATTATTTCAAAAAAAGTGTCAAAAAAACTTTTTTCAGTAGTTTCAAATCCTGAATTTTTGAGAGAAGGTGAGGCAATAAGAGATTTTTATAAACCAGATAGAATTATCATTGGAACAAGTCATAAAAAAACCAATAATGTTTTAAAAAATCTTTACGCTCCATTAACATCTAGAGGTGCCAAATATATTAATACATCTAGGAAAGCAGCAGAATTAATAAAATATTCTTCTAATGCTTTTTTAGCAACAAAAATTACTTTTATTAATGAAATAGCTAACTTGTGTGAGAAAATTAATGTCAACATTGAAGATATCTCTATTGGTATAGGTCTTGATAAAAGAATTGGTAGTCGCTTTTTAAGAGCAGGTCCTGCCTATGGTGGATCTTGTTTTCCAAAAGATACTAAAGCCCTTGTAACCACTGGAGATAAATTCAAAACAAATTTAACAGTTATTAAAAGTGTTATTAAATCAAATAAAAATAGATCATCATTAATGTTAAAAAGAGTGTTTGATATTTTAAAAAATAAAATAAATAATAAAAATATTTGTTTTTTAGGGGTAACATTTAAGGCAAATACTGATGATATGAGAGATTCTTCATGTTTGTCTATGATTCCAGCTTTAATTAAAAAAGGTGCAAAAATAAATTATTTTGATCCTACTGGAGAAAAGTCAGATTTCAAAAAATTTAAGAATGTTATTTTTTCGAACAATATTAAAGACGCAATTAAAAAATCAGATTTAATCATTATACACACAGAGTGGAATGATTTTAAAACTATTAACTTTAAAAAAGATGTGAAAAATAAAAAGTTCTCAATTTTTGACATGAGAAATATTTATTCAGTTAATAAGATGAAAGATCAAAAAATTAAATACTTTAGTATTGGAAATTAATTTAGTTCAAAAATAGCATCAACTTCGACTGATACGCCAAGTGGTAAACTGTTTGTACTAACTGCAGCTCTTGTATGCATTCCAAAGTCTCCAAAAACTGAAACTATTAAATCTGAAGCACCATTTATTACTTTAGGCTGCTCTATAAAGTCTTCTGTTGAATTAACAAATCCTGTTAGTTTCACACAACATTTAACTTTTGAAAGATCGTTATTACAAGCTTTTTTAACTTGGGATATTATATTTAAGCCACAACGTTTAGCTGCTTCATATCCATCTTCAGTTTTTAAATCTTTACCAACCTTACCTTTGATTAATTCTCCATTTGCCGCAATAGAAATTTGTCCTGAGATAAATAACATTTTACCAATTTGTTTTGATGCAACATATGATCCAACAGGATCTCTTGCTTCTGGTAGTTCTAAGTTTAATTCTTTAATTTTATTTTCATATGACATAATTATTTCTCCATAAATTCAGTTAATGATTTGCTATTCTTAAATTTAACAAGTTTTTCTTTTAAATTCAGTTTGTCAAATTTCTTTTTTCCACTCTTAGCATTAGTAGTTATTTTTTCTTTAAATTCTTCAGCTCCAACCGTTGCTTTTAATTTAAGTTCTGAAGATTTTTCTTTTAGATTTTTTGCTGAACACTCTATGTATTTTGCACTAACTTTATCAAACTGAGTACAATCAATTTTTTCAGCCATAGCATTAGATATTAGTACTGATATAATTAATGCTGTAAATATTATCTTTTTCATTTTTTTTTCTTTTTCTTAACTTTTTTATTTTTATCGTATTCTTTTCTTTTCTCAATTAATATTAAAGCTTCTTCCATATTAAGTTCTAAGGGGTCTTTTTCCTCTGGAATTGTTGCGTTAAGAGATTTATATTTAATATAAGGCCCATATTGACCCTTCATTACTCTAACAGGTTTTTTGTCTTCAGGGTGTTCTCCTAGATCTTTTATAATTGATGCAGACATTCTACCTGGCTTTGCCTCCGCTATTAGGGTTATTGCTCTATTAAGACCAATTGAGAAGATTTCCTCAACATTTTCAATTCTTGCTGATTTATTTTCACATTTTAAATATGGACCAAATCTTCCTGAGTTTAATATTATATCTTTTTGATTTTCAGGGTTAATACCTAAACTTTTTGGTAATGAGCATAAAAATTTAGCTCTATCAAGATCCACGCTATCCAACGTAATTCCTTTAGGTATAGAAACATTTCTTAAATTATTATCTTCTTTTTCTACCTTCTTTTTTTTTGTTTTCTTTTTCTTTTTTGTTTCAACTACAACTTCTTCCTTTATTTCCTCAATCTTTTCATATTGTAAGTAGGGACCAAATCTTCCATTTTTAAGATACATGTCATTACCATTTTCATGTTTTCCTATAAACTTTGGTTCAGCTAGTTGAGATTGAGCAGCTGCTTTAGCTTTAGAAAGAGGTCTAGTAAATTTACAATCTGGATAATTTGAACAACCTATAAAAGCACCACCTCTAAAACTGTTTTTTAAACTTAATGATCCACTGTCACATAACTTACATTGTCTATTAATATTTCCATCTTTATCTCTTTCAAAAATTAAACTACCTAGACTGTCGTTTAATAGATCTAAAACTTCTCTAGTTCTTTTCTCTTTAACCTCAGATACATTTTGATTAAAGTCTTTCCAAAATAACTCTAGAACTTTTATCCATCCTTCCTTACCGGTAGTAATATCATCAAGTTGATTTTCTAAACTTGCAGTGAAGTTATAGTCTACATATTTAGAGAAAAGCTTTTCAAGAAAAGCAGATATTAGTTTACCACGATCAGTTGGGTGAAATCTTTTATTAATTGTTTCTGCATACCCTCTAGTAGATATAACAGATATTATACTCGCATATGTTGAGGGTCTTCCAATACCCAGTTCTTCTAATTTTTTAACTAAACTTGCTTCTGAGTATCTTGGTGGTGGCTGTGTAAAATGCTGTTCATCTAATAGAGATTCTATATTAACTGGGCCCTTGTTCATTTCAGGAAGAATATCTTCATCATCATCTTTTTTAGTATCCTTCATAACCTTTAAGAAACCATCAAACTTAATAACAGATCCACTAGCTTTACAGATTGTTCCATTATCGTTAGAGGTTATCGTTATAGTATTTCTATCAAATTGAGAAGGTTTCATTTGAGACGATAGAGCTCTACTCCAAATTAAATCATATAATTTATGCTGATCCGGACTTAGATATTTTTTAACAGTTCCCGGTGCTCGCATAATATCTGTGGGTCTAATTGCTTCATGTGCTTCTTGAGCATTTTTAGCTTTTTTCCCAGAGTAACTTGCTGGGTTATCTGGAACATATTCATCACCAAATTCATTTTTTATATATTTCCTAAAGGTGTCTATAGCGTCCATAGATAAGTTGGTGCCATCTGTTCGCATGTATGTGATAAGACCAATAGTTTCACCGTCTATTTCTATACCTTGATAAAGTTTTTGAGCTATTTGCATTGTACGTGATGCTCCAAATCCTAATCTACCAGAAGAAACTTGCTGTAATGTAGAGGTAGTAAAAGGGCCAGAAGGGTTTCTGTTAACAACTTTACTTGAGATATCATTTATATTGAATTTCTTAGACTTAACTTCTTCAATTGCTTTACCAATTGCAGCTTTATCTTTAAAAGAAAATTTTTCAATTTTTTCATCATTCAATTGAGTAATACTTGCTAATATAGAATTTTTATCATTGTCGTTGAATTGAACACTTAAAGTCCAAAATTCTTCAGGATCAAAAAGTTCTATTTCATGTTCTCGTTCTGTAATTAATTTTAAGGCAACTGACTGAACACGCCCTGCTGATTTAGAACCAGGTAACTTCGTCCATAAAATTGGTGAAATGTTAAAGCCAACTAAATAGTCTAAGGCTCTTCTAGCCATATAAGCATCAACAAGTAGTGGCTCGATTTGTCGTGGGTTTTCAATTCCATGAATAACTGCTTTTTTTGTAATTTCGTTAAAAACAACTCTTTCTACATGCTTGTCTTTAATTAATTTTTTCTCATTTAAATATTCTTTAACATGCCAAGCAATAGCTTCTCCTTCGCGATCAGGGTCAGTTGCTAATATAATTTTTGATGAAATTTTAGCTGCATCTGTAATTTCTTTAAGATATTTTTTAGAAAAACTATCTACTTCCCATTCCATTTTAAAATTATTTTCTGGATCAACAGAACCATTTTTCGAAGGAAGGTCTCTAATATGACCATAACTTGCTAATACAATATAATCATCACCTAGATATTTATTAATAGTTTTTGCTTTAGCTGGACTTTCTACGATTACAAGATTCATTACTAAACAAATTACTTAAAAGACTTAGATAGTCAAATCAATAAATTTTAGTCTTGGTTTCTTCTTTATTTTTCAGTCGTTTGACGTTTTCTCTGTGTGTGTAGAATATAAGCACAAACATTATTATGAAAAAAATTGAATTATAATTTTCAAAAATTATTAAATAAATTGGAACTATTAAACTACCTACAAGTGATGAAAGTGATGAGTATTTTGAAATAAGAAATGTAACAGCCCAACTAACAATAAATACCAAACCCAAAATTATGTTTATTGAAAATAATATTCCAACATATGTTGCAACACCCTTTCCCCCTTTAAACCTAAGCCATATTGGAAAAACATGACCCAAGAATGCACTTAGCGATGCAATAAAAATATAATCGGGATAATTAAATTTTACATATAAAACAGGCAATATAGCTTTTGTTATATCTAGTAATAAAGTTGCGTAGCCTAATGTTTTATTACCTGTTCTAAGAGCGTTTGTAGCTCCAATGTTTCCTGAGCCAATATCTCTAATATCTTTTTTTAAAAATATTTTTGTAAGTATAAAACCAAAAGGTATTGATCCTAATAAATATGAGCTTAATGCAACAATTAAATATTCCATTATTATAACTTAAATAATTCTTCACCTTTTACAAATGTATTAGTGACTTTACCTTGGAGTTTCTTGTCTTCAATGGAGGTATTTTTTGATTTGGAGATAAGCTTATCTTTTTTGACAACCCATGGCTTGTCAATATCAACAATGCAAAAATCTGCTTCATTACCTACTGAAAGATTACCTTTATCAATTTTTAAAATTTTTGCAGGATTTGATGTTAAAGCTTTAATAATAGTTTCTAATTTAACAGAGCCATTGTGATATAACTCTAGACTTAGTGATAAAAGCGTTTCTATTCCAGAAGCCCCTGTAGATGCTTGTGAAAACGTTAATCTTTTTTGTTCTTCATCTTCTGGTTTATGGTCAGATACAATAACATCTATCGTTTCATCTTTTAATCCTTGCACTAGAGCAATTCTATCTTCTTCTGTTCTTAATGGGGGTGATAATTTTAAAAAAGTTCTGAAATCTCCTATATCATTTTCATTTAATGAAAGGTTATTTATGGAGACACCTGTCGTAAATTTAACTTTGTTTTTTCTTTCTTCAATAATTTCAACTGATTTTGCGGCTGAAATTTGTGATATGTGATATCTACATTTAATATTTTCAAGCAACGTTAAATCTCTTTCAATAATTATTCTTTCGGCAACGGCAGGTATTCCAGATAATCCAAGTTTTGTTGCAATAATTCCAGAATTAATCATTCCATTTTTGGATAAATCATAATCTTCAGCATGCTGCATGATTAGTGTGCTCAAATCTTTAGCTGAGTTCATTATACGAGACATCAGTCTAGTATTTTGAATTGTTTTAATACCATCAGTAAATCCAATTATTCCTCTACTTTGAAGTAGACCAAATTCAGTCATGGTAGTTCCTTCAATATTTTTTGTAAGGGCGGCACTTGGAAAAACATTAATTTTAGATTTATCTCTTCCACGTCTTTTTAAAAAATCTACTATTGAAACGTTATCAATAATTGGGTCTGTATTTGGCATAGTAACAACTGAAGTAACACCTCCTGCAAGTGCTGCATTACTTAGAGTTCTAAAATTTTCTTTATATTCATAACCAGGCTCACCTGCAAAGACACGCATATCAACAAGACCAGGGAATATATATTTGCCATTTAAATCTATTACCTTTTCTCTTGATGGAATGTTGTTAGGATTTACCTTTTTACCAATAGCTTCAATTAAACCATCTTCACCAATAATTAATCCACCGTTCTCATTGATAGAGTTATGAGGGTCAATTATATTTGCATTTATAAAGTATTGTTTTTTCATTTATTCACAAAATATTTTTAAACAAGCCATTCTAACTGCAACACCTAGTTCAACCTGTTCCTTAATCACGCTTCTGTTAATGTCATCTGCCAATTTTGTATCAATTTCGATCCCTCTATTCATTGGACCTGGATGCATAATCAAAGCATCATCTTTTGCATGAGCAAGCTTATCTGGAGTTAGTCCATAATATTCATAGTATTCTCTATTAGAAGACAGGAAAGAACTAGTCATCCTTTCATTTTGTAATCTTAGCATCATTACAATATCACAATCTTTCAAACCTTTTTTCATATCTGTAAATGTATTTACGCCAAACTTTTCTATTTCTTTTGGCATTAAGTTTGATGGTGCAATAATGTTAACTTCTGCACCCAACATATTTAGAAGATAAATATTTGATCTTGCTACACGTGAATGAGTTATGTCACCACAAATCGCAACTCTTAAACCTTCAATTTTCTTTTTACGATTTATAATTGTTAAAGCATCTAATAAAGCCTGAGTAGGGTGTTCACGGCTTCCATCACCAGCATTAAGCACTGCACAATTTACTTTTTGAGATAAAAGATTACATGCACCCGAATCCTGATGTCTAATTACAATTATATCTGGATGCATTGCATTTAAAGTCATTGCGGTATCTATTAGCGTTTCACCTTTCTTGACTGCAGAATTTGCCATATTCATTGACATGACATCTGCACCTAATCTTTTTCCAGCTAATTCGAATGAACTTTGTGTTCTAGTGGAGGGTTCAAAAAACAAATTAATTTGAGTTTTACCACTTAATACATTTAATCTTTTATTTTTACTTTGATTTAATTTAATGAAGTCTTTAGCTTCTTCTAAAATGAGATTAACATCACTAATTGATAGATCTTGAATACCTAGGAGGTGTTTTTGAGAAATCTTAATAGCTTTATTTATTTGAGTTGCCATTAAAATTAACTCTATAACTATTATCCATCACTATGGCAAGTATTAATTATTTAAAAAGTCTATTGCCCCTTGTAAAATAAAGGCTGCAGCGTTTTGATCAATTGTTTTAACTCTTTTTGAAACATTAACGTCTAATAAACTTGATAGATTAAATGCGCCAACTGTTGAAAGTCTCTCATCCCACAATATCACAGGTAGGTCTATAGATTTTGATATATTTGATGCAACGTCATTAACTGATTGAGCGGATCTTCCTAGACTACCATCCATATTAACTGGGTTGCCTACAATTATTCCACCAATATTATTATCCTTAATTATTATCTTAAGTTGATCAATTAGTTCGTTTGTGTTGGTTTTGTTTATGGTTTTAAAGGGTGTGGCTATGGATTGTCTTTCATCACAAATTGAGACACCAATTCTTTTAGATCCTAAATCTAAGCCAATAAATCTTACCTTATTTGAGTGTTTTATTTTAAAATCTTCAATTGTGATCATATTGTATATTTTATACTTAAGTGATAGTTTGCCGACATATTTAATTACCACATGACAATTGATCTTAAAACAATAAAGCATATATCTAAATTATCAAGAATCTCAGTTGATGATGCAAAAGCTAATAAATTAGCTGGAGATCTTAACTCTATATTTGATTTTATTAAAAAATTGAATGAACTTAATACTGACAATGTTGAGCCTTTAACCTCTGTTGCAGAAACCACATTAAAATTAAGAGCTGATGAGGTTAAAAGTGAAAATATAAGAGATCAAATATTAAAAAACTCACCAGAAGAAAATGAAGATTTTTTTGTTGTACCAAGGGTTGTTGAATAATGTCAGATATCACATCACTCACATTAACTGAATTAGTTAAAAATATTAAAGATAAACAAATTTCTTCTGAAGAAACTACCAAAGCTTTTATTGATAGAGGAGAAAAGTCTAGAGATTTAAATGCTTACATAACTGAAGATTTTTCTAATGCACTTTTGAAAGCTAAAAGTTTTGATCAAAAACCTAATTTTGATTTAAAGCTTCCAGGCGTTCCAATGGCAGTTAAAGATTTGTTTTGCACTAAAGACGTAAAAACTACAGCGGGTAGTAAAATTTTAAATAATTTTATTCCACCATACGAATCTACTGTTACTCAAAATATTTGGAATGAAGGTGCAATATTACTTGGTAAGTTAAATTGTGATGAATTTGCAATGGGCTCATCTAATGAAACTAGTTTTTTTGGAAATGTACAAAGTCCAATAGATAAAGGTTTGGTACCAGGAGGCTCTTCAGGAGGCTCTGCATCAGCTCTAGCAGCTAATTTAACACCTATTACAATTGGAACTGATACAGGTGGCTCAATTAGACAACCTGCTTCATTTACAGGTACTGTTGGATTAAAGCCAACTTATGGAAGCTGCTCAAGATATGGAATTGTTGCATTTGCATCTTCATTAGATCAAGCAGGGCCAATGTCTAAAGATGTAAAAGATTGTGCATTGCTTCAGGAAATAATTAGCACTTATGATGAAAAAGATTCAACTTCAATTGATTTTAAAAGAAATGAATACAGCAAAGAATTAACAAACAATATTAAAGGTAAGAAAATTGGAATTCCAAAAGAATATAGAGTTGATGGAATGCCTAAAGAGATAGAAGATTTATGGACTAAGGGAATTGAGTATGCAAAAGATTGTGGTGCTGAAATTGTTGAAATCTCACTACCTCATACAAATTATGCATTACCTGCTTACTATATAGTAGCTCCAGCTGAAGCTTCTTCAAACTTAGCCAGATATGATGGTGTTAAGTATGGTTTTAGATCTAAAGGTGAAAACCTTATCGATATGTATGAAAAAACAAGATCTGAAGGTTTTGGTAACGAAGTTCAAAGAAGAATAATGATTGGAACATATGTTTTGTCATCTGGTTATTATGATGCTTACTATCTAAAAGCACAAAAAGTTAGAAAATTAATTAAAAATGATTTTAATGAAGCTTACAAAAAAGTTGATGCAATTTTAACCCCATCAACACCAAGTGCTGCTTTTAAAATTGGTGAAAAAACTAACGATCCAGTTTCAATGTATTTAAATGATATATTCACGGTTCCAGTGAATTTAGCTGGATTACCAGCAATTTCAATTCCAGCAGGAGTAGATGCTAAAGGTTATCCACTGGGACTACAAATTATTGGTAAAGCTTTTGATGAACAAAATATTTTAAACATTGCTTATGCTATGGAAGAGAAAATCCAGTTTAAAAATAAAATTACTGATTGGTGGATTAAATAGATGACTAAAGATAATTCAGAATATTTAATCGAAAGATATGATAATGTTTACGAAGTGGTAATTGGTCTTGAAGTTCATGCTCAGGTTACATCAAATTCAAAATTATTTTCATCTTCATCAACAACATTTGGTGCTGAACCTAATACACAAGTAAGTTTAGTTGATGCTGCATTTCCAGGAATGCTTCCAGTTATTAATGAGTACTGTGTAAAACAAGCAATTAAAACGGGTATAGGCTTAAGAGCTCAAATTAATAAAAGATCAGTTTTTGATAGAAAAAATTATTTTTATGCAGACCTCCCACAAGGCTATCAAATTTCACAGTTTAAATATCCAATAGTAGGAGAGGGTACTATTATTCTTGATATGACTCATGGTCAAAAGGAAGTTGGTATAGAAAGATTACACTTAGAACAAGATGCTGGAAAAAGTATTCATGATATGGACCCACAAAATACTTTGGTTGATTTAAATAGATCAGGTGTAGCTTTAATGGAAATTGTTAGTAAACCAGACATGAGAACTCCAGATGAAGTTAGTGCTTATGTTAAAAAATTAAGATCCATTATGAGATACCTTGGTACGTGTGATGGAAACATGCAGGAAGGTTCTTTAAGAGCTGATGTTAATATTTCTGTTAGAATTAAAGGTTCTGATAAACTTGGAACTCGTTGTGAGATTAAAAACGTTAACTCAATTAAATTTATGCAAATGGCTATTGATTATGAAGCTAATAGACAAGTTGATTTAATTGAAGAAGGTAAAACAATTGATCAAGAAACAAGATTATTTGATACTAAAAAAAACGAAACAAGATCTATGAGATCTAAAGAAGACGCTCATGATTATAGATATTTTCCAGATCCAGATTTATTACCATTAGAAGTAACTGATGAATTTATTGAAAAACTTAAAGCAGATATTCCAGAATTACCAGACGATAAGAAAAAAAGATTTATTGATGAATTTAAAGTCTCTGCTTATGAGGCTACAATATTAGTTTCTGACATTGATACAGCTAAATATTTTGAGGAAGTTGTTGCTAAAATGGGCAAAAACCGAGATATGAAATTAGCCGTTAACTGGATTACAGGTGAATTGTTTGCTGTTTTAAATAATAAAAATTTAGAAATTACACAAAGTCCAATAAGTGCAAAAAATTTGGCAAAGTTGATTAATCTAATTAAGAATGGAACAATTTCTGGAAAAATAGCTAAAACAATATTTGAATTAATGATGGATGGAGACATAGATCCACAAATAATTGTTGAAGAAAAAGGTTTAAAACAAGAAAGTGATCCTAAAGCATTAGAGGCCTTAATAGATAAGATTATCAATGACAATAGAGAAAAAGCTATTGAATATAAGAATGGTAAAGAAAAACTGTTTGGTTTCTTTGTAGGTCAAGCAATGAAAGCTTCAAGTGGTAAAGCAAACCCTCAATTAATAAACGAGATATTAAAGAAAAAACTTTAATATATGAAAAATTTTTTTATATTTTTACTATTTTCAATTTTTACTTTTACATATTCAGTATCATCTGAAGTAACTTATTCAGACGAGGCTAAGCAGATGATGGATGACCATGTTAAATCAAGTGAACTTCTTAAGGTTCCACTCCCTAAGATAAACAGAATTATAAAAGATTTCGACAGATACAAAGATTATCGAACAAATGTAATGGCTAATAATTGGCACTATACATCTTTTATTTGGAAAGAAGAGATAGATGGAAAACTTTTAACTAAAGAGTTTTGCGTAAATGTTATTAGTGAATTTAAAGTGCCAACAACTCCCACAATTAAAGAAATAGTATTTAAAAGATGTTTAGATGCTTTAATGAGTTATGCCCTAATAAATTTTGATGGGGGAATAAAATTATTTGATAAAATAATATTAAACATCGCAACAGCTGATAAAGATTATTGGGTTTACAAGAAATCAGGTAAAGATGATTTTAATCCTACATATTATAATTTATGGGGTGTGCTTTCTCCAGTTATAATGTTTTATGCAGTCAATTATGATCAATTTAACTACACAGATAAACAGCACTCAATAATTCAAAAATATTTTAAAGATAAAGCAATGATAGAACTATTAAATAGAGATGGTAATCGGTCCAGAACAAAGCTTTGTCCAATTGATAAACCCATGAAGTTGAGTAGAATAAAACATAAAATTAGTAATTGTGGAAGTGTAAGATTGAGATTTGCTTCAGCAGAACTAGCCCTAGCAATCTTAATGCAAGATAAAGAGCTTTGGGCTAAAGGTTTATGGGATTTAGATTATGCACTGAGCATGATTGGAAAAGAAGGACATTTCATCCCGCATACTGGAAAGGGATGTAAGGCTCTAGGTTACTCATGGGATACAAGTAAATTAATTTCAATGAATGTAGAATTACTAAATTTAGCAAATTTTAATCTACTCGATTACAAAACAAGAAATGACAAAACTATAGCAGAAGCTTACGAGCAGTTATTTAAGATATATGACGATATTACATTAGTTAAACATATAGCAAAAAAGGGGATAGGTGCTTGGTCTTGTGGAACGAAACCATTTAAAACTCATCAAGAACATATAGTATATCAGTTTGGTGGAAAAAAACTATATGAAGAGGCATTAGAGGAAAATTGGGTACCCAATAAGGACGATTATATAAATTGGTCAATTAGATTTGTTACTGAAAAACATCCAGAATGGTTAGAGGGAAAATTTACACCTTATGAAATCAAAGTATTTCCATGGTTGAGCCAATATTATTATGTTCAGGCATTCGAAATATTTAATGCAAATATAATGTCCGAAGGAGACAACCTTTGGAAAAAAAAACTGTCAGAAAAACCAAAAGATTATGAAAAAAAGATAACTAAAACTCAAATAACTGAATCAATTTCAGAACCACTGCAAGAAAATTTTACAATTTTTAATATTTATAATGGAATATTTAAGCTGAAATCAAAAAATGTAAACTTCTCATCAAATACAAATCCAATTAAACCTAAGAAACAAATGGAACATCAATTATATAAAGCATTTATCAAAGGTTATTTGACAACTGAAGATAAAAAGAAAATTAGATTTGATGAAGCGTTGGTTTACCAGGACAAATTAACAGATGAGATGAAGGATCAGATTTTAGTTATTTTTATAGGTGAGGAGCCTGGTAAATATAATATTATGCCTTTCTTTAGACACCGTGAAAATATTAGAAAAAAATGTAGTACGAAATTGATGAAGGGGGGTTGGATGAGCTTTATAGGCGAGACTAATACTGTAAATCTTGCAGAAAACCAACAATGTATTCATAATTACTTTTCAGAAACAGATGATGCAGAGTCTCTAGAATTGTTTGAAAGTACTTTAGCTGGGACAAATTCTATTTTAAAATATTTACAAGAAAATGTTAAATAATAATTAGGTAAAATTTAGATAGGATTTTAAGGGACAACTGGACGTAGACTAGACGTGAGGTAGATAAAATAAAAAAATTTTACTTATTTCCCTCGTTCAATTATAAATATTAGCATAAATACTCATGAAATTCATTAATGCCCTCGTGGTGAAATTGTTAAACATAAAGAACTTAAAAAACCATGGGTAAGAATCTTGAAATTACTGAAAAACTTGAAAAGTACATAAATAATTTTAGTTTAAAGTTAAATCCCATTCAGCAAGAAATAATTGATTACAATAATACACTTGGAGATGTTAAGAGAATGCAAGTTGCAACATCACAATGTCATTTTCTTCATTTGATTATAAAAATTTCTAATATTAAAACAGTGCTTGAGATTGGAACCTTTACTGGGTTAAGTGCACTTTCTATAGCATTAGCATTACCAGATGATGGTAAACTTGTAGCGCTTGATAAAGATGAAGGAACAAACAAAATTGCATTAGATTTTTTTAAAAAAGCTAATCAAGATAATAAAATTCAAACAATCGTTAAGCCTGCATTAGATAGTTTAGATGAGTTAAAGAATAGTAAATTTGATATGGTTTTTATTGATGCTGATAAAATGAATTATAAAGAATATTACGAAAGATCATTAAACTTAATGGATAAAGGTGGATTGATTATTGTAGACAATGTTTTATGGCATGGTGAAGTTGCTGATGAAGATAATTTAGATAAATATACAATAAATATAAGAGATTTTAATACTTATGTTGCAAACGATAAAAGAGTGGAACAAATCATTGTACCTTTAGGCGATGGAATGACTCTTTGTAGAGTGTTGTAATGTTCGATGTATTTGGTTTTTACAAATTTAAAAAACTTACTTCTTTAAAAAAAAATAAGGTTTTACTGCAGGATTTTTTAATTAAAAAAAATATCCGAGGAACAATAATTATAGCCAGTGAAGGAGTAAATGCAACAATCTCAGGAAAAACTAGCAATCTAAAGTCAACTATCACAAAGATTAAAAAGATATTAGATCTTAAAAAGTTTGATAGTGAAAATATTTCAAAAAGTAAATTTCAACCATTTCACAAACCAAAAGTTAAGATTAAAAAAGAAGTGGTCCCTATGGGTCTTTCCTTATCATCAAAAAATAAAAAAGATAATCATGTTGACCCAAAAAAATGGAACAAGTTGATTAATGATAAAGAAACATTAGTTTTAGATTCAAGAAAACCATTTGAGTATAATGTGGGTACCTTTAAAAGATCAATTAATCCTGATGTTGATAATTTTAGAGAATTTCCAAAATACTTAAATAAACTTAAAAAAACAAAGCCAATTGCAATGTTTTGTACTGGTGGAATAAGATGTGAGAAAGCTTCAGTATTTTTAGAAAAAAAAGGTTTTAAAAATGTTTACCAATTAAAAGGTGGAATTTTAAATTACTTAAAAAATGTAAAAAAAAAGAAAGTTTGTGGAATGGGGAATGCTTTGTTTTTGACAACAGAATCAGTGTTAAACATGGATTGGTAACTGGAACATACTCAATATGCAGTGGATGTAGAAAACCTGTTTCACCAAAAGATAAGAAGTCTAAAAAATACGAGGAGGGTGTTTCATGTATTAACTGTCATGATAATTTAACTCAAACACAAAAAGAGAGATTTCGAATGAGACAAAAGCAAATAAACCTTGCAAAAAAGAGTGGTTCAAAGCATATATTTCAAAAAGAATTTAAATAGGAAAAATAATTGTCTAAAGACATAAATTTAACAAAAGATCCAATTTGGTCATTACTTAAAAAAGTAACCATTCCAGCTAGCGTTGGTTCATTGTTTCAAACATTTTATAATTTAGTTGATACATGGTTTGCTGGTAGAATTTCTGCTGAAGCTATAAGTGCAATCGCTAAATCATTTCCAATTTATTTTGTCATCATCGCTGTTGGTGTTGGTATTGGTGCTGCAACAAACTCTTGTATTGGTAATTTATTAGGTGCTAAAAAAATTAATAAAGCTTCACTATTTATTGCCCAGTCAGTAATTTTTGCATTAGTCACTTCAATTGTTGTTACTTTATTTGGATTAAATGCTTCTGATTTTCTCTTGGGCGTCATGGGTTCTGATGCTGCTGGTATCGCTTTAACTAGAGAGTACTTAGATATAATTTTTTATGGAACTTTTATAGTTATGATCCAAATCTCTTTAAATGGAGCCTTGAATGCACAGGGAGATACTAAGAGCTATAGAAATGTTCTTATCTTTAGTTTCTTTTTAAATATTTTTTTAAATCCATTATTTATCTGGGGATACGGAATTGTTCCAGCTTACGGCATCGGTGGCCTTGCAATAGCAACTGTTATAGCTCAATCAATTGGTACAATTTATTTAGCTTATAAAATTAACTCATGTAAACTAAGAAAGTATTTATCTATTAAATGCTTTATTCCTAAATTTATTCTTCTTAAAGA
Source organism: Candidatus Pelagibacter sp. Uisw_094 (assembly GCF_047729535.1). Lineage (GTDB taxonomy): Bacteria > Pseudomonadota > Alphaproteobacteria > Pelagibacterales > Pelagibacteraceae > Pelagibacter. The sequence continues at coordinate 715,884 of NZ_CP159823.1, read as the reverse complement.
ATTGTTCTCACAAGCAATGCCAATAATGATTAGTATGTTGTTTATTGGTGTAGGTATTTTTAATATTTTATATTTTATTGGACAATTTGGTGATCTTGCAACGGCAGGTTATGGTGCAGCTTTAAGAGTTGAACAAGTTTTCTTACTTCCAGTAATTGGTTTAAATACAGCAGTACTTTCTATTGGTGGGCAAAACTTTGGTGCTAAGAATTACAACCGTATTAGAGAGCTTTATACTAAAGCATTATTTTTTGGATCTTCATTTATGGCTTTAGCAGGTGTGGTTTTATTCTTCGGTGCAGAGTTTTTTGTATCTCAGTTTACAGACAATGCAGAAGCCATTTATCATGGTGCCATATATTTAAAAGTTGCTGCATTAATAGCTCCAATTTATCCTGTGTTCTTTATTACAACGGCAGTTTTCCAGGCACTTAAAAAGCCTGTTTACAGTCTTTACTTAAGCGTTCTAAGATTAACTGCATTTCCTTTCTTGTCATTATGGTATGTGATTAATATCCGTGGTGGTGACTATGCAGATATATTTTATACAATCATGGCAACAAATTGGTTTATGGGTATTGCAGTAATCATCTTTATTGGATATTTTTTAAATAATGTTTTTAAACAAAAGAAAAACCATTTTTCTTATTAGTGCCTCTGCACTGATATTTATTTTAACTATTAACCAAGTCAAATCTCAAATAATCAAAATCGTTGATGGAGACACAATTCATCTTAACGGAGAAAAAATTAGATTTACTGGAATAGATACACCTGAATTAAAACAAACTTGCCTTAAAGAAGGTGTTAAGAATCCTTGTGGAGTTACAGCAAAAAAAATCCTTATTGATAAAATTGGAAACGATAATGTTGAATGTATTAGTGAAGGAAAAGATCAATACAAAAGAACACTAGCAGAATGTTTTGTTAACAATGAAAGTCTATCAAGCTATCTAGTTAGAAGCGGGTATGCATTTGCCTACAGAAGGTATTCAAAAAAGTTTGTAGCAGATGAGGATTTTGCAAGAATTAATAAAATAGGTATGTGGTCTATGGAGTTTGACTACCCTTGGGATTACAGAAAAAAAAATTAATCTAAAATGAATGGAAATTAATTATCTATTTATTTTATGTGTTGTACCTGCAATTCTTTTGTATGGTGTAGCAAAATCAGGTTTGGGTGGTTCAATATCTTTAATATCAATTCCATTAATGACTGTGGTTATGCCCTTAAATCAGGCTTTAGCAATTATTCTTCCAATACTCATATTTTCAGATTTTATTGCAGTATATAGGTTCAGAAAAGAATTTGATCTTAGTATAATTAAGTTAATAGTTCCATTTGCAGCACTAGGTATTTTTATAGGATCATTTACTTTTTCTTATTTCTCTGAAGAATTACTTAAATTTATAGTTGGTATTATGGGTTTTTTATTTGCGAGCCATTATTTTTTGTTCAAAAAAGATAAAATTATTCCTACAAAAAAAAACTTTTTTAAAGGTGCTATATTCTCAACCATAGCAGGATTTACAAGTTTTTGTGTTCATGCTGGAGGTACACCAACTAGTATATATTTACTTCCCCTAAAGTTAAAAAAAGAAATATATGTTGGCACAAGAGTTGTATTTTTCACATTTGTTAATTTAATTAAACTTCCGTTTTATCTGCATTTATCAATGATCACTTCGGAAAGTTTTTTACAGTCTGTTATACTTATTCCATTTACAATAATAGGTATCTTTATTGGTTATAAAATACTAAAAATTATTGATGAAAAGTTATTTTATAATATAATTTATCTACTTATTTTTTTAACAAGCACTAATCTAATTTATAACTTTCTTTAATTAATTTATATTTTAAAAAGCTTTTCACCTAAAGGACTGATTGGGTCTTGAGGTATAGGTTTAATTTTAGTTTTTTCCTCAATAATACTTAGTAGTTTTTTAGCTAGTCCTCGACGTCTAAACATAGGGCTAACAAAGATGTACTCAACTTCAGCTCCCTCATTATACCTAACAAAACCAAGTGTAGTATTAATATTTTTAAAGGTAATAACACCATCACTTAGATCAACTTCATAATTTATATTATCTAAATTACTCATTAATTATTGCCATCTTGTTCAAGTTTTTTCTCTAATTTTCTCACAAAGAATGAAACAATTAATATTAAAATTAAATACTCTAAAATTAAAAATGTATAAATTTCTAATGGTCTATAAGTTGACACAACTAATTCATTAGCTTTTCTTGTTAAGTCACCAATACCTATAATTGATACTAATGAAGACATCTTTAAGACATATACAAACTGGTTACCTAATGCAGGTAAGATGTTTTTTATCGCTTGTGGAAGGATTACTAATCTTAATCTTTTATAAAAAGTTAACCCTAGTGACGAACCTGCTTCCCACTGTGATTTTTTAATTGAGTTTATACCTGCTCTAAAAATTTCAGCTTGAAAAGCACTCTCACTTATTGCTAGCGCAATTATTCCAGACACAAATGGACTGAAACTTAAACCAGTCATTATAGGTAGACCATAATAAATCCATAAAATTAAAACAAGCAGAGGTACTGCTCTTACAATTTCTACATATCCAATATTTATATATGTTAAAAATTTATTCTTAGCTAAAGAGGGTATTGCAACAATAAATCCTAAGATCGCAGAAATAATTATAGATATTACTGAAATATAAATTGTTGTTGTTAAACCACTTAGTAAAAATTTTAGGTTAGTTAATCCCTCAACATTATTAGGTGAAAGAATAAACCACCCTAACTCTTGACCACTACAAGAGTTAAGAGGTAAAATTAAAAGTAAAAAAAGTAAATTTTTCACTCTTAAAATTATAATGAATTAGAGATTAATATCTAATTTTTTATAAGCTTTTTAAATTATACTTAGCAAGGAGTTTACTGAAGAAACCAGATGATTTCTTATCCTTAATCCACGCATTAACATAATCATTCCAAACCTGATCTTTTTTACCAACCATCATTGCTAAAAAGGCAGGATTTTTCTCTCCATCAGGAACAATTGCTAATTGAGGGTATTTTATAACTAATTTATTGGCCTCTGTTGAACTTGTAATGTTTCCATCTGCTCTTCCAGCTAATACTTCCTGAAAGTCTCTTGCAGGAGATTCAACTGATTGCAATTTAGACATAGGAAAGAACTCTTTAGCTTTTTCTTCTTGAGATGTCCCTAGTGTTGTAGCAATAGTTACACTTTTATTGTTTAAAGAATTCCACGTTGAATATTTTTTTAAATTCTTTTTAAGTACTAGTGGAACAGTTCCATACTTGTAGTAAGAGTCTGTAAATCCAGCAACTTCTGCTCTTTTTGGAGTTTTAGTTACACTTGTAGAAATATCATATCTTCCTGCAGTAATTCCTGAAACAATAGTTTTCCATTCTGTGGGTACAAAAGTAATTTTTACACCCATATCCTTTGCTAATTCTTGCATGACATCAATATCAAAACCAACATACTTATTAGTAGCTGGATCCTTCATAGTCATTGGATCCCAGTCGCCTGTAGTTCCAACTTTTAACTCACCAGAAGATAAAATCTGGTCAAGTTTAGTTTCTGCGTTAAGAGAGAAGGGTAAAAGTGCTAATAGCACCACAAAGAGTATTTTTTTCATACACTTCATATAGCAAAGATTTAAGAAAATATAAGGTTACAACCTTGACGCACTATCACTGATCCAAGAGTGTAAATGTTGAGAAAAAGAGCGTCTAACAAATAAATTTACCTCATTTATTTCCGTAAGATAAATAATTACATCAATATGAGATAAAATTGTTTGAACAACTGAACCTTTCTTATTTTTAAATTCATTAAAGTTAAAAGGCGACCCTGTAGCAAATAAATCAAAAACTTTACTGCCCTTTATATTCAGCATTACAAATTGGTCACTCACATCAGTTACAGCACCCAATTTAACTTTAGATATATTTTTGATTAATTCATCTTCAACTTGATAGGTATTATTGTCCTCATTCAAAGTTTCATTTGATATCAGCATCCATTCATCAGGACTTAACCAAAATGCAGTTAATTTCTCTGCTGTTGTTGATGTATTAGCTTCAGTTGGTAAGACCATATTAAGATTTTTACCAATAGCTGTAATAAAATCTTTTGTTTTACCTCTTATGATTAACTTCATAATGGGTTTAATTTCTTTAATTGCTAAATCAGAATAAGTTATGTCTCCCTTAATAGAGGTTTTATAATTAAGCATTTAACCTCACATTTTCTTTATCAAAAAAAACAGGATCAACAATAGTTACATTAATATTTTTATCTTCCATAGGAATGAATAATTTTTGTCCTAGCATATTTTTTCCACCTCTAACTACAGCTAGTGCAATTGATTTATTCAAATTAGGGCTATAGTAACTTGATGTTACATGACCCAACATTTGAACGGGTGTTTGGTCTGTATTAGCAACTATCTGAGCTCCTTCTTCTAAAACTTCATTTGGATTATCTGTCACTAAACCCACTAATTGCTTTCTATCTTCTTTCATGGTGTCTGATCTATAAAGAGATCTTTTACCAATAAAGTCATATTTCTTTTTACTAACAATCCAATCCATTTGTAAATCTATGGGTGTCATTGTTCCATCAGTATCTTGGCCAACAATAATAAATCCTTTTTCTGCTCTTAATAAGTGCATCGTCTCAGTGCCATAAGGTGTGATATTAAACTCTTCACCTGCTTCCATGCATTTCTTCCATAAATCTTCACCATAGTTCGCCTGAATATTGATTTCATAACTATGCTCACCTGTAAAACTAATACGCATAATTCTACATTTTATATTATCAATTTTTGTATTCTTGAAAGACATGTGTGGAAAGCTTTCATCGGAAAGATCAAGATCAGGTATTAATTTATTCAGAATTTTTTTACTATTTGGGCCACAGATACTAGCTGTTGCATAATGATCAGTAACTGATGACAAATAAACATCTAGCTCAGGCCATTCTGTTTGAAGGTAATCTTCTAATTTTCCTAATACGTTTGCAGCACCACCAGTTGTTGTTGTCATGATATAATGATTTTCATCAAGTCTAGTTGTGACACCATCATCATAAACCATACCATCTTCATTAAGCATTAAACCATAACGACATTTTCCTATGGCTAGTTTTGACCATGCATTTGTATAAACTCTATTTAAAAATTCTGAAGCATCAGTTCCTTGAATGTCAATTTTACCAAGTGTTGAAGCATCTAATATACCAGCACTATTTCTTGCAGCTTTACTTTCTCTTTGAACTGCATCATGCATAGTTTCATTATTTTTTGGATGGTACCAAGCTCTTTTCCACTGTCCTACATTTTCAAATTCAGCTTTGTTTTCTATATGCCAGTCATTCATTGGCGTTCTTCTAAATGTATCAAAATATTCACTAACATTTCGACCAACAATTGTTCCAAATGTTAAAGGTGTGTAGGGGGTCTAAACGTTGTTGTTCCAAGCTCGCCCATCTTAATTCCAGCAGTTTCCGCAATAATACCAAGGGCATGCATATTACCAAGCTTACCTTGATCTGTACCCATTCCAGTTGTTGTATATCTTTTTACATGTTCAATTGATCTAAAGCCTTCTCTTAGAGCAAGTTTAATATCTTTTGCAGTTGCATCATTTTGATAATCAACAAAAGGTTTTGTTTTTCCTAAAACTTTATTAGATGGAAGTAACCAAATAGTTCTAATCTCATTATCTTTTGGACAATTTATTTTTAAATTGTCAAATTCAGTTTCTTTTATATTTAGAAATTCTTTTAAAGATTTTGTAGAATTTTTTATAATATCATCTAATTCAAAATCCCCATTGCTTGAGCCAATACTAATTTGATCAGATGGGTATGTATCTGGAATAAAAACTTGGTCTTTTTCTCTAAATTTTAATTTACCTCCAGATTGAGTAAATAAATGAACTGCTGGTGTCCATCCACCAGCAATAGCTAGACAATCACAATCAAGATTAATTTTCTCTTGGCTAGTAAAAGACTGTCCGTCTCTTGATAATTCCATTATCGTAATTTTATTAATTTTTTTATAACCTTCCGTATTTACAACTGTGTGTGATCTATAAACTTTAATCCCTAAATCTTCAGCTTCTTTAGTAAATACAGTATTAGATTGTTCTCTAATATCTATGATTGCTTCAACCTTAATACCTTTTTTATTTAGTGAAATTGCACTTTCATAAGCCGTATCATTATTAGTAAAAAATATATTTTTTTGACCTGTTGCAACACCATAATAGTCTGCATATTTTTTAACTGCAGATGAAAGCATAATGCCTGGTCTGTCATTATTGTTAAATACCAGAGGTCTTTCTAAAGAGCCAGTAGCAACAATAACTTTTTTAGCTCTAATTTTTAACAACCTTTGTCTTACCTTTTTATTTTTTTCATTTTTAGGAAGGTGATCAGTTAAGTTTTCTCTTGCTAATAAATAATTGTATCCATGATAAGAGGCAACACTAGTTCTTGTTTTAATTTCTAGATTTTTAATGTTTCTTAATTCGTTAATTTCATTCTCTAACCATGCAGAAGAATTTTGATCATTTATTTTTACATGTTCTGAGTTTTGGAAAATTGTAGATCCTCCAATTTTATTTTTTTCATCAAGTAACAATGTTTTAAGATTATTTTTTGCTGCAGTTTTAGCGGCCATAATTCCACTAATACCAGCTCCAATTACCAAAACATCACAATGGATGTATTTATGATCATATATGTCAGGGTCAGGCTCAGTTGGTGATTTTCCTAATCCAGCAGAATGTCTTATAACATATTCGTACTTCTCCCAAAAGTTAGCAGGCCACATAAAAGTTTTGTAATAAAAACCAGCAGGCAGAAGAGGGGATAAGAAATTATTTATACCTCCAATATCAAAGTTAACACTAGGCCAACAGTTTTGGCTATTTGCCTCAAGACCGTGATATATCTCAAGTTCTGTTGCTCTAACATTTGGTTCTGTAAGTGCCGTATTGTTATTAACCTGTACGATTGCATTAGGCTCTTCAGAGCCAGAAGTCATTATTCCCCGAGGTCTATGATATTTAAAACTTCTCCCTACTAAATGAATATCATTTGCGAGTAAAGCTGAAGCAAGTGTATCACCTTTGTATCCAAAATAAGATTTTCCATTGAATTTAAAAGAAACTCTAGAGGTTTCGTCAATATATTTACTGGTTGTAACTCTTAAATTTTTTTGCATTAAATTATTTTACAGGAGGTTTTTCACCCATTTTATATACAGCTTTAATTTTGTCATTAGAAGTATCCCTAATCATGTTGAACCATTTTCTACAGCCGTGAGCATGGTTCCATCTTTCAAATTGAATACCTTTAATATTTTTTCTCATAAATAAATATTCTGCCCATTCAGCATCACTTAGTTCTGTAGGTTGTTTAGGTCTTTCAATATGTGCTTCACCACCAGCTTTAAATTCACTTTGTTCACGTTCACCGCAAAAAGGACAAGTAATTAAAAACATTAGTGAGCTACCGCCGCTGCACCATGTTCATCAACAAGGTCTCCACTAATAAATCTATTTAAATTAAATGCTGCATTTAATTTATGTGGTTCATCATTTGCTATTGTGTGAGCAAATAAATCACCAGATCCAGGTGTTGCTTTAAATCCGCCAGTTCCCCAACCACAATTAAAATACAAACCCTTTACAGTCGTTTTACTAATAATAGGACTAGCATCTGGGCAGATATCTACTATTCCACCCCATTGTCGAAGCATTCTCATTCTACTAAAAATTGGATAAAGTTCTAAGATTGCATTCAATGTACCCTCAACAATATCATGACTACCTTTTTGTGAATAAGAAATATAATCATCAGTACCAGCACCTATTACAAGTTCACCTTTGTCAGACTGACTAACATAAGCATGAACAGCGTTAGACATTACCACTGTATCAATAATTGGTTTAACTGGCTCTGAAACTAGAGCTTGAAGAGGTTTACTTTCTAAAGGCAACCTTAAGCCTGCCATATTTGCTAATACACTTGAATGACCAGCAGCAACTACTCCAACTTTTTTAGTTTTTATAAAACCTCTTGTTGTCTCAATACCTTCTACTTCATCGCCGTTTCTTTTAATTCCTTTAACTTCGCAATTTTGAATTATATCTACTCCCATTTCATCTGCACCCCTAGCATATCCCCAAGCAACAGCGTCATGTCTTGCTGTACCAGCTCTTCTTTGCAAAGTTCCACCCAATACGGGGTATCGAATATCTTGTGAAGTATTAATAATAGGACAAAATTTTTTAACTTCTTCTGTGCTTAAGTAAACTGCATCTATGCCATTTAATCTATTAGCGTGTGTTCTTCTTTTTAAATCTCTAACATCTTGTAAGTTATGTGCAAGATTCATCACACCTCTTTGACTAAACATAACATTATAATTTATTTCTTGAGATAAACCTTCCCATAATTTTAATGCATGATCATAAAGACCAGCGCTAGCATCCCATAAATAATTGGATCGTATAATCGTAGTATTTCTTCCTGTATTTCCACCACCAATCCAGCCTTTTTCTACAACAGCAATATTTTTCATATTATGTTTTTTTGCTAAATAATACGCAGTTGCTAAACCATGACCACCACCACCAATAATAACTGCATCATATTCTTTTTTTATAGTGGGATCTTTCCAGGCTTTTTGCCAATTTTCATGATAGGAAAAAGCATTTTTAACTAATGAGAATATTGAATACTTATTTTTCATAATATTATTCAAGAATTACTTTATAAATATTGAATATTCAATACAATCGGTTATATCAATGTCGCAGTGGAAGAGTGGGTGAGAGGCTGAAACCAGTCGTTTGCTAAATGACCGTGCGGGGAAACTTGTACCGAGGGTTCGAATCCCTCCTCTTCCGCCATTAAAATAAAGGGTGATCTTTAAAAAAGTTCTTCATTTTAATAGGCTTTTTTTCTAAGATATATCTATACACATTATAGTTTTCCATAACACGCTGAACATAATTTCTTGTCTCTTTAAATTTAATTAATTCAACCCAATCTACAAAATCAACTTGTTTTTTTTGCGGGTCTTTATTTATCTTTTTCCAATATTTAACTCTTTTTGGACCAGCGTTATAGGCGGCTGCAGCAAAAGGATAAGCCCCATCATATTGTAAAATTAAACCAGCTATATAATGTGATCCTAGATTAATATTGTATTCAGGATCGGATGTTAACCTTGATTTTGAATAGGGTAACTTTGCTTGTTTGGCAACCAGCTTAGCAGTGTAAGGCATTAATTGCATTAATCCCTGAGCACCAACATGACTGTTTGCCCTCATATCAAATTCACTTTCTTGACGAATAAGAGAAAGAATAAAAGCAGTTTCTGGTATTTTCCTTCCATTAACGTATTCAGGCGTACTTATTATTGGATAGTTAAAATTATTGTGAAATCTTTTTTGATAAGATGCAATCTTTGAAACTTGTATTGCAAAATCATATCTTGATATATTAGTTGCAAGCTCTGCTGCTAAAATTTCACTTCCACCTTTAATATTATCATTAGCTAAGTGTCTTAATATATTTTTTGTATACCTATCCTTATTTAGTTCATCTAAAAGATGAACAATTTTTACTAATTCTTTTTTATAAAAATATTTTCTATAAGCATCAGGTACAATAGCTTGTTCATCTAACTCAAATGTTTCATTGGGTTTAATTCTTAGAAATGCTAGTTGACCATAATATGTTGATAAATATTTGGTTGCTTCTTCATACCATTGATTAGATTGTTCTTTATCACCAATTTTTTCATAAGATCTCCCAAGCCAATAAGCGCCACGAGATAAACTAATTGGGTAACTCACATTTTGATAAAAATTATTAAAATGGTCTATTGCTAAAATAGGATCATCTAAAAAGCTTAATGCAATCCAACCACTCATCCATTCAGCATCTGCATATTCTGGGCCTATGTCCAAAGAATGTTTGCTCGCAACTTTATAAGCCGACTCATATTTCTTCTTATAAATAAGAGCTCGTGTCATTATTGCTCTTTCTTTCCACCACTTGTCTGGCCTAACTAAATAATCTTTATTGTTTGGAACTTTAAATATAATCTCCAAGGAGTTGTCGACTTTTCCTCTTTTTCTTCTCCATTTAAGTCGTTCGTAATTTAGTCCAGCATCATTTTTAAGTTTTGTTGGAACATTTTTGATTGCATTATCAACACCATAAGACTTACTCATTAAAATTTGTCTAGCTGTATAAAGCAACTCGTAGTCTTTAGGCAAATATCTTAACATTCTTTTTAAATCCCAAGATTTACCTTCCCAGGCTAAATAATCTGCACGTTTGATATAATCATTTGCATCTAAATATTTTTTATATTTTTTCCTAAAGAATTTCATATTAGACCTATTTAAATCTGCAGTTATCCAGCCATCTTTAATTAGAGAGGTACCCTTGGTGATATTACCTGTTAATATAAAGCTTTCTCCAAGTATTAGCTTTCCATAACCACTTAATGGTTCCTCAGAATTAAACCAACCTATGATCTTATTTGGTGAGATCTTATTTGTTGAAAGTTTGTGTTCAGCTAAATACCGAATTCTACTTATTCTTGGGTAGTTTTCATTATTTTTTATAAATGTTAAATAGTCATAAAAACTTGCTTGGTTGCCTGTAGTTAGCAAATGTCTCCATTGAATAAAATTATATATAGATTTGTCTTTAGCTTTTTTAGACTGTGATAGTGCTGTTGACCACTGACTTTTTTGCATTGCTGCAATAGATTTTTTTGCAATTCCATAATCTTTTTGACTGTAGTATTTTGACTTACTCTTGACTACTGGTTTGCTCTTTTTAACAACCAAAGGTTTACTTTTAGGAATAAGAAAATTAATTTTTTTTAGATCTTTTTTGACTACTGTAGTTTTAGGTTCCTCTTTTTTTTTGGATGGTTTAGGTTTGGGTTTAAGTATACCCTGTGATATCTTTGCACTCTGAGCCTCTTCATTTAAAAAAGGTTTTTTTAAAGGAATTATTGATATTTCAGCAGCAAAAACATTTCCTATTATTATCGAACTTAATAATAGTGATTTTATAAAAAAAAATATCTTTCTGGGCATAAATTTACTAAATGAATCTTTAAACTATGTTATAAGTATTTATGTTCAAAGGATCAAATGTTGCTTTAATAACCCCGTTCAAGAATAATGAGCTCGATGTAGAAGCTTATATTAAGCTTATTCATTTTCAAATATCAAATGGTACTAACGGTTTGGTGCCTGCTGGAACAACAGGTGAATCGCCAACATTAAGCCACGATGAACATCAAAAAGTAATAGATTTATGCGTTAAAGAAAGTGATGGAAAAACTATAGTTATTGCTGGTACTGGTTCTAATTCAACTAAAGAAGCAATTTCTCTGACAACACACGCTGAAAAAGCAGGTGCGGATGCAGCTCTAATAGTAACCCCATATTATAACAAGCCAACTCAAGAAGGATTATATCAGCATTATAAAGCAATAAACGACAAATGTGGGATACCAATTATAATTTACAATATTCCTGGAAGATCTGTAGTTGATATGACTGTTGATACAATGGCTAGATTATTTGAATTGAAAAATATTGTTGGTGTTAAAGATGCTACTGGTGATTTAAATAGAGTTAATCAACAAAAAGATAAAATGGGAACTGATTTTGTTCAGTTGACAGGTAATGACGATAACGCTTTAGAATTTAATAACAGAGGTGGTATTGGATCTATAAGTGTAACTGCAAATATTGCTCCTAAGTTATGTTCTGATTTTCAAAAAGCCTCAAAAACAGAAAATGACGAGAGCAAACTTGAGGCAATCAGACTAGATAAAATTTTACAACCCGTTCATAACTCCATGTTTGTAGAAAGCAATCCAAGCCCCGTTAAGTATGCTGCAAAACTTCTGGGTCTTTGCGATGACAATGTTAGATTACCTTTAATCAAGGTTACAGACCCAACCAAGGATATTGTTAAAAAAGCTTTAGTATCAGCAAATCTACTCTAATGAACAAAAAAGCCAATTCTGGTTTAAAAATTATTTGCTTAAATAGAAAAGCAAGTTTTAACTTTTTTTTTGAAGACTTAATTGAAGCAGGAATAGTTCTTAAAGGATCAGAAATTAAATCCATTAGAGAGGGAAAGGTGAATATTGCAAACTCTTACGCTGTAGAGAAAGAAGGTGAAATAGTTTTAATTAATTCTCATATTTCAGCCTTTAAACAAGCCAGTTATTCAAATCATAACCCCACTGATGAACGAAAGCTGTTGTTAAATAAAAAAGAAATTAACAAATTAATTGGTAAAATGCAGAGAGATGGTTTTACTCTTGTTCCAACAAAGATGTATTTTAAAAAGGGAAAAGCTAAAATAGAAATAGCAGTAGCAAAAGGTAAAAAACAATTTGATAAAAGAGCTACTAAAAAAAATAGAGATTGGAATCGTGAAAAAGCAAGACACATTAGAAAATCAAGTTAAACAATCATATTTAGCAATAGGATCAAATTTAGGTAACAAAATTACCAACATTCATATGGCTATGTCTGAATTAGAAAAAAATAAAATTAAGATATCAAAAGTATCATCTCATTATTCATCAAAATCTTGGCCAAACCCATTAATGCCAAATTTTATAAATATTGTTATAAAAATTGAGACAATCTTAGAACCGTTAGAATTATTAAAAATTTGTAACTTTATTGAATTAAAATTAGGCAGGGTTAGATCAAAAAAAAACGATCCACGAACATGCGATATTGATATAATTGATTATGATAAAAAAATTTTGAATATAAACAACAATAAACTAACAACTCCTCATCCAAAGATGACTAAGAGAAATTTTGTTTTGTTGCCATTATTTGAAATAGATAGGGGTTGGAAACATCCAGAATCTAAGATTAATATAGTTAATTTAATTAATTCTTTACCAATTAAAGATTTAAGATCTATCAAACAAATATAAATTGATGTTATAGTTAAGAATGCTTAATTCAGAAGAGTTAATAAATAAAGTCAAAGTTTATAATAAGTTTTTAAATCCAGAAAAATTAAATAAAGCTTATAATTTTGCTGTTAAAGCACATGAAAATCAAAAACGCGATTCTGGCGATCCATACTCAATTCACCCTATTGCGGTAGCTAATATATTAACTGAACTAAAGCTAGATAGCGCAACTATAGCAACAGGACTGCTTCACGATACTATTGAAGATACATATGCTACCTACGAAACTATAAAAAATGAGTTTGGTCAAGAGGTTGCCGATTTAGTTGATGGTGTAACAAAAATATCAGTCTTTGAAAATCAAGCCACATCAACATCAAAAGCAGAAAATTTTAGAAAATTAATCATAGCAACCTCAAAAGATATTAGAGTTCTTCTTGTTAAAATCGCTGATCGATTACACAATATGAGGACCATTGATGCAATTTCAAAAATTGAAAAAAAAGAACGTATCGCTAAAGAAACTATGGAAATTTATGCACCATTAGCAGACAGAATGGGGATGCATAGAATTAGGGATGAACTAGAAGATTTATCTTTTAAAGTTCTAAATAACAATGCAAGAGAACTTATAAAAAAAAGATTAGATGAAATTAAAGATGATAAAGTAAATAGCTTTAATTCAATTTCATTACAATTCAGTGGATTGTTAAATGAACACAAAATAAATGCTGAAATTATTGGCAGAGAAAAAACTCCTTTTTCTATTTGGAGAAAAGTTCAAAAAAAAAGAATATCACTAGAGCAAATTTCAGATATCATTGGATTTAGAATAATTCTTGATAACATTGAAGACTGCTATAAAGCTCTTGGTATATTTCACAAAGAGTGGAATTGTATACCTGGGAAATTTAAAGATTATATTTCGTCGCCTAAGATTAATAAATATCAATCATTACATACTTCAATTATAGGACCCAATAGAAGGCCAATTGAAATACAACTCAGAACATCGCAAATGCACGAGTATGCAGAAAGAGGCATAGCATCACATTGGAAATATAAATCTTCTGAAAAATTTAATTCATTAACGTGGAAAGAATATGATTGGCTTGCCGATTTAGTTGAGATTATTGATAAGAATGAAAACCCAGAACACTCTTATGAGTATACCAAGCTACAAATGTTTCAGGAAAATGTTTTTTGTTTTACGCCAAAAGGATCTGTAATTAAATTACCAAAGGACGCGACACCAATCGATTTTGCTTATGCTGTGCATACCAAAATAGGTAATAGCACTATAGCTTGTAAAATTAATGGTAACGATAGTGAGTTACAAAGTATACTTTATAATGGAGATGTTGTTGATATTATCACTTCTAAAAATAAATCACCTTCATTGCACTGGATACCTGTTACAAAAACTGGAAAAGCAAGATCAGCAATTAGAAAGTATTGGTATAAAAAAGGAGAAGAGAAGGCTCAAAGAATTAAAAAATACAATACTACGCTATGGATTTCTTTGCCTGATAAACCAGGAAAGCTAGGAGAGATAACAACTTTACTTGGTAGCCATAGTTTAAACATCTCGAGTGTTGAAATGAAAGAAAAGTCTAAAGAATATATTAATTTTAAATTCAATCTAATTATAAGAGACTTGAAGAACTTTACAAATTTTATCAGTGAGTTAAAACAAAAGGAAATAAAATTTAAAATTATTAGACATGAGGATAACTGGTTAAAGGAACGTAATGCTTTCACACGAAAAATCTTTAAATATTTTAAAAAAAACTAACGCACTTTTAGAAGGCCATTTTATTCTTTCATCAGGTTTGCATTCACCTAAATATATTCAGTGCGCTAAACTTTTAAGCTTTCCTCATTTAGCTAAGGATATTTGTAATTCATTAGCAAAAAAAATTAAAAAAAAATTTAAATCTATAGATTTGATTTTAGCCCCCGCAATGGGGGGAGTTATTATTGGTTATGAAATTGGTAAACTTCTAAAAAAAGAAACAATATTCTGTGAAAGAGTTAATGGTAAATTTGTTTTAAGACGTGGGTTTCATATAAAAAAAGGATCAAAAGTTTTAATAATTGAAGATGTTATAACAACAGGAAAATCAAGTTTAGAATGCGTCAAGTTGATTACAAAACCAGGTGCGAAACTTATCGGCTTTGCCTCGATTATCGATAGATCAACCAAAAACTCACTAAAGATAAAAAAGAATATTATCTCACATATGAAGATAGACGTTCCAACATTTAAGAAAAATAACCTTCCAGAAAGTCTTAAAAATACTCCGATTACAGTTCCCGGAAGTAGATTTATAAAATGAAAAGATTAGGTATTAATATTGATCATGTTGCTACAATAAGAAATGCAAGAGGATCGTTCCACCCAGATCCGTTAACCATTGCTAAGCATGTGACTAAATGTGGAGCTCATTCAGTAACTATACATTTGAGAGAAGACAGAAGGCATATAAAAGATATTGATGTTATTAAAATTTGTAAAGATAAAAAAATAATCACTAATTTAGAAATTTCACTAAACAAAAAAATAATAAATATAGCATTAAAAAATAAACCTAATTTTATTTGCATAGTTCCAGAAAAAAGAAAAGAAGTAACTACAGAAGGTGGATTAAACTTAATAAAAAATAAAAAAAAAATAAAAGAAATAATATCATTATTTAATAAAAAAAATATTAGAACAAGTTTATTTATTGACCCAACGTTAAAAGATATAAAAATTTCAAAAGAATTAAATTCTTCTTGTGTTGAATTACATACTGGGAAAATTTCTAATTTAGTAAAAGAAAATAAAAATTATAAAAATGAATATTTAAAAATTAAAAAATGTTCAAAACTTGGTGTTCAGCTTGGAATTGAGGTTCATGCTGGCCATGGTCTCGACTATAAAACTACTGCCATACTAAGTAAAATTAAAGAAATTACCGAATTTAATATTGGTCATTTTATAATTGGTGAGTCACTCACTCATGGTTTAAAAAAAACTATTAAGGCATTTAAAAAAATAACCAATAAATAGATATGAAAATTCTTGGTATCGGTGTTGATATAGTAGAAAATATTAGAATACATAAATCTTTAAAAAATATTAGCTTTATTAAAAGAGTTTTTTCTAGCTCAGAAATATTGATAGCCAAAAAAATAACAAATAAAAAATCTTATTATTCTAAAAGATTTGCTGCTAAAGAAGCATTTTCTAAAGCAATTGGAACAGGTTTTAGAGATAATTTGAATTTTAAAGACATAACTATAATTAACGATAAATTAGGCAAACCTTCATTTGTAGTAACAGATAAAATTAAAAAAATTGTTAAAAAACAATTCAAGATATCGTCTTTTGATTTCTTTCTGTCAATTTCAGATGAAAAAAAATATTCTATAGCTTACGTGATTTTACAAAAAAAATGATAACTAAAAATATTATAATTGATAATGTTAAGACAATTTTTTACGCTTTAGTAATAGCTATTGTTATCAGATCTCTTTTTATTCAACCTTTCTATATCCCCTCTTCATCAATGGAACCAACACTTTTAATTGGTGATAGATTGTTTGTTACGAAGTATTCTTATGGTTACAGCAAGCATTCTTTTCCTTTTAGCCCATCAATAATAAATGGAAGAGTATTTTCTAAAAAACCTAAGGTTGGCGATGTTATTGTTTTTAAAACACCAGCTGATAATAGGACAGATTATATTAAAAGATTAATTGGTCTACCAGGTGATAATATTCAATTCATTAACGGAGATCTACTTGTAAACAATAATCAAATATTTAAATCTAGAATTTCCCAAAATGATAAAATTTATTGTGGAAATCAAACTATAGACGTCAATACATTTGAGGAAAAACTTCCAAATGGCAAAACACATAATAGTGTATATTTAAAAAGTTATAGTTTTCAAAATTCTGATAATTTTATAGTTCCTTCTAAACACTACTTTTTTTTAGGTGACAACAGAGACTGTTCTAAAGATAGTAGATACCTGACTAGTGTCGGTTATGTTCATGAAGATAATTTAGTCGGCAAAGCCCAATTTATTTTTTTTTCATCTGATTTTAGAATCGGAAGTATCTTTTCTTTTTGGAAATGGCATAAAACAATTAGATTTGACAGGTTTTTTAAGAAAATTATTTAATGAAAATTAATCCCACAACATTAGAAAAGAAATTAAAATTAAAGTTTTCAGATCAAAAAATTTTCATTAAAAGCTTAACGCACAAAAGTTTTGATTCAATAAACAATAATGAAAAAATTGAATTTTTAGGAGATAGAGTTTTAGGTCTTATTATCGCAAAAAAATTATTAGAACTTTATCCAGAGGAAAGAGAGGGGGTGCTAGATAAAAAATTTGCCTCATTAGTAAATAAAAAGAAATGTCTAGAAATTGCTAAAAAAATCGAATTAGAGAAATATATTTTAGTTTTAAACCCTAAGAATAAAAAAATTGAAATTGAAGATAAAATAGTAGCAGACTGTTTAGAAGCTTTAATTGGAGCGATCTATCTTGACAAAGGTTTAAATTTAACTGAAAAATTTATTCTCAATTTATGGAGTGATCATATTACAGCGAGCGTTGTAACCCAAATTGATGCAAAGACAAAACTCCAAGAGTATTCACTTAAGATTTTTAAAGTCTTGCCTATTTATAAGCTAATATCTAATACTGGGCCTCGACATAAACCACTTTTTAAAGTTGCTGTTAAATTAAAAAATACTAAATTTTTTGTAGCAGAGGGATCATCTAAAAAGGATGCAGAACAGAATGCTGCCTCTTTATGCATTGAGGATGTTTTTAAAAAATGAATTGGGATGATAGCGCTTATTTAGTTTCCAAAAATAGATACAGTGAAAATTCAATAATTGCTGAAGTTTTTACAGAAAACCATGGAAAAATCTCAGGGATAATTTTTGGTGGTACATCAAAGAAAATCAAAAACTATTTACAAATTGGTAATAAAATTTATGTAAACTATAATTCTAAAAGTGTTACTAGAATTGGTTATTTTAAAATAGAAATTCTAAAAGCCTTAACTCCACTCTATTTTGACGAAAATCAAAAACTATCATGTATTACCTCAGCAATGCATCTTATAAAGCTTCTTACTGCTGAAGCTCAGTCTAATAAAGAAATTTTTAAATTAATTGATAAATTTTTTGAAATATTAACTTATCATAATTGGATACAAAAATATATTTTCTGGGAGTTAGAACTTTTAAAATTATTAGGATATGATTTAGAATTAAAAAATATGGTTGAAAAAGAGATTGTTGATAGTGAAATCAATTATTTTGTTAAATCCTCAACTGAGAAAAAAAGTATTCCAAATTTTTTAATAGATGAAAGCAATCTAGATGTTAATTTAAAAAATTTACTCAAAGGTTTAAAACTTGTTAGTGATTACCTTGAAAAAAGTATTCTTAAACCTAATAATCTAAACCTTCCAACTTCTAGGACTCATTTTATTAGTCTTTTAAAATAATTATTTGATTAAATCGTTAATTCTATCAGCGTAATAGCTTACTATAGCGTTTGCCCCAGCTCTTTTAAATGAAATCAAACTTTCTAATACTGAGTTTTTATCTATCAGCCCTTTTTTTATACTATTACTTAATAGACTGTATTCACCTGAAACTTGATAGGCTAGAACAGGAATTTTAAAATTATCTTTCACTGTTTTAATTATGTCTAGATAAGGCATGCCAGGTTTAACCATAACCATATCAGCTCCTTCTTTAATATCTAGAGCTACCTCTCTTATCGCTTCATCACTATTTCTAAAGTCCATTTGGTAATTTTTCTTATCACCTTTTAGTAAACCTTTTGAACCAACAGCATCTCTGAACGGACCATAAAAACTTGATGCATATTTTACAGCATAAGAAAGTATCTGAACCATTTCGTGACCTTCTTTATCTAAAGCTTTTCTTATTTTACCAATTCTTCCATCCATCATGTCTGATGGAGCTAAAACATCACAACCAATTTCTGCTTGTAATAATGATTGGTTTATCAAGACTTCAATAGTTTCATCATTTAATACGTAACCTGATTTTAATAAACCATCATGACCATGAGAAGTGTAGGGATCTAAGGCTACATCACACATAATACCAATTTCATTATTATATCTTTTTTTAATATATCGTATGGCTTTACAAACAAGATTATCTTCATTTAAAGCTTCAGTTCCAATATGATTTTTTTTTGTTTTGTTTGTATTTGGGAACAATGCAACCATTGGTATTTTGTTTTTGATTGCTCTATCAACAATAATTCCAAGTTTATCTATTGTATATCTATAAACATCAGGCATTGTTTTAATGGATTGTTTTATATTTTTTCCATCAATTAAGAATATAGGTAATATAAAATCACTAGAAGATAGGCTATTCTCTTGAATTAATCTTCTAGACCAATCGTTTTTACGACTACGTCTAAGCCTTAAATTTGGATAATTTCCTGTAATCATGTTTAAATCTATTTTTAAAATGCGACAAATGTATTATACAAATATATATTAAATTAAGTAAAAAACAATCAGCATGAGTATTGAAAATAAAAATATTATAAACTTAGATCTAAAAAAAGAAGAGAAGATTTTAGATTTTAGTGACTTTCAAAAACAAAATATTAAGTTTGATATTGATAAATTACAAGAAGCCTACAATCAAATTATTCAAACTAAAAAATTTGATGATGGTGGAGGAATTGCCCACTTTGGAGCTATTTCTCTAACACAAATTCCTGGTGACCCAGACTCTGTAAAAGGAAGTAAAGCCAGAGGTGTTTATTGGACAAAACCAGATAAGTCAGGAAAAGAAGTTTCAAGAGATGTTTCAATTGATGAAGCTGCTTATTCAGAATTTATACCTGACTATGAAAACACCTACTTTAAAGAAGTGTTTGATGTACTTTCTACAAAATATAAATTAGGTAGAGTTAGGATTTTATTAAAGGAGCCAAGATCAACGTTGAGTTGGCATAGAGATCCAGAACCAAGATTGCATATACCCCTAATTTCAAATCCAGGCTGTCTAATGGTTATAGACAATGTTGCAAAACATATGCCTGCAGATGGATCGGTGTGGGTTACTAACAATACAAAATATCATAATGCTTTTAATGGTGGAGAAGAAAATAGAGTTCATCTAGTAGCATGTGTTTTAGATTATAAGTTTAATTAGATTGAAAAAAATATTTTTATCATCAGATCACGCTGGTTATAAGTTAAAGGAACTAATTAAACTTCATTTAGATAAAAAAAAAATTAATTATACAGACTTAGGCCCATACAATAGTGATAGAGTTGATTATCCTGATTATGCTCATAAAGTGGCAAGAAAAGTTAAAACCAATAACAATCATACTGGTATATTAGTTTGTGGCTCTGGGATGGGAATGAATATTGCTGCAAACAGACATAAAAATATACGTGCAGCTCAATGTTTTAATTTAAAATCTACTAAATTATCAAGATTGCATAATGATGCAAATATCATTACATTGGGATCTAGACTGCTTACTAAAAAAAATGCTTTAAATTGTGTTAGTGTTTTTTTAAATACAAAGTTTGAAGGTGGAAGACACGCAAAAAGAATTAAGAAAATTTAATTATGTCTAGTGAAAAAAACTATTTAAACGAAAACTATAAAAGCTTTTTTGAAGATAGCTTATCTGTAACTGATCCAGAATTACATAAAGCAATAAGTGATGAATTAAAAAGACAACAACAGCATATAGAATTAATTGCTTCTGAGAATATTGTTTCACAAGCTGTTTTAGAAGCGCAAGGATCAGTTTTGACAAATAAATATGCAGAAGGATATCCTGGAAAAAGATACTATAATGGATGTGAACATGTTGATGTTGCTGAAAACTTAGCCATTGAAAGATTGAAAAAATTATTTGATTGTAAATTTGCAAATGCTCAACCACATTCTGGAGCTCAAGCCAATGGAGCTGTATTTTTAGCACTATTAAATCCTGGTGATACATTTATGGGAATGAGTTTAAATTCTGGCGGACACATTACGCATGGATTAAAAATTTCAATGTCAGGTAAATGGTTCAATCCAATAGGGTATGATGTTGATAAAGAATCAGAACTTATCGATTATGATAATGTTGAAAAACTTGCATTAGAACACAAACCAAAACTTATAATTTGTGGTGGAAGTGCTTACTCTAGAGTAATTGATTTTAAAAGATTCAGAGATATTGCTGATAAAGTAGGTGCATATTTAATGGTAGATATGGCACACTTTTCAGGTTTAGTTGCTGGTAAAGGTTACCCAAATCCATGTGAACATGCACACGTAGTAACTTCAACAACTCATAAAGTTTTTAGAAGTGCTAGAGGTGGAATTATTTTAACTAATCATGAAGACTTAGCAAAAAAATTTAACACAGCAGTATTTCCTGGTTATCAAGGCGGACCATTGATGCACGTCATTGCAGCAAAGGCTGCTGGTTTTTTAGAAGCATTAAGACCAGATTTTAAAGATTATATTAAATCAGTTTTAGTTAATGCTAAAATTTTATCAGAGACACTTAAGAATAATGGCTTTAAGATTTATTCTGGCGGTACGGATACACACTTAATGTTAGTTGACCTAAGACCTTTTAATGTTAAAGGTAATTTAGCAGCCGAAAGCCTTTCTAATGCTAATATTACCTGTAATAAAAATGGAATACCTTTCGATTCAGAAAAGCCGATGATTACTTCTGGTATAAGATTGGGAACTCAAGCCGCTACAACTAGAGGTTTTGGATTAAAAGAATTCGAAAAAGTAGGTGAGTTAATAACTAAAGTTGTAAAAGGTTTATCTGACAATCCTGAAGACAATAGTAAAATTGAAGAAGAAGTTAGAAATGAAGTTGTAGAGCTTACCTCTCACTTCCCAATATATAAAAATTTAAAATAATGATTTGTTCGATTTGTAAAAAAGGTGAAACATCAGTCGTAGATTCAAGACCTACAGAAGATGGTACTGCCATAAGAAGAAGAAGACTTTGTGTATGTGGAGCCAGATTCACAACTTTTGAAAGAGTTCAATTTAGAGAAATAATGGTTATTAAAAAGAATGGAAGAAAATCATCTTTTGATAGAGATAAGCTTTCAAAATCGATTTACATAGCATTAAAGAAAAGGCCGATTGATACTGAAACAGCAGAAAAGTTTATTAGCAGGACTTCAAGAGCATTAGAGGAACTTGGCCAAAGTGAAATTTCATCAAATACAATTGGCACAATGGTTATGGAAGGTTTGAAAGATCTTGATCCAGTTGCGTACGTTAGATTTGCATCGGTATATCGAAATTTTAGAGAAGAAAAAGACTTTGTACAATTCGTGGACAAATTAGATGTCTACAAAAAAAGATAAATTTTCAAAAAAAGATAAAACTTTTATGGAGCTTGCTTTAAACTTGGCTAAAGCACGACATGGACTGACTGGAGTTAACCCTTCTGTTGGATGTGTAATTGTTAAAAATAATGAAATACTTTCAATTGGTCAAACAGGTTTTGATGGCACACCTCATGCTGAATTTAATGCTATTAAAAATTCAAATGAAAACCTAGAAGATTCAAAAATGTATGTAACTCTTGAACCCTGTAGTCATTATGGAAAAACCCCGCCGTGCACAAATATTATAATTAAAAATAAAATTAAAGAAGTTGTGTATGCGGTAGAAGATATTGATAAAAAAGTTAAAGGTAAAACTTTAAAAATTCTTCAATCCAAAGATATTTTAGTAAAAAAAAATTTACTTAAAAATGAAATTAATAAATTTTATATACCTTATTTCTTTAATAGAAAAAATAACCTTCCTTACGTTACTGGTAAAATTGCAACTTCTAAAAATAATTTAATATATAGTAAAGGTACAAAAAGAATTTCAGATATTCATACCGATAAATTCACACATTTTCTTAGATATAAAAATGACTCATTAATGATTTCTTCCAAAACTCTAAAAAAAGACAACCCAAAACTTAACTGTAGACTAGAAGGTTTGAATAAATTTTCTCCTAAAAGAATAATTTTAGACAGACATCTAGAAACTAAAAAAAATTCGTATATTTTTAAAACAGCAAATAAAAACAATACTATAATTTTTTATCATAATGCCAAAACTAAAGAAAAATTAATGTTTAAAAAAAAAGGTATAACTTTAATCAAAGGTAAATTAATTAAAAATAGCTTTGATATTAAGTCAATTTTAAAAAAACTTTATGTCCTTGGCTGTAGAAATTTATTAGTTGAAGGAGGAAATGACCTTTCTAAACACATCGTTAAAAAAAGATTATTTAATGAGTTTTATCTATACAAATGTGCAAAAAATTTACCAAAGTTGGTTAACTATAAAGAGTTTAACTTTCTTAATGTATTAAAGAAAAATTATAAAAATAAATTGAAAATTAATAAAAAATTAGGCAAAGACTTAATTACACTTTACAAATAATATTATGTTTAATGGAATAATTTTCAACCAAGGCTTAATCACTAAATTTGAAAAAAGATCAAAGGGTATTAATATCTTTATAAAAGCTGATTTAAAATTAACACGTAAAGATCTAGGTGTATCAGTTGCCTGTGACGGTGTTTGCTTAACATTAATTGATATTAGAAATAAAATGATGGAATTTTATCTTTCAGATGAAACCATACAAAGATCAAAATTCAAATTCTTAAAAATTAATGATAAAATTAACCTTGAACTTCCTTTAAAATTTGGTCAAAAAATATCAGGTCACATTTGTCAAGGCCACATTGATGCAGTAGGTAAAATTCAGAGTATTAAGAAGATAGATAAATCATATTTATTTGATTTTGAGCTTGTTAAAAAAGAAAGAGCAAACTTAATTGAAAAAGCTTCTATTTGTATCAATGGAATTTCTTTAACAATTTCTAAAGTAACTAAAAAGGGTTTTCAAATATGGGTAATACCACACACATATAATCTCACTAATTTATCATCTCTAAAAAAAAACAGTCTCATTAATATAGAGATAGATATCTTATCTAAATACGTTAGAAATTATTTTAATGAAAAAAAATAGTTTTACCCCAATAGAAAACATAATTGCCATAGCGAAGAGAGGTGGCATGTTTATTTTGGTTGATGATGAAAAAAGAGAAAATGAAGGAGACTTAATAATATCAACAACAGACTCAAGTGCTAAAAATATTAATTTTATGGCCAAATATGGTCGTGGATTAATTTGCCTAGCACTAGATAGCGTACAGGCAAAACGGTTAAATTTATCCTTAATGTCACCAATAAATCAATCAAGGAATAAAACTGCTTTTACAATTTCTATCGAAGCAAAAAAAGGAATTACAACTGGGATTTCAGCAAAAGATAGAGCTAAGACAATTAAAATTGCATCAAAGAAAAATGTAAATAAAAAAGATATTGTTTCGCCTGGGCATGTTTTTCCAATCATTGCCAAAGATGGAGGTGTTTTAGTCAGAGCCGGTCATACAGAAGCATCTGTGGATATCTCAAAACTAGCTAAAAAAAATAATTCAGCAGTTATTTGTGAAATAATGAATGAAGATGGTACAATGGCCAAGGGTCAAGATTTATTTAACTTTGCAAAAAAACATAATCTAAAGATCGGAAAGATTGAAGACCTTATTGCTTATCGTTTAAAAAAAGAAAAACTAATTAAACTTAAAAAACAATCTGATATTGAAGTTAAAAATCAGAAATATAAAATTAGGATTTATGAAAATCTTTTAGATGGATCTGAACATTTTGCTCTAATTAAAGGAAATATTAAAAAAGGGATAGTACCAAGAGTTAGAGTAATTTCATCTAACGTAGTTCAAAATTATTTAATTAATCAGCAATTACCAAACTCATTTGATAAAACTTTAAATTATTTTAAGAAATTTAATAATTGTGTTTTAGTTTTTATAAAAGATACAAACTTAAAATCGGTTACGCAGACACTCAAGGATTATAAGAATAAAGATTTCTACAAAAAGGGAAATGATAAACTTATAAGAAATTATGGTATTGGTGCTCAGATAATCAAAGATTTAAAGATCAAAAATATGATATTAATTACTAAATCTCTCAAAAAAGTTATTGGTTTAGAAGGTTATGATATAAAGATTACTAAACAGGAAATCATTTAATGAAAAAAAAAATCTTAATAGTTATTGCAGATTATTATAAGGACATTGCTAAGGGGTTACTTGGTAGTGCCAAAGAAGTTTTACCAAAATCTTGTTTGATAAAAGTTATTAGTGTTCCAGGTGCTTTTGAAATACCAATCACAATTTCAAAAAATATTAAGAAATATGATGCTTTTTTAGCACTTGGTTGTGTTATAAAGGGTGAGACACCACACTTTGATTTCATTTCTCTTACTTCAACTGAAGCGATAATGAAACTATCTATAGAAAATAAAAAACCTATTGGTAACGGAATTATTACCTGTTTAAATATGCGTCAAGCTATAGCTAGGAAAAAAAAGGGGAGAGAGGCAGCTCAAGCTGTTATATCTGTCTTGTCTCAATAAACATGAGAACTCCATACAATCCCAACCAAAGTCCAAGGGTTATAATTATCCAAAAATTATATGGAAATTTTTTTAATGATGACACAGATTTAACTTTTCCTAAACATAGGTTTAAAAAGTTTATTAAGGATGTGGTTTTAGGTACAATAGAAAGAGATGAAGTGATTAAAGAAGAGGTTAAAAAATATTTAAGTGAAGATATTCAGCTAACTAATTTAGATAAAGTTTTTCAAATAATTGTTAAATCAGCTATATTCGAATTTCTATATAAGCCAAAAGTATCTACAAAAATAATTATTAAAGAATATCTTGATGCATCAAACTACTTTTTAGAAGATGGTCAAACCAAATATCTAAATGCGATATTAGACAAAATAGCTAAAAAAATAAGAACAACTAATGCATGAATTTGAATTAATAAAAAATTACTTTCAAAAACTTTCCACAAAATCTCCTAGTGCCCTAAATTTAAATGATGATGTTTTTTTTGATAAAAAAAATAGATTAGCAGTATCAGTTGATACATATATAGAAGGAAATCATTTCATAGATTTTAAAAGACCTGAGCTTGTTATTAAAAAGATAATTAGATCGTCAATATCAGATCTTATTTGTAAAGGTGTTAAGCCAAAATATTATTTTATTTCAGGGTCAGGTAATAAAAAAAGTTTTTCTAAATCAAATTTATCAAAAATCAGCAAAGCACTTAACCAAGAACAAAATAAATATAAGATATTTTTAAGTGGTGGAGATACAGTTTTTTCAAATAAGTTAAGTTTTACAATTACCTCAATTGGTTTTGCTAATAATATTATCTATAGAAATAAAGCTAAAATTAATGATGATATTTATGTATCTGGCAATCTAGGTGATAGTTATTTGGGTTTATTAGTTTTAAAAAATAAAATTAAACTTAATCAGCGATTAAAAAAATATTTTATTAACCAGTATTTTATGCCAAATATTCAATTACAATTAACAGACAAAATTAAGAAATTTGCCAACACGTCAATTGATATCTCTGATGGATTATTAGCGGATCTTGATAAAATGATTAATAGTCAAAAATTATCATACAAACTTTTTTTAAAAGATATTCCAATTTCAGATAACCTTAAAAAAGTACTTGATTTTAAGAAACTACCTAAGATCAACTATATTTCTAATGGTGATGATTATCAGATTTTATTTACGGCCTCAAAAAACAAGATGGGAATCATAAAGAAAATAGCCTCTAATTGTAGAGTTAAGCTCACAAAAATTGGCTCAATCCAAAGCTATGTTGAAAAATCATCCATTATTGGTGGCAAAAATCTTGAAATATCCCTTAAAAACAAAGGTTATTTTCATAAGTTTTAGTAAGTTAAATATTGCCTTTTATTGCTTTTTTTGTATTGTCCGGACTTTAAATAATAAAATTTTAACAACCAAACAACTAAAAAGGCATCATGAACTCACTTATTGAAACAATATTACTTTACACCATAGCAGCAGGATCACTTGCAATCGTTTATGGTTTTTTTACTGGTTTAAATATTCTTAATCTAAGTGCTGGAAATGCAAAAATGCAAGAAATTGCATCTGCAATTCAGATTGGAGCTAAAGCTTACCTAACAAGACAATATAAAACGATAGCCGTGGTTGGAGTTGTTGTTTTAGTCATTATTTGTGTTGTGTTTAGCCCTTTAGTTGGTCTTGGTTATTTTATTGGTGCAACACTATCTGGAATAGCTGGATATGTTGGAATGTTAGTTTCGGTTCAAGCTAATGTTAGAACTGCTGAAGCTTCGAGAAAAGGTTTAGCGAGTGGTCTTGCTGTAGCTTTTAAATCAGGTGCTGTTACAGGAATGCTTGTTGCTGGTTTAGCTTTATTAGCTATAGCAGTTTATTATTATATTTTATTAAGAATGGGAGTTGCTGATAGAGAGGTAGTTAATGCATTAGTTGCATTAGGATTTGGTGCTTCGTTAATATCAATTTTTGCAAGATTAGGTGGTGGAATTTTTACTAAAGGTGCTGATGTTGGTGCTGACTTAGTTGGTAAAGTTGAAGCTGGAATACCTGAAGATGATCCTAGAAACCCAGCAGTTATTGCAGACAATGTTGGAGACAATGTAGGTGACTGTGCTGGAATGGCGGCAGATTTATTTGAAACTTATGCTGTAACTATTGTTGCAACAATGGTTTTATCTTCAATATTTTTTGTAGGTGATATGAATATGATGATCTACCCTTTAACAATTGGTGGTGCTTGTATTTTAACTTCAATTTTAGGAACTTTCTTTGTTAAACTTGGAAGAAGCAAGAATGTTATGAATGCTTTATATAAAGGATTTGTTGTCTCTGCCGTTTCTTCATTATTAATTTTATACCCTGTAACTGATTATGTAATTGGTTTTGCGAGCGAGTATAGTGTTAATGGTAAAAGCTTTACCGGTATGAGCTTATATTATTGTGGAATAATTGGTTTAGTTATTACTGGTTTATTAATTTGGATCACAGAATACTACACTGGAACAGAATATAGACCAGTAAGAAGTATTGCAAAATCTTCAACAACAGGACATGGAACAAATGTTATTCAAGGATTAGCTGTTTCTATGGAAGCTACAGCAATACCTGCATTAATTATTGTTGCTGGGATTTTAGCTACAAACTCAATTGCTGGTCTTTATGGTATTGCAATATCTGTTACTACAATGTTAGCTTTAGCTGGAATGGTTGTTGCTCTTGATGCTTATGGTCCTGTAACTGATAATGCTGGCGGTATTGCTGAAATGGCTAAATTACCTAATAATGTGAGAAAGACCACTGATGCATTGGATGCAGTAGGTAACACAACTAAAGCTGTTACCAAAGGTTACGCAATTGGTTCAGCTGGTTTAGGTGCGCTAGTTTTATTTGCAGCTTACGTTGAAGATATTAAGCATTTTTCTGGAACGGCAGGATCCAAATTAGAGGGAATAGTTGTAACCTTTGATTTAACTAATCCTTATGTTGTTGTTGGTTTATTAATTGGTGGAATGCTTCCATATTTATTTGGATCAATGGGCATGCAAGCTGTTGGTAGAGCAGGTGGAGCTGTAGTTGTAGAAGTCAGAAGGCAATTTAAAAAGTTCCCAGGAATTATGAAGGGTACTCAAAAACCAGATTATGCAAAACTTGTTGATTTATTAACTCAAGCTGCAATTAAAGAGATGGTAATACCATCTTTACTGCCAGTTCTATCCCCAATAGTTTTATATTTTGTGATTCTACCTATCGGTGGTCAAGCTGAAGCGTTAGCTGCTGTTGGTGCAATGTTACTTGGTGTGATCATAACAGGTCTGTTTGTTGCTGTTTCAATGACTGCAGGTGGCGGAGCTTGGGATAATGCTAAGAAATATATTGAAGATGGAAATCATGGTGGAAAAGGTTCTGAAGCTCATAAAGCTGCAGTGACTGGAGATACTGTTGGAGACCCATACAAAGATACTGCTGGTCCTGCTGTAAACCCGATGATTAAAATTACTAATATTGTAGCTTTATTATTGTTGGCTGTAATTGCTGGATAAAAGAATAAGTTTATCTTTTTCTTTTACCTAAGGGGTCGTTAATTTTCTGTCTCATACTGGATAGGAAGTCGTATACAAATGTATTTTTCTTGTATTGACTTTCAGTAGTTTGCTCTGCAAATTTTAATTCTTGCATATTATTGAGATCTAGAAATTCTTTTGTTTCTAGAAGACCCATATTATTGATCTCTAATAGTAGAACGTTATTAACTATAATTCTTTCGCTACCAAATTTTGTAAGAGATGAATTGTCAGTTTTTCTTTCAATATAAATCCATAAATCATTGTCAAAAGTACTTTTTGTTGATGGTGAACCTAATAATTTTAAAATATCGTTTTTATTTGACTGATTAACAGTAAGCTTTTCTTGTTTTTTATTTAAAAAATGAACACCATGATGCTTTTCAACTTTTTTTAAAGTACAAGCTGAAATAAATAATGATATTATAATAAATATAAATAATTTTCTCATGGATAAAAACTACATAAATATTTACAACAATTTAGTTAAATTAACTAGAAATAAAGATTTGTATAAAGATTTTAAAAATCAAGATACTTTTTCTGATAGATTGATATTCTTTTTACTTCATTTCGCTTTCTTTTTGAAAGTTTATAAGGAAAATAATGATAAAAAACTACTTCAAGAAATTTATGATTTCACCTTTAGACAAGTAGAATTAAGCATCAGAGAAATTGGTTATGGTGACCAATCAATTAATAAAAAAATGAAAGATTACTTAAACTTATTTTATGGAATGATTGATAAAATTCACAGATGGGATGAATTAGATATAGAATCTAGAAACTCTATTTTAGTAAATTTTTTAGATAATTCATCTAATATTGAGTATTTGGTTAAATATTTTGAAAATTATAGGTTAAATTTAAAAAATAATACTTTAAATTCTTATATAAAAGGTGTAGTTAAGCATTAATTTTATTATGGCTGTACCTAAACGAAAACAATCACCGTCAAGAACTGGAATGAGGAGAGCTCAGAATATGAAGTTCAAATCTACTAATATTGTTGAGGATAAAAAATCTGGAGAATACAGATTACCTCATCACTTAGATCTAAAGACTGGCATGTACAGAGGTAGACAAGTTTTAGATCCTAAGGAATAAAAGTCCAAAATTAAATGAGTAAAATAATAAAAATTGCAGTTGATGCAATGGGTGGAGATAATTCACCAAAAAAAATTATAGAAGGAATTAATCATCACTATAAAAGCAACACCAATACTTTTTATCAAATTTTTGGTGATAAGGAAAAAATCCAAAATTGTATTAATGACCTGTTACCCTCATCTTCATTTGAAATAATTCATACTAAAGATGTAGTTAGAGGAACCGATAGCCCTTTAGAGGGAGCCAAAAGAGGAAAAAACACTAGTATGTGGTTAGCCATACAAAGTGTAAAGGAAAAAAAATCCGATATAGTTATTTCAGCTGGTAATACTGGGGCATTACTTGTCATTTCAAAACTTAACCTAAAGATGATTGAAAATATTGATAAACCAGCACTCTCTGCTTTATGGCCAAATAAAAAAAATATGAGTGTTGTGTTAGATTTGGGGGCAAATATAGAATGTAGCCCAAAAAACTTAATTGACTTTTCTATTATGGGATCTTCATTGTTTAAATCTCTATATCCAGATGACACAGCAAAAGTTGCCTTATTAAATATTGGATCAGAAGAACTTAAAGGAAATGAAATAATAAAAGAAACTTATCAGCAGCTTAATCAACGAAATAATACTGGTTTTGAATTTAAAGGTTATATCGAAGGTAATCAGTTAATGAATGGCGATGTAAAT